>JBKPCD010000097.1:0-10531 GCA_046727175.1 Acidobacteriota bacterium | reverse complement strand
CACGGCAGACTTCAACGAAGTGAAATCCCTCGGCGGCGATGACATCACCACGCCCAGCGCACGCACGCCCGACGAAACCGAAATCGCCCTCTTCTGGTGGGAAAGCTCCCCGCTGAAGTGGAACCGGATGCGAGAACCGTTTCCGGTGACCAGGGACTCAATCTCTGGGAGAACGCCCGGCTGTTCGGGCTGCTCAACATGGCTCTTGCGGACGGCTACATCGCCACGAAAGATTCCAAGAACCATTACAACTACTGGCGACCGATCACCGCTATTCGGACAGGGGACACGGACGGCAATCCAGACACGATTGGTGACCCGACGTGGACGCCGTTGCGCCCGACTCCTCCGGACCAAGACTACGTCTCGGGTCACTCGATTGCGGGAGGCGCGGGTGCTGAAGTGTTGAAGCAGTTCTTCGGCACCGACGAGATCAGCTTCGAGGACTGTGGCGTGACGCTACCTGCTGGTAGCACCTGCAGCGATGCGACGCCGATACTCCGCTCGTATACCAGCTTCTCCCAGGCGGCGGCCGAGAACGCGTATTCGCGCATCCTCGTCGGGTTTCACTTCCGCAAATCGGTCGAAGAAGGGACGGAATACGGTCGAAAGATCGGCCAGCGCGCCGCCAATCTCTACCTGCGTCCGGTGCGATAGGCAACACTGGTGGCGCGGATCGACGTTACACGAGCCACATCATGATCCAACTGAAGCACCGGCTAATGGCCACTGCCGGCCGGGCGGCGATCGCTGGATCGCTACTCGAGAGCCTCGATACTGAAGTGGACGAAGACACCGAGGCCGCCTGGGCAACCGAGATGAACCGGCGCGTGGCGCAGTTCGATAGCGGAGCCGTCAAAGCGATCTCCTCGGCCGAAGTTCGCCGCCGCCTCGCCGCTCGGCAAGTTTCGTTGGGCGCGGTTTTCGGCGACGACAACCTGAACGCCTTACGGTCGTTGACCGTCGCTCCAGGTTTTTGCTCGCTCTCATTCCGCGTCATTTGAAAAGGTGTCTCGAGTCAGCCCGTGTCAAGGTCGGTGCGGCAGTCGAGCGCTTGGCCGTGCGAGAAGACGAAGCGCGAACATCACGACTCCGACTGGCCAAAAAAACGCGAACGGACGCTATCGTCAATTGAAAGCTCCGGTCCGCTCATGATGTGGTCGGGAATCCGAGTAGGGTCGGCGGCGATCAGAGGTAAAGCAGTGGCGCGCCGCTGATCGGCTTCAGGTCCCTGCTCCTGAAACATCTGTCTTAACCAGCCGCAGGAAGTGTGGATGACGGAAAAGTAACGACGGTGTTCCGAGGCGTACTCATTGCCCGCGACATCCCACTGGCTGTCGCTCAGAAGCTTTTCGCTGAGCGTGCGGACGTCTCGCAGCGTCAACGACATGCCTTGGCCATACGCGGGGTCGCTAGTGGCGGCGGCATCCCCAATGAGCGCGACACCGTCCTGGTACGGATATTCGGCCCAATCTTCGTCACAAGAAAATGACGCGAGGGGACCGATGAGTTGAAGAGGACCCTCGTAAACGTTGGGGAATGCTGTCGTTTGCCTGGAGTAGACCAGAAAACGGCGCAGTGCTTGCTCGCCCTGCAAACGATCGACACCCTCACTGGGATATGCGAGATACGCGCGAAAGCGACCCGCGCCTTCGTACACGCTGGCAGCAGCCATGGCTACAGCCGGATTGAAGCAGTAGTACGCCACGTCGTGCGGCGCAGTGAGACCCGTCAACAAAACACCCGCGAACAAAAACGGATGAGGGTCACGCGTGACCGTAAATCGCGCCCACTTGCGAACAGCGGAATTACGACCGTCAGTCCCGACCACAAGGCGCGCAGAGAGTGTCTCGAGACTGCTACCGGGTTCCTGGACGTGCACTTGCGTCGTCTCACCGGGCTCGACAGCCGTAACCACCGCTTCACGTCGGACGTGGGCGCCAGCACTGACTGCAGTTTGTAGTAGCAGTTCCTGCATTTCAGGATGACTGAAGCCTATGGCAGGCATACACTGCGGCGTAGTGCTTGGGAGATCGCGGGGACGGCCCAGTCCCATTTCGATGGAAGGCACGACGTGCCCACACTGTCGAAGCAGATCTGAGATGGCAAGCTGCTGCGCTTCGGCCACGCCCCACGGCGGAAGGAATTCCCCACGCACGCGATCTCTGAACTTCGGCTCACGCTCGAGAACGAGGACTCGCGCTCCCGCCCTGGCCATGACCAGGGCCAACGCCGCGCCTCCGAGGCCACCACCGATAGTCAGGAGGTCATAGCGGGAGGTGGACATCCATATTCCTTTCCACATTCGCGGCGCTTACAAAATCACCCGATCCGTGAAGGGTTCGGATTCTACTCCAGCAATCGTCGGACGCGAAGCCGTTGCCGACGCCGAAGCCGTGTGAGCCGCCGAGGTGAATCGGCGCCTGGCGGAACTCGATAGCGGCGCCGTCAAGACGAGCCCTGGGCCGAAGTTCGCAGGCGACTCGCCGCTCGCTGATGGCCGAGTTCGCGGTAGAAGTCCTCCCGCTCGCCGCCGATGAAGCCGAGTCGGCCGAGCCAGCGGCTGCTCAGTCCCGCTCGGGATAGATCTAAATGCTAGACTGAGGCCCTCTCGGGACGCCGCAGGATGAAGGTGCCTCGCAACGCTCCGGAGCACGATGAGATTACCCGGCTGCTCCAAGCGTGGGGCGATGGCGATCCGGCGGCGTTCGACCAGGTAATGCCGCTCGTGTACGACGAGCTGCACCGCCTCGCGGCGCGGTACCTCGCGGGAGAACGAGCGGCGGTCAGTTATCAGGCGACGGCGCTGGTGAACGAACTCTGCGTCCGGCTGCTGGGATGGGGTGGTATCCACTGGAAGAATCGAGCGCACTTTTTCGGAGTGTCCGCGCAGATGATGCGGCGGGTGCTGGTGGACATCGCGCGCAAACGCCGCGCTGAGCGCCGCGGCGGACCGAACCCGCAGCAGGTTCGGCTGGACGAGGTCGATGTGCCAGTGTCCGAGCCCGACCGTGACCTTCTCGCTATTGATGACGCCCTCGAGGCGCTCGCCGTCGAAGACCCGCGCAAGGCGCGCGTGGTGGAGTTGCGGTTCTTCGGAGGCCTCTCCGTTGACGAAGCGGCTGAGGCTCTCGGTATCTCTCCACGAACCGTCGACAAGGAATGGGCGTTCGCGCGCGCCTGGCTCTATCGGCTCCTGAAGGAACACGTGCGGTGAACTCGGCACATTGGCAGCGGCTGAACGACGTGTTTGCGGACGCGTTGGAGGCGCCGCGTGCCGAACGTGCGGCGCGCGTGAACCAGGCGTGCGGCGATGATGACGCGCTTCGATCCGAAGCGATGGCGATGCTGTCAGCCGCCGATGACTCCGGCGATTTCCTCGAAGCCAGCGCGATTGACACGCTCGCGCAGGAGGTCGCGGCGGACGGATCCAGCCTGCGGCCCGGTGAACGCGTCGGCGTCTACCGGGTCGAGTGGCTGCTCGGATCGGGCGGCTCCGGGGAAGTCTGGCGCGCCCACGACGAGCGTCTCGGCCGCGACGTCGCGATCAAGGTGCTGCTGCCCCACTTTGCGAGCGATGCCGATCGGCTCCGTCGATTCCAGCAGGAGGCGCGCGCGGCCGGGGCGCTCAATCACTCGAATATTCTCGCTGTCTACGACGTTGGAGAGCACCGAGGTGCGCCCTTCCTTGTGTGCGAATGCCTCGAAGGGGAGAGCCTCCGAAAGCGGCTCGAGAATGGACCGCTATCGGTGGACGAGACGCTCGCCATTGCCGTGCAGATCACGAGAGGTCTGACGGCGGCACACGCGCGCGGCATCATTCATCGCGATCTGAAGCCGGACAACGTCTTCCTCCGCTCGGACGGGGGCGTCAAGATTCTCGATTTCGGTCTGGCGAAGCTCCGCTCGCCTGGCGTTGACGAGCCGGGGCAGACCATCACTGGTGTCATCGCGGGCACGCCGGCGTACATGGCTCCCGAGCAGGTGCGTGGCGCGGAGGTGGATGGGCGCGCCGACCTCTTCGCGCTCGGCGCGATGCTGTACGAGATGATTGCCGGCCGGCGGCCGTTCGCCGGCAGCAGCACGGTCGAAACGCTGCACGCAATTCTCGCCGTCGATCCCCCGGCCATCTCCGATCTGCGCCGCGAGGTGCCGCCGGCAGTCGCAGACATCGTGCACCGATGCCTCGAGAAGTCCCCCGACAAACGGTATCAGCGCGCCGAAGAGGTCGCGACGGCGCTCGAAGCGGCAAGCGTCGCCCGCCGCACGCTCTCCACGACGGAGTCCCTCTCGATTCTCGGCGAATCTGCGGCGGGCACACGGCTTGGAAAATACATCATCGTCGCGCACCTCGGTCGCGGCAGCAGAGGCGACGTGTACCGTGCTCGCGACACGCGACTCCAGCGCGACGTGATCATGGAGATCCTTGCTCGAGGCGGTGACGAGGATTCGGGCGGCTTTGCGTCGTTGCAGCGAGAAGCAAGCATTCTGGCGGCGCTCGACCATCCGAACGTCGCTGCCACGTACGGGTTGGAGGCGATCGGGGATTTTCACGTGCTCGCGGCCGAACTGGTCGAAGGCCATTCACTGGCAGAACGGCTTGCGAAGGCGTCGATTGGCCTCGACGAAGTGGTGGCCGTCGCGAAACAGTTGGCGGGGGCGCTCGAGGCGCTGCACGACCGCGGGATCCTGCACGGCACCGTGGACCCGTCGAAGATCATCGTGCAGCGCGACGGCACGGTGAAGGTCCTGAAGTTCGGGTTTACCGATCTGCCTGCGGCCGGCGACGTTCGCGGATCGTACCGAAGCCCCGAACAGGTACGCGGCGAGACGATCGACAAGAGGGCGGATCTCTGGGCGTTCGGATGCGTGCTCTTCGAGCTGTTGACCGGCCGAGCCGCATTTCCGAGCGACGCTTCATTGGGTAGCTCGGGAACTCCTCCCGAACACGTGCCGAGTTTCGCGGCGCTACCGTCGAGCACGCCGCGACACGTCCAGGCGTTGCTGTACCGATGCCTGCAGGCCGATCCCGGCCGGCGGCTCAAGGACGCTGGCGACGCGCGGCTCGAGCTGGAGCCTCCGACTGATTCCAAGTGGCCGGGAATGCCCGCCTCCAACGTGCCGACACGATCGTCTGCGCGATTGGCGTGGACTGTCGCGACTGTCGCACTTCTCGGCGCGACAGGTGTCGTTTGGGCGGTCCTGGCCGGTTCATGGATCCCGACGAGAACCGCATCGACGATGCGGTTCATTTCCGTCACCAACTTTGCCGGCGTGGAATCCCAGCCCACGCTGTCGCCCGACGGCCGATCGGTTGCGTTCGTTTCAAATCGGGCGGGCCAGTGGGATCTCTATGTGGCTCTCATATCTGGCGGGAACCTCATTCGAATAACCGACGATCCGAACGTCGAGACGAGACCGCAATGGGCGCCGGATGGCGCCCGTCTCCTGTTTGCGCGACTGAACGAGAATGGAAACACTGACCTCTGGAACGTGCCGGCGTCCGGCGGCCGTCCACGGCGGATCGTGATCAACGCGGCAACACCCGCATGGTCGCACGACGGCCGGTTGATTACGTATCGATCTAAGGGGGCGATTTGGGTATCGGACGCTGAAGGCGCAAATCCGAAGGCGATTACGCAACCCGAGCCGCTGATTATTCGCCACACGCAGCCGGCGTTTTCGCACGATGGTATGTCGATCGTCTTCGTTCGTCAGCTCAGCGCGCAGCGGGGTGAGCTGGTGATTGTGGACCTGAGAACAGGCGCACGCCGCGATCTTACCCACGATGGTGCGCTTGCGCTCTCGCCAGTGTGGTCGCCGAACGATCGGTCCATTTACTTCACATCGAGCCGCGGCGGCACGTTGAGTACGTGGAAAATCCCGGTCACGTCTGGAGATCCTGAGCCAATTACCGCCGGTCAGGAGGACAACGAAGACATCGACTTGTCGGTTGACGGGCGACGCCTCGCGTTTTCCAGCTCACGCACGAATATTGGACTGGCAGAGATGAGCCTTGAGCCCACGTCGCTTGGACGCGTGACCTGGCTCACCGCGGAGTCGGCGCGCGGAGAAACAGCGCCGCGATACTCTCCCGATGGCCAGCGGATCGCGTACTTCACCAACCGGAACAGTCTCGAGCGGGACACGTTGTGGGTCATGGACGCAGACGGCCGGAACGCGACCAGAATCTTGGAGGACGGACGATTCAACATCCATCCGCGGTGGACGCCCGACGGCCAGACCCTCTTATTCGCGTCCAGGGCCGACGGCTCAGCGGCAGAGGTCGCATTCGACCTCCGGCGGCTCCCGGTTTCCGGTGGAGTGCCAGAGGTGCTTCCAATGAAGCCATTCAACTCCACCTGGGGTGATATCGGCACGGATGGTCGGTTCCTCTATCGCACGGCTCCGCGGCAAGCGGAGATCTACGATCCGCGGACGAACCAGCGGCAGACGCTCCCGAATGTGTTCGGAGAGACGTGGTGGATGCCCGACGGTCGTTCTTTTGTCTTTGTCGCTCCTACGTCCAATCAAACGACCGGGCTCACGCTCACCCTCGCCGGGCCACGTCCTTCAGAAGCGGGCGTCTGGATCGGCACGGTCGACGGCATCCGAAAGCAGCTCTTTGCCGGGTGGGCCCTCTGGTGTGCCGTCACTCGCGGCGGCGAAATCCTGTTCCTCGAGGGAAAACCCGATCTGACGGGTGTGCTGTGGCGGACTGATTCTCGCGGCGAGCACCGGACACGACTCACCGAGGTGCCGCTCCTCCTCAGGCACAACGAGTTGAGCACCGTCCGGTTCGATGTCCATCCTGATGGACGCCGCATCGTTCTTGAAGCGCGGCCGGTCTACGAATCCGACATCGGCGTAATCGACAACGTCCGCTGACATCGGGCCACTCCGGCCGCAGCGTCGTGTGGCAGGCCTGCCATCGAAGGAACTCGCACTTCAGCTGAACTCCGAGGCTAGTGCGGATTTTCCCGCCGAACTGCGCCTTAACAATCAGAGCACTCCCGATATCGAGGGCGTCTCTTGACCCCGTTAAGGAGGCCATTATGCGCGGTTCGGCGCGGCGCGCGCTGATAATGCCGATCCTTGGTCTGTTCGCGACGCTCCTCGTGGCTACTTGCGTCAAAGCCGTCATCGCGCAGGGAAATGGACAGACGAAGCTGAATTGCGACAGTGGCCCGTGCGATGCGGTTGCGCGCGGCCGGGCGGCCTTCAACGACAGAAATCTGAAGGGGCTCGAAGGCAACGGACGGGCGTGTGCGGACTGCCACATGCCGTCCGAGAACTTTCAGCTGTCGCCGGCTGCGGCCAGGGCGCGATTCGAGGCGCTCATGGCCGAACGCCGACGCAACAAGAACGCCGACGATCCGCTCTTTCGACCCGTTGACGCAGATGACTTCCGAATCAACGGCGACGCCGCGTCGGACTACTCGAATCTGGTCGACAACGGCCTCGTGCGCGTGACGCTGCCGCTGCCGCCGAACGTGAGGCTCCTCGATCCGGCAACCTGCCCGGTTCCGAGCCGCACGTGTCAGCCGACCAATGAAACCACCGTCGACGTCTTTCGAGCGGTCATACCGGTGCTCAACGTCGCGATTACCGGTCCCGACGGCGTCGACCCCGTGTGGCCGCCGACTGCCCGCACGCCGCTCGGTGCGGATCCAGTCGGCCCGAACCCGCAAGGCGGCTACCAGCACGATGCGCGCTTCGGCACACTCCAGGAGCAGGCGCGCGGAGCGCTTATCGCGCACGCCCAGGTTTCGGCGGAGCCACCGGAGCGACTGCTCGACGATCTTGCCGCATTTCAGCAGACGCTGTTTTCTTCCCGCGGCGTCGAACAACTGGCCGACGCAATCCGCGACGGCATCACGCCCCCTGATCCGGATCCGGAGCTGACCGACCTCGAACAACAAGGCAAGGCGGTCTTCAACCGGGCCTGCGCGCAGTGTCATGGCGGCGCGCGCCACCCCAGTGGCTCGACGCCGGAGACGACCATCCCGAGGCCGCTCGTCCGGTATCACAACATCCAGGCGGCTTGTCCGCGGCCCACGACCGACGGGTTCGCGCCGTGTCCGCCGCGGCTGGCGCGCAACGCGCGGATGTACCGCATCACTCTCGCAAACGGGGATTTCCAGTTGGTGACGACATCGGATCCAGGACGATTGCTGCTCACAGGGCAACCAGCTGATCTCGGAGTAATGGACGTCACGCAGGTTCGCGGAATCAGCAAGACGGCGCCATACTTTCACAACAACTCCGCCGCAACGCTCGAGGAGGTGTTGGATCACTACGATGCGCTCTTCCGGCGCGCGGAACGAATCAACTCGCCACCGTTCGTGCCGAAACGGAATCTTCCAGCCTTCATGTCGTCCGACGGCGTCACGGTTGATCGCGGCTTTGTAAAGGCCGAGGAACGGACGGCACTGCTCGCGTATCTCAGAAGGCTGTGAAGCGGAACTCGGGTCAGTGAGCGGATCACCGGCGTCGCCGAGCGTGTCCAGAATGATGTCATAACGACGTCGGCCTCGTAGACTGTGCGCTGTCCACGGTCACAGCGCTCGGGTCGAAGGAGGCCGAGATGCGGATTATTGGTTGCGATTTGCACGCAAGCCAACAAACGATTGCGATGTTGAATCGTGAGACGGGAGAAGTCCTCGAGCAGACACTGAAACACGAGGCGGATACGATCCGGGAGTTCTACGCGGCGCTTCCACGGCCGGTCGTGGTTGGGATTGAAGCTACGGGATCGATGGGATGGTTTCTGAGTTTGATGGAAGAGTTGGAGATCAGCTGTCGCGTCGGTCACCCGACGAAGATTCGCAAAGCCGAGACCCGGCGTCAGAAGCACGATCGCCGAGACGCCGCGCTGCTTCTGGACTTGCTGACTGAAGATCGGTTTCCGTCGATCTGGATGCCATCGACCGAGCTGCGCGATCTGCGTGCGCTCCTGCTGCATCGTCACCAGTGGGTGCGGATGCGAACGCGAGTCATGAACGCCCTGCAAGGCCTTGCCCTCGCGCATGGCATTCGACGAGGTGTGGGGTTGTGGAGCCGGGCAGGCCAGGCGACGCTGGCGTCATTGCCCCTGGCTCCGCACGCGGGAGACCGCCGGTCGGAATTGCAGGCGTTACTGGATCACTTGACCACGCACATCGAGGACCTGGATGAGCGAGTCAGTGCGCAAGCCCGCGAACGGCCGCAGGCGCGCGGTCTCACAACGCATCCGGGCGTGGGGCCCGTCACGGCACTCGCGACGGAAGTGTTCCTGGGCGATCCGTTGCGATTTGTCGATGCGAAAGCGCTGGCCAGTTACGTCGGGATGATCCCGAGCGAGTACTCGAGTGGCGATCGACAGCGACTCGGGAAGCTCACCGAACAGGGCAACCCGCTGCTGCGGTTCCTGTGGTGCGAGACGGCCCTTCACGCGGTGCGGCGCGATGCAGCCTTGCGGCGATTTTATCGACGCAAACTGCAGCAGAAGGGGCTCGGAAAAGCTCGTGTTGCGGTGGGCCGCAAACTCGGCATCCGACTGTGGATCTTGTTGCGCGATCAGATCGATTACGACGAGTTCTGCCGTCGCGCGCCAGCACAGGCGACGGGGCGGTGATGCCTGCGTGGAGACGTGGTCCGGATTGTTCGTGACCGGCAAAATGGATAGGCGACCCGCCTCCCTTCTGGGAGTTCGCACGAGTCATCATGGTCCGTTGTGACCGAAGAGATGTTTGGTGGGCAGCACCGTAGTGTGACACACGGGATTGAGCCTCAGACGTGGACATCGGAAAAGATTTGAGGCGACGAGGGCACGGCCGCCTCCGCCGGCTCATAGGCGTATGAGAGCCGGCTCCGGCTGCCTGATCGGAGAACGTTTGCCTTGCCGTCAGCAACTTGCGCTTGACCCGGCCGACGTCGTTAGAGATGTCTCCAAGACGTCGGGAGAATGCAGGAGAATTGCGCGAACGCCAGTGAACGTTCGCGCAACGTTAACGTATTGAGGGTCAAGCGCTTGTTACCAGAAACTGCGCGGCATCACCAACTTAGAAGATTTGTGTTAATCGGGTTCGATCCCCGTAGCCCGCTAATCATTCTTGATGGGGCCTTCGTCCCCAGACCCCTTACGCGTTCGCTCGCGGGGGCCCACGATCCCCGCTCCGCTTAGGAAGCGAGTCGCGCGGGCGATCGCGAAACGCCCGCTCGTCACGAAGGTCGCTGGCCTGTCGAGAAAGAACGAACGTCGACAACGCGGGATTGCTTTCACGTCGGCAGTCTGACTCGCTTCGTCGCCTTCGACCCGTCGAGCGCATCATCGAGCAGAGAACGGCTACTTGATTGAATCCCAGAGTTTGCGCCAGTATTCCCACCGTCGGCAGGAACTGACGTCTCCGGGGGATGTCCCTCCGGCTGTTGAAATTCAGCGGCGGCTCGGTTGACGACTACGCGACTTGCCGCTCCTCCTGAGCAATGACGAAACCGAGTTGCCGATCGCGTGCACGAAGTGCCGCGACCAAGGTCGGCATGTCAGCAT
>JBKPCD010000096.1:0-31420 GCA_046727175.1 Acidobacteriota bacterium | reverse complement strand
GATTACAGACAGAAGCTCGACTCCGATGACTAAAGCGATCGTGATCTCATTCACTCGAACTTCTAGCTTCTGGCTTCCGTCTCGGTTTTCAATCGTAGTACTCGCGCCCGAGGTGCGTGATCAACTCCTCGCCCTTCAGATACCGCAGTGTGTTCTTCAGCTTCATCAACTGGATGAACAGATCGTGCTCGGGGTAGAGGCCGGGCGCGTGCATCGGGCTCTTGAAATAGAACGAGAGCCACTCCTGAATGCCGCTCATGCCGGCGCGTTTCGCGAGGTCGAGGAACAGAGCCACGTCGAGAACGATCGGCGCGGCGAGAATGCTGTCGCGACACAGAAAATTGATCTTCAACTGCATCGGGTATCCGAGCCAGCCGAAGAGGTCGATGTTGTCCCAGCCCTCTTTGTTGTCCCCCCGCGGCGGATAGTAGTTGATGCGGACAACGTGGCAAAGTCTTTCGTAGAGATCGGGATAAAGATTCGGCTGCAGGATGTAGTCGAGGACGGACTTCTTGCTCTCTTCCTTAGTCTTGAACGATTCTGGGTCGTCGAGCACTTCACCGTCGCGGTTGCCGAGGATGTTGGTCGAGTACCAGCCTTCCACGCCGAGCAGCCTCGATTTCAATCCCGGCGCGATGATGGTCTTGATGAGCGTCTGCCCCGTCTTCAGATCCTTTCCGGCAACCGGCGATCCGGTTTCGAGTGCCAGCTGCAGCAATGCAGGAACGTCGGCGTTGAGGTTTGGCGCAGCGTTCGCGTACGGAATGCCTTCCCGGATCGCCGCATACGCGTAAATCATGCTCGACGGGATCGCCGGATCGTTCTCATCGAGCGCCTTCTCGAAGTTGGCGACGTTCGCGTGCGCCTCGGATTCGGTCAGATACACTTCGGTGCTGCCGCACCAGACCATCACCAGCCGTGCGAGCTGATGTTTCTCCTTGAATCGACGGATGTCCTCGCGGACCTGGTCAGCCAGGTCGCGCTTCGTTGCGGCTGTCTTCACGTTCGGCCCGTCGAGGCGCTTGACGTAGCGTCTGTCGAAAACGGCAGGCCACGGCTGAATCTGCTCGAGCTCGGGACGGATTCGATCGAGCAGCGCGGCATCGAGAACGCCGGCTGTTTTGGCCGCTTCGTACGAGTTGTCTTCGAAGATGTCCCAGCCGCCGAAGACGATGTCGTCGAGCGACGCGAGCGGAACGAACGTCTTCACGAGCGGCGACCGAGCTTCAGTGCGCTTGCCGAGTCGCACGGTACCCATCTGTGTCAACGAGCCGATCGGCTTCGCGAGACCGCGTCGCACTGCCAGCACACCGGCAATCGTGGTCGTGCTGACGGCCCCCATGCCGACGAGCAGCATGCCCAGCTTCCCTGCAGGTTCCGCGGTTTTCTGAGGTTTTTTCACAACCGGGAACTATATCATTGCCCAAGGGTCCAACTTCTGTGTGCAGATCTGGCGAATGAGAGGCGATCACGATCGACGAGGCGCGGACTCGCGCGAAGTGACACGGATAAGTCGGCTTCTGGAAGGTCTTGGGAGGAGACAGGTACAGCGATGCCATGGCTGAGGAAAACACAGCCGGCCGAGTCGCTCGCGGTCAGCATGTCGGGCGTCAAGCTCGGTGACCGCCTCCTCGTGCTCGGCGGCAGCGATCCAAAACTGATCGCCTCGCTTGCCGTGAAGGTCGGGCTGACCGGCCGCGCGTGCGCCATTGACGTCGATCCGCGGCGTGCCGAAGAGGCGAGCCACGCCGTCGAGCGCGAGGGCGCGCTCGTCGAGACGTTCTCGACGCCGTACACGGCGCTGCCATTCGATCCCGACTCGTTCGATCTCGTCGTCACACGCGACGTGCTCCCGTCGATGACGAGTGAAGATCGTGGCCGGGCGCTGCAGGAGGCGTGGCGTGTGCTCCGCGCTGGCGGCCGCTGCCTGGTGATCGATACCACCGGGCGAGGGACTTTTGACGCACTGTTCGGACGGCAGACGACAGGCGAGGGTCTCGACGTACCCCGCACGCTCGAGGCAGGACGGTTCGTCGCGGTGCGGACGCTCGCAGCGCGTGAAGGGCTCGTGTTCGTTGAAGGCGTGAAACGAAACGCGTAGGATAGGCTGTCAGTGCTTCCCGGACGTTCCGTGAATCTCCTGCACGTAATGGGCGCGCGACTCGAGCTCCGTCAGTCGCGCGGACGCGTACCCTGACGCCTCCTTCATCAGCGCCGTCGCTCGTTCTTCCGGGACGTTCCGCAGCCCGTGTCGGCTGAGGCCCCGTGTGCGGAGAAACTCGTCGATGAGTGCGGTTTCCAGGTCGGCTTGAGGATCTTCGATGGGTGTTTCGGCTGCCGGCTTCATTCTTTTCTCCGGGGGACTCCGTCCCTCGGTCCCCCTATCGCCATCGCTCGCGGAGCCCTTCGCCCCGCTCCGCTCCGGCGGTTCTCGCTACGCTCGTTCGCGCTTTGATTCGGACGTCGTCGTCTGCGCGATCGTCTCATACACCACGACGGCACTCTGTGCAAGCACCGCGCCTGTTCTTTCGATTTGACACCGGTTCGGCGCGTTCAGCCAGGTACTGTGACGGAACTCCAGGAGCCCGGAGCCGAGCACCGTGGACCGCAACTGAGAACCTCGCGTGTCATCGTGCGCACGTCAGGTGACGACCTCCGTCAATGGCAATCGTTTCGCCCGTGATCCACCCGGATCGATCAGAAGCCAGGAAGAAAATGAGATCGGCGATTTCGTTCGGCTGGCCAGGGCGGCCAAGCGGATGCGTCTCACGCGTACGAGCGAGAAATGCCTGGTACGCGTCCTCGGCCATCCCGCCCCGGCGGTGCAAATTCGACACAACCACCCCGGGATTGACGGCGTTGACTCGAACGCCTTTCGACGCGAGCTCGAGCGCCGCGCAGCGCGTCAGCTGGTCCACGGCTGATTTGCTGACGCAATATGCCAGCACTCCAGGAAAGGAGCGCAGACCTGTGACGCTCGAGACGTTGACGATCGCGCCGTGCGAGGCGATGAGCAACGGCGCGGCGGCGCGCATCAATCGAAACGGTGCGCGGACGTTGATGTCCAGCATCTCGTCCCACTGCTGATCGGTTGTGGACTCGACCGTCCCCGAGCCGATGATGCCCGCAGCGTTCACCAATGCGGAGATGCCGGCGAAACGCTCCAGGGCGGCGCTGACGATGCGGTCCGGCGCATCGGGTGCGGTCACGTCAGCGACGAGAACCACCGCACGTCCGCCATCACGGTCGACCTGTGACGCGACTTCTTCGAGCGCTTTCTGGTCTCGTCCGACCGCCAGCACGGACCCACCTGCCTGACCGAACCGCAAAGCCGTGGCGCGTCCGATCCCGCTTGACGCGCCAGTCACAATCACACTCTGAGCCGTGGACATCGGAACGTTGTAACACAAGCGCCCGGGGGTTCGGGATTCGGGGTTCCGCTTGATCTCGCCCTCCTGGGATTTCTGACGGACGTTTGGAGGGTTTGAACCCCAAACTCGAATCCCGGCACGTAGGCGAGCTACCGGCTTTCGCCTGAATCCCGAAGGAACGCTGTCCCCCGCCGGCCTCAGTGTGTCAATGAACGAGTGCAGCCCGTCCGCATCGACCGGCAACAGACCGTGCGAATATTAGCCGAAAACTCGAGGAGCAGGGCGCGCGCTCGCGTTCCGTCCGCGGCAAGGGTTTTGCCCGAGGGAAGCCGGCTCGATGTTCACGTCAGAAGTGTCCGACAACGAGGTCTTCAGCGCCACCGAGATTGCGCTGGTCGCCGGCGTCGAGGCGGGTTACGTCCGATCGTTGATGTCGGCGGGGGTGATCGCCACATTGGACGGCCGCTTTGCCCGCGCGGCGGACGCCGCGGCGGGTGTGCGTCTTATTCGCGAAGGACGGGCGGACGGGGCGCCTCCGGAGCTGTTTCAGCATGCCCCACCCGAACGTCGCGGTACTGGCGGACCATTTCTGGCGTCCGGCGCAATTCACGCCCTTTTGCTCGGCATTTTCGTCGTGCTCACGAGCGTCAGCATGACGCAGTCAGATCAGAGGCGGCCGGTCTTCAATACCACACACCTCGTCTTCGTGCCGTTGCCCGGCCCCGGGGGCGGCGGCGGTGGCGGTGGTCTTCGTCAGCCAGCTCCCGTTATGCGAGCCGAGCTGAAAGGGACCAGCAGTCTCCGCAGCCCGGTACAGGTTCAGCCCGTTGTTCGCGCGCCCAAGGAGGAACCGATCCGGCGGCGCACGCCGCCGCCGCTTCCGGAGCCGGACGAGCGGCCCGCCGAACCGCCACCGCCTGAGAAGAAACCAGATCCGCTGCCTCCCGTTACCGCGCCAGTGGCGAGCGTCGCTGCCGATGCTCGCGACCGCGCTGGTATCGTCGAGGCGCCGGCTGCTGCCGCTGAAAGTCAAGGCTCGGGAACCGGCGGAGGTGCTGGTTCGGGTCAGGGCACGGGAATGGGCGAGGGGAACGGCCCCGGCATCGGTCCGGGCTCGGGCGGCGGAACCGGCGGCGGACCATTCAGGCCGGGCGCCGGAATCACACCGCCGCAACTCCTCAAGGAGATCAAACCCGACTACACCGAAGACGCTCGTCGACGTGGCCTCACGGGAGACGTGATTCTCGAGATCATCGTCCGAAGCGATGGCAGCGTCGGCGATGTGCGGCTGCTCCAAGGGCTCGGCGGGGGGTTGGATCAACGGGCGATCGACGCGGTTCGGCAGTGGCGATTCTCTCCCGCGCGCCGGTACGGCACGCCCGTCGACGTGATCGTGGAAGTGGCGGTGGAGTTCAAGCTGCGCTGAGAGCCAGGCTTTGGGCCCGCCTACAGGCCGCTGAAAAGGACGGCCTGATGGGAAATGGCAAATGGGACATGGCGAAGCCCAATGTCCTTAGCCAAGGAGCCGATTTCGACGCATCGCATGAATCTTCGTTCGCGACGAAGCGGGCACTGGGAGACCGTGAATGAACGAACTTCTGATCGTGATCACGCTCGCAGCGGTAGGTATCGCGATTGCGATGAGCGCGATCGCGATCCGCCTGCTGCGGCAAGAGAGGCGGCGATCCGCTGCGCGCGTGCGGGCCCTGGCGCAGCTCGCGGGCGACGTGGCCGACGAGAGCCCGGAGGACGTTCGCGCAAGCGCTGACGTCGATTTCGAGCTCGAGGCGGATCCGGCGTTCGAAGTGGCCGGAGTGCCGGACCTGTTCGCCGGGCCCCTGCCGAGCTCACCGTGGCGTCGTCGCGCACCAATCATCGCGGGCCTCGCGGGCGTCGTATTGGTTGCCGTGCTCCTCTTGAGACCATCGGCGAGCGCAACGAATGGAACAGCGGACGCCGTGACCGCCGCGGCGGCAAGCCTGCAGGCCAAGCCTCTGGACCTGCTTTCGCTTCGGCACACGCAGGACGGCCCGAGCCTCACGATTACCGGGCTCGTGCGGAACCCGCGTGGGGCGGCTGCGCTGACGAAGCTGACGGCGACCGCGTTTCTCTTTGCGTCGGATGGAACGTTCCTGACGAGCGGTCGTGCGCCGCTGGATTTCACGACGCTCGGGCCTGGCGACGAGTCCTCGTTCGTGATCACGGTGCCTGTCGCAACCAGCGTCACCCGCTACCGCGTCAGCTTCCGCGATGAGAACGGCCGCGTGATTGCGCACGTCGACCGCCGCACCGGCGCGAGCGCGCTCGCCCGAAAGGAATGATTTCCACCGATACTTGCGGATAAATCCATGAGACGCGGATTTTTCGCGGATATCCGCGGATAGGTCGAAACAGGAATACACAAGACCATGGGAAACCCGAACGCATTCGCGCGTCATCTGTCGGTCTTGCTGGCGGCCGCATCGGTCGCGACCATGACCGCCCAGCAGACACGGGGCGACGACCAATCGTTCCGGCTGCGGAGCACGGTGGAGCTCGTCAATGTCACCGCCACCGTGACCGACTCGAGTGGCCGTTTCGTCTCGGGCTTGCGTCGCGAAGACTTTCGCGTGTTCGAGGACGGCGTGGAGCAGGAGGTGACGCACTTCAGCAGCGATCGCGTTCCCGTGAGTCTTGGCATCGCGCTCGACACGAGCAACAGCATGAACGGAGAGAAGATCGTGTCGGCGCGCGGCGCGCTGAATCGATTTCTCTTCGATCTTCTCGATCCGACCGACGAAGTGTTCCTGTATCGCTTCTCGGATTTCCCGCAGCTCGTGGAGAGCTGGACGACCGATCGCGATCGGCTCCGTTCGGAACTCGGGCGGCTGCAGCCGCGCGGCGGCACCGCGATGTACGACGCAATCGCCGAAGCCGTGCCTCTGGCGCAGACCGGCCAGCATCGCAAGAAGGCGCTCGTCATCATCTCGGACGGCAACGACACGAACAGCCGTACCGACGCGCACGAAGTCAAGCAGCTCATTCGCCAGACCGAAGTGATGGTCTACGCGATTGGCATCGACGGACAGGGAACCAGGTACACGGGATGGCCGCCACAACAGCCGGTGCCTTTCCCGTTCCCCGGTCGTCGTATGCCGCCTCGCGGTGGCGTCACTCATGCTGATGACCGAGTCAACGTGGCAGCGCTGCGCAACATCACCGACGACAGTGGCGGCCGGACGGAGATCATCCGCGACCCGCGCGATCTCGATCCGGCGACCGCCGGCATCGCCGACGAATTGAGCAAGCAGTACTATCTGGGCTACCCCGCCACCGGAAAAAAGGACGGCCGCTGGCACAGCATCCGTGTCGAGGTGCGGAATGGTTTGTACCGCGTCCGCGCCAGGAGCGGCTACGTCGCCACTCCCTGATCGACCGTCACGGCCCGGGTGACGATTGCCGGGTGAAGTATCATCCGGCAGTGACTCTTTACGCGGCAGCAGTGTCGCTTAGCGTGCTGGGGAGCTTCGGTGGTCTGCTGACGGCATCGGTCTTCCTGCTGCTTGGCGATGGCATTCGCGTCCGACTCGTCCCGTGGTTGATTAGCTACGCCGTAGGCACGCTGCTCGGAGCCGCGCTTCTTGCCCTGCTGCCACAAGCGCTCGACAGCATCAAACCCGCGCCGGCCATGGCCACGTTGCTCGCGGGTGTGCTGTCGTTCTTCCTGCTCGAAAAGCTCGTGCTGTGGCGTCACTGCCATGACGCCCAGGAATGCGAGTTGCACACGAGCAGTGCAGCCTCGCTCGTCATCGTCGGCGACGCCTTTCACACGTTCGTCGACGGCGCCGTAATCGCCGCCGCAGTCGTCACGTCGGTCCCGCTCGGGATTACCACTGCGCTTGCCGTCGCAGCGCATGAGATCCCGCAGGAGGTCGGCGACGTTGCCATCCTTCTGCGCGCGGGTTATTCCCGACTGCGGGCCTTCACACTGAATCTGCTCTCTGGAATCGGCGGCGTAGCAGGCGCCGTCGTGATGCTGGCGGCTTCCCGCAGTGTCCCGAACATCCTTCCCTACGTCCTGTCCTTCGCAGCGGGCAACTTCCTGTACGTGGCGATGGCGGACCTCATTCCCGATCTCCACCGGGGCGGCATCGGCGGCGGACCATTCCGACAACTGTTTCTCATTGCCGCTGGAATCTTGACAATTACGCTGCTTTAGTTCCTGACGCCGTCAGAATCGAGAATTCAGAAGCGAGAGCGATCGTGACGCGATTCGCTCTCACGTCTAACTTCCAGCTTCTGTCTTCGGCTTTGCTGTTCTGCTGTCCTCTGTCACGGGCGCCCTCGGCAGGCGCAGGATCAAAACCCAGCAAAACTGGCGGGATCCTGTGTTTTCGCGCTGGCACTGGGTTTGCGCTGTAAGGGGCCGTGACGACCGGCACGCCTGCCGGTGGCCGCCAGAACTGGAGCCTCGCATCACACTACGAGTGCGGACGAGGGCGGACATGGCGGTCGGAGGTTTGGGTCCATGTCTCTCAGACACTCAGCTGCGTGGATTCCCACGACGCTGCGCATTTTCCGCTCGGTGGGGCCCCTGGTTGCCATCGCGCTGCTCACGATGGCCACCGCCGCGTCCGCGCAAGGCATCACCGACCTGCAGGTGGCCGACGAAATCGCCAAACAGGTCAATTCGTACACACGCTACACGATCTTCGACGACGTGAGCGTGCAGGTCGAGAACGGGGTTGTCACGCTCACCGGAAAAGTGACGATGCCGTACAAGAAGGACGACCTCGGCAGGCAAGTCGCGAAGATCGATGGCGTGCGCGAAGTGCAGAATCAGATCGACGTGCTGTCCGTCTCTCCATTCGACGAGGAGCTGCGATACCGGATTGCGCGGGCGATTTACGGCAATCCGTCGTTCTGGAACTACGCCGCGATGGCGAACCCGCCGATTCACGTCATCGTGGACCGCGGGCGCGTCACGCTCACCGGCGTCGTCAACAGCAATGTCGAGCGGATGCTCGCGCGTTCCCTGGCGACGGGGTTCGGCGAGCTCGAGGTGGTCAACGATCTACGGACGGATGCGGAAGTCCGCCAACAACGTTTTTCTTACCTCTCCGGAACATCATCCAGGTGAGGAAGACCAGCAGGAGCACAGCGGCGAGAAACGCACCCGCAAACAGCCCCAGGGTCCGGGACAGAATCGAGTCCCTGCCGGTCCGCACTTCGATGCTCACGGGTCGCCCGTCGAGGCGATCCGCGAGCGACTGGTCCCACGCCAGAATGTTGCCGCGCTGAACCTGGCTCTCCTTGCCGGTTTCGACGTCGCGCGCGTTGTGCCAGAGGATTGCGGAGGGCAGATGAAGCCGGAAGCCAACCAGCTCCGTGCCCGTCCACCCGACGTTCTTCAGCGTTCCCGGTTTGAACGCAGACGATTCGACCGTCTGCCGAAAGACGCGTTGTCCATCCTTCTCCATCAGCTCGTAGCGTGACCAGGAGAACGGCGGCACCGACGACAGCTGCCGAATATCGCTCACCGTGACGCGCACCTGGACGAATTGTCGTCCGTACCGACGCCAGCTGCTGATACCTGTGACCTGCGTCAGCGGTGATTCGTACGCGGCTCGAATCGCCGAGCGATCGACGGGCGCCGATGGACCCGAATCGAGCTGAAGCCCACGCAGCGCAATCAGCGCAGGAATCGAGGCGTTGACGACGACGTTCGCCGAGCCATCCGTCGAAAGGTACAGCTCTTCGTCGTATTCGTACTGCCTGCCAAAAAAAGCGCCGCCGCACGCAAAGGCGCACGTGACGAAGAGCACCAGCAGCGTTCGTCTCACCGAGGCCGACATTCTTCGAATGATATACTGGGCTTTCGAGTTTCACCCCGCCAGGGCGTCCGATCTTCAATGTCCACACGTGAACGTCTGTTCCTCATCGACGGCAGCTCGCAGATGTACCGCGCGTACCACGCGATGCGCGGGTCAGGCCTGACCGGACCCAGCGGAAAGTCCACGCACGCGGTGTACATCTTCGTCACGATGCTCCGGAAACTGATCCAGGACCACCATCCTGCGTATCTGGCTGCATCTTTCGATCTGGCAGGACCGACGTTTCGAGATCAGCTCGTCACCGATTACAAGGCGAATCGCGCGCCAATGCCACCGGACCTTGCGGAACAGATCCCGTGGGTGCACGAAGCCTGCGAGGCGCTGGGCGTTCCAATCCTCACATCAGAACGATTCGAGGCGGACGACGTCATCGGCACGCTCGCGCAAAAGGCCGTCGAGGCCAGATTCGAAGTGGCCATCGTTACCGGCGACAAGGATTTCTTTCAGCTCGTGCACGACGGTATCAAGGTGTACAACCCCCGCGACGACGGCGCCTGGTTCGATGCGGCGGCCGTGAAAGACAAGTTCGGGGTTTTTCCTTCGCAGGTCGTCGACGTGCTCGCGCTGATGGGGGATTCGATCGACAACATCAAAGGGGTGCCCGGCATCGGCGAAAAAGGGGCACGCGATCTGATCGCGAGCTACGGATCGCTCGACGAGCTCCTTGCGCACGCGACCGAGGTGACGAACAAACGCTACCGCGAGGGGCTCCTGGCGCACGCAGAGGACGCGCGGCAGAGCCGCGAGCTCGCACGGATTCGGACCGACGTTCCGGTGGAGTTCCAGCCCGAGTCGCTCCGGCATCGTGGGGCCTCGCGCGAGCGCTGCTTCGAGCTCTTCACGCGTCTCGGATTCCGATCGCTCGTCATGGAGTACGCGCCGACTGCGGACACGGTCGGCAAGGACTACGCCGTCCTGCGCCCCGCTGACGAGGTCGAGGCGCTTGCGGATTCCCTGCGTCAGGCCGGCCAGTTCGCCTTTCGCGTCCTTCCCGATGCCCCCGCGGCCATGAGGGCGCACATCGTCGGCCTCTCGTTCTCCGTTGCGAAGCGGCAGGCGCGCTACGTGCCGATCAGGGGCGAGGCCCAGAGCACTGGGCTCTTCGGAGACGCGCAGGCAGGCGGAAGAGAGGGCGTCGAGCTCGCCACGGCGATCGCGGCGCTCAAACCGATCTTCGAGGACGAGCGTGTGAGGAAAATCGGCCACGACCTGAAGTTCGACGCCATCGTGCTCGCGCAGCACGGGATCGAGCTCCGGGGAATCGAGACCGACACGATGATCGCCAGCTACCTGCTCGATGCGACGAGATCGTCGCATCCGCTCGAGGACCTCGCCCTCGAGCACGGCGGGTACAAAGCGCTGCGCGAAGAGGATGTGTGCGGCCGCGGCGCCAAATCGATCTCGTTCGCATCCTTGCCAGTCGAAGCAGCGCTCGATTACGCAGGCGAGCGCGCCGACCTGCCGTTGCAGCTATCGGGCACGCTGCGCGACCTGCTTCGAAACGAGCAACTCGAGCCGCTCTACCTCGAGCTCGAGCGCCCGCTGATTCCAGTCCTGGTGGATATCGAGCGGGCCGGCGTGCGAATCGACGGGCCGACCTTGCAGGCGCAGTCAGCGCGTGTCGAGCAGGAGCTCGATCGTCTTGCGTCGCGCGTTTACGAGCTTTCGGGCGAAGAGTTCAACATCAACTCGCCCAAAAAGCTGTCCGAGATTCTCTTCGACAAGCTCGGTTTGAGGACGGAGACTATCCGCCGAACGACGAAAACGAAAGCACAGTCGACCGCCTTCGAGGTCCTCGAGGAGCTCGCGCTGACGCACGAACTGCCGAGCCTGATTCTCGAGTGGCGCGGCCTTCAGAAGCTGAAGGGCACGTACATCGATGCGCTGCCGCAGCTCGTCCATCCGGCGACGGGA
This sequence comes from Acidobacteriota bacterium, assembly GCA_046727175.1. Lineage (GTDB taxonomy): Bacteria > Acidobacteriota > Vicinamibacteria > Vicinamibacterales > 2-12-FULL-66-21 > JBKPCD01. The sequence continues at coordinate 20,262 of JBKPCD010000096.1, read as the reverse complement.
CGCGTGCACACCTGTTTCAACCAGGCGGTCGCCGCAACGGGGCGATTGAGCAGCAGCGATCCGAACCTGCAGAACATCCCGATCCGAACGGAAGTCGGACGCGAGATTCGGCGGGCGTTCGTCGCGGAGCCAGGTCACGTGCTGATTTCGGCCGATTACTCGCAGATCGAGCTGCGCGTCCTTGCGCATTTGTCAGGCGACGGGGCGCTCGTGACCGCGTTTCAGCGCGGGGACGACATCCACGATCAGACAGCACTGAAAGTCTTTGGTGCCAACAGTGGTCTGAGCAGGCACGAGCTGCGACGTCGATCGAAGATCATCAACTACGCGCTGCTCTACGGAAAGCAGGCATTCACGCTCGCCCGCGACATCGGCGTCTCCCGTCAGGAAGCGCAGGCGTTCATCGACGCGTACTTCGCGGGATTCCCCGCCGTTCGCAAGTTCATCGATGGCCTTCTCGAGAACGCGAGGCAGACCGGTGTCGTCAAGACGATGTTCGGAAGGCGCCGGCTCGTGCCGGACGTCAACAGCAGGAATTTCCAGCTTCGCGGCGAGGCCGAACGGCGCGCGGTGAACTTTCCGATTCAGGGGACCGCGGCGGACATCCTGAAGCGCGCGATGATCGACGTTCACGCGGCCCTGCCGAAGATCGCGGGCGGCGTAAAGATGATCCTCACCGTGCACGACGAGCTCCTCTTCGAGGCACCGGCCGAAGCCGCCGAGGAAGCGTCGAAACACCTCCGCGAGGTGATGGAGGGGGCGGTCAGACTGAACGTGCCGCTCACTGCCGACGTCGGGATCGGCGAGAACTGGAACGACGCCAAATGAAGTACGAAGTCAGAAGTACGAAGTAGGAAGAACGAGATAAGAGGGAACGAAGCACTGAAGCCCGACTTCTGACTTTCTTTGTGGCGTCATTTGCTCCAGTTCGCCTTGAACGCTTCCCACTCGCTGATCATCCCGCTCTGCGCCTGACGCGTGTCGCGAATCTGGAGCTTCGCGGCGCGTTCGGGAATGATCGCCTGCAAAACGAACCGATCGAGATCCGCGCGCAGGGCCGCGCCACGATCGCGTGCGAAGCCGGCGCGGACCCAACCCGCGGCGGCGGAGTGCCACGCGAGATCGAGATCACCACTGCCGCGCGCCGCCGCGGTCAACCAGTAGCTGGCGGGCGTCGATACCGGGTCGCGAGCGAGCTCGAGCCGCATCCGGTCGAGGACCCGCGCGTAGGCTGGGCCACGTTGATCGGGTGGCTGTAACTGCGCCTGACGGTCGACCGCCGTCGCCCACCAGTCGAGTACGCGGTCGTGGGCGCCGGGACCGAGGACCCCCGCGCGATCAAGTACCGTCTCGAACAGCTGCGCGGCTGCGCCGAAACGATCTTCGAGATAGAGCGTCTCGCCGAGGCCGACCGTCAGCTCGAGTTGATCGCGGTTGTCGAGCGCCTGCGGATCCACATTGCGGAAGGCGTCTCGCGCGGCGTTCAGATCTTCGGCGCTCGCCGTCTGGCGAAACCGCTCCAGAAAAACGCGCCCAAGGACAATGCGCGCCGAATCGCCAAGAGCCGGTACCGCAAGCGCCTCCTTTGCCATGCGAGCGGCGTTCTCGTACTGACCCGCGTTGTACAGCCTGCGGGCCTCGGCCAGGGGGTCGGCAGCGTCGACGCGCACAACCGACGCCAGCGCGACAAGGGCGACGATTAGCGGTCGCATCGTGCGATGGTAACACACAGCGGAGCTCGCCCTAACCCTAATATTTTCAGTTATTTACTCGCGCATTCCCGAACTCTGATGTTATAATCGCGAGCGATGGTGGAGCCGACCATCGTTCCGCGTTCCGCGCACACAATCTCGCGTCGCGACATCGATCCCAGCGCCCTCAAGGTTCTCTATCGGCTGCACGAACACCACTTCGTCGCATATCTCGTCGGCGGCAGCGTCCGCGATCTGCTGCTCAACCGGCGGCCGAAGGATTTCGATATCGGCACCTCGGCGCACCCGCAGCAGGTCAAGAAGCTGTTCAGGAACTGCTGGATCATCGGACGCCGGTTCCGACTCGCCCACGTCAAGTTCGGCCCGATGACGATCGAGGTGGCGACGTTTCGCAGACAGGTCGACACGACCGATGTCACGCCCGAGATCGAAGCTGCCGCAGAACCCGCAATCGCAGCAGAGCCACGCGAGACGACCGACGACAATCGTGGCAATCGAGCTGACCCGCGCCCGCACGACCGCCTCATTTATCGGGACAACACGTACGGCACGCCGGAGGAGGACGCGTTCCGCCGAGATTTCACGGTCAACGCGCTCTTCTACGACATCGGAACGTTCTCGATCATCGACTATGTCGGCGGTCTTGCCGATCTGCGCGCCGGGTTGATCCGGTGCATCGGCGATCCCGACGTGCGATTTCTCGAGGATCCGGTCCGCATGCTGCGCGCCGTCGTTCTCGGCGCGCGGCTTCAGTTCACGATCGATGCGCCTATTCTCGGTGCCATCGCCGTTCACCGCCACGAAATCGCGCGCAGCGCGCCGGCACGGCTGGTCGAGGAGTACTACAAGATTCTGCGCTCCGGTCACGCCGGCGAAGCGATGCGGCAGCTACGAGAGACGAAGCTCCTCAAGGCGATTACGCCGGAGCTGGCCGATGCACCCGACGACGTGTGGCACTCGATCGCGCGGCTCGACCGGTATCGCGGGCGATTCGGCGCCGCCCCGGAGTCGCTGACGAATGCGATCCTCGCAGGAACGCTCCTTCTGCCACTCGGTTTGATCGGGCGCCGGAATCAATACACCGCCGATGCTCTCGAGCGCCGTATCGACATCGGCATGCTGCCGATCGCCCGCAGGGATCTCGAGCGCCTCCATCAGATCCTCTCGCTGCAGCCGCGCCTGCTCGATCTGGACGCGCCGCTCCGGACGCGCCGCGCGTTGCTGCACCGAACCGCGCTCGACGAAGCGCTGACTTGGCTCGAGATCCACGGCGATCACCCAGACGTCGTCTCTCACTGGCGCGGGCTGCAGGCAGAGAGCACGTATCCGCACGTCCACTCCGGCGAATCGTTCCAGCCGATTCCGTTCCGCCGCCGGCGCCGTCGGCGCGGGCGCCGCCGCGGCGCGGATTTACGCGGATAGGTGACGCATCGAATTCGAACGAGACGGCTTCTCGCGGATATCGGCGTCTCATGGGTTGGCGATGAACCTGTACCCCACACCGCGCACGGTCAGCAGGTGCTGCGGCCGCCCAGGCTCTTTCTCGATGTATCGGCGTAATCGGACGATGAAGTTGTCGATGGCACGAGTATCCGTGTTCTCGTGCAGGCCCCAGACGTCTTCGAGCATCGACTTGCGCGAGATCGCGCGTCCTTCGTGGCTGATCAGATATCGAAGAAGGTTGGCCTCCATCAATGTCAGCCGGAGCACGCGATCGCCGACGCGCAGTTCGAGCGTGTCGAAGTCGATCGTCTTGCCGGCAAACGAATATCGATCCGCCGGGCGCCGGAGCCACTCCGTGCGGCGCAGCAGACCGCCGGCGCGTGCCAGCAGAATCGCGAGCTCGGTCGGCTTGGGCAGGTAGTCATCTGCGCCGGCGGCAAAGCCGTCGAGCACGTCTTCCGGCCGTCCGCGTGCGGTGAGGATCAGGACTGGAACGAACTGTCTCGCCTCGCGCAGCTCTGCGACGACGGCAAACCCGTCCTTGCCCGGAAGCATGACGTCGAGCACCACGAGGTCGAAATGTTGTTTCGCGGGGCCCAGCAGCCGGTCGAGCGCGGCTTCGCCGGTGTCGACGACGTCGACGGCGAAGCCTTCGGCTTCGAGATTGAATCGCAGTCCTTCGGCGAGGTGCTGCTCGTCCTCGACGATCAGGATGCGCGGCGTCAGACGGTTCATGCCTCCGCCGCCCGCGGCAGCAGAATCGTGAAGGTGCTTCCGCGGCCCGTACCGTCGCTCTCCGCGAAGGCCCGTCCTCCGTGCCTGCGCGCGACCGAGCGGACGATGAACAAACCGAGGCCGCTGCCCTTCGCACGAATCGCCATCCCGGCTGGAATTCGATAGAAGCGACGGAAGATGCGCTTGAGCTCCAGCGGCGAGATGCCCACACCCTGATCGATCACGCGGACCGCGAGCCGCTGATTCTCCAGGTCGTGCACCACAACGCGGACGTGCACGTTGCTAGCGGAGTACTTGATCGCGTTGTCGATCAAGTTCCACACCGCCGCCTTCAGCTCGTCGGCGTCGCCAAGCACGATCGGACGACCGTTGGAGATGTGATTCTCGTAAACAAGGGCCTCGTCATCGAGCCGGAAGCGCCTCCGCGCCAGCTCCACGGACTCGTGAACGATGTCCGCGAGATCGAGCCGCGCGCGCGCAATCCGGCGAAGCCGGGAGCCTGTGCTTCCGGCGCGTAGCACCTGCTCGATCGTGCTCAGCAGTCGGTCGCTGTCGTCGAGCATGATCCGGTAGAACTCCTGTCGCCTTTCTTCGGCGAGCGGACGGGTCTGGAGCGTCTGCAGGTAGAGCCGAATCGACGCGACCGGCGTCTTGAGCTCGTGGGTGACGGCGTTGATGAACGAGTCGTGCTGCTCGTTGCGCCGGATTTCGCGCACGAGAAAGATGGTGTTCAGAACCATCCCGGCGATGATCAGCACGAAGAAGATGACGCCGAGGATCGCCAGCACGCCCAGACGCCAGTTGAGGACGATCCAGCTGACGTTGAGCGCGACAGCGAGAGCGACGAGACAGATACCGAACGCAGTGAAGAAGATGACCGACCGGCGCCGGCCGCTGATCATGGTCTCAAGAATAAACCCTGGAGCGGCCCGCTCGGTAGTTCGGTCGCTCGGTAGTTCGGAGGTGGGATAGGCCCGCTACGCCGCTTCCTCGTGCGGGAGGTGCCGCGCGACCTTGGCCACCTTCAGATCACGGACGATGCCAAGGGCCGCGAAGGCCTTCAGCGTGATCCAGCTGATGTCCAACTCGTACCATGCGAGCCCGTGGCGCGCGGACACGGGATGCGCGTGGTGATTGTTGTGCCAGCCCTCGCCAAAAGTCAGGAGCGCCACCCACCAGCTGTTCCGCGAATCGTCGCGAGTGGCGAAGCGGCGGGTGCCCCACATGTGTGTCGCGGAGTTCACCAGCCACGTCGCGTGCAGCCCGAATGTCACACGCAGGAACACTCCCCAGAGCACCATCGACCATCCGCCCACGGCCAGCAGGATGAAGCCGAGCATCGTCAAAGGAATCCAGTGATAGGTGTTCAGCCACCGATAGAACGGATCCGATCCGAGATCGGGCGCGTACTTCGCCATCAGCGGCGTGTTGTTGTGGTGAGTGTCGCCGAACAGAATCCAGCCCATGTGCGCCCAGAAGCCGCCGTCACGCGGGCTGTGCGGATCGCCGTGCTTGTCGGAGTTCTGGTGATGGACGCGATGCGTGGCCACCCAGAAGATCGGGCCGCCCTCGAGTGTCAAGGTGCCGCACACGGCCAGGAAGTACTCGAACGCCTTCGACGTCTTGTAGCCGCGGTGTGTGTGCAGGCGGTGATAGCCGAGGCTGATTCCGAAGCCGACGGCTATCCAGTGCAGCGCGATCGCGACCGCGACGTTGGTCCAGCTGAAGGACCACAGCGCGGCGACCGCGCCGATATGGAACAACACCATGAACACCGCGGTAATCCCGTTGAGGGGGCACAAGGAGTACGCAATTCGGATGTTCGCTACGAGTGTCTTCAACCGTCACTCCTGCAGATGAGGGCCTTGACACAGTAGCAGGAACACATGAATGCGTTTGTAAGAGTTCTGTAAGCGTTGGTCGCGCGTGCAACTCCTGCAATTCGAACTACTTACCCGTCAGCCGTTCTTTGCTTCGAAGTCGCGCATGAAGGCAACCAGCGCGTCCACGCCGGTTTCGGGAAATGCGTTGTAGATCGACGCGCGCAGCCCGCCGACCGAGCGGTGCCCCTTCAAGCCGTCGAGCCCGGCGCTGGCTGCTTCAGCCGCGAACCGTTTCTCGAGCGCCTCGTTCGGCAGGCGGAACGTGATGTTCATGCGTGAGCGACAGTCGGTCTGCGCATGGCCACGGTAGAAGCCTGTCCGATCGATTTCCGCGTAGAGCTTTTGCGCCTTGCGGATGTTCCGTCGCTCGATGCTCTCGAGGCCACCTTCCTTCAGCAGCCACTTCAGGACGAGACGCATGACGTAAATGGCGAATACGGGCGGCGTGTTGTACATGGACTTATTCTCCACGTGCACGCCGTACTGCATCATCGTCGGGAGCGATGACCGAGAGCGTTTGGCGAGATCGTCCCGGACGATGACCAGCGTGACGCCGGCAGGCGCGAGGTTCTTCTGCGCGCCGGCGTAAATCAGGCCGTACTTCGAGACGTCGAGCGGACGGCTGAAGATATCCGAAGACGCGTCGGCCACGAGCGGCACGTCGCCGACATCGGGCACGTAGTGCCATTCGGTGCCGTAGATCGTGTTGTTCGTCGTGAAGTGCACGTAAGCCGCACGAGCGTCGAGCGTCAACTCAGCCTGCTGCGGCACCCGCCTGAAGTTCCCCTCTTTCGTGGTGGCCGCGATGTTCACGGTCCCGACGCGCTTCGCCTCCTTGACAGCCTTTTCAGACCACACTCCGGTGACGATGTAATCCGCCGACCCGTCAGGAGGCAGCAGGTTCATCGGCACCATCGAGAACTGCAGGCTCGCGCCACCCTGGAGGAACAGGACGTGGTAGTTGTCCGGGATGCCGGCAAGCTTCTGCAGATCGGCCTCGCATCCTTCGATGATCTCGTCGAACGGCTTCGACCGATGGCTGATCTCGAGCACGGACATGCCCACGCCCGGGAGCGCCAGGAGATCGCGCTGCGCTTCTTCGAGCGCTTCGACCGGCAGGACTGCCGGACCCGCAGAGAAATTGAAGATACGAGTCACTGTTGGCATACGAAAGACCTCACGCGTGTTGCGGACAATTCACAATTCACCAGTCACAATTTCACGACTTGCAGGTCCAGAACGTCCGTGCTGCCCGCCTTGATCTGATCGCACACAGTCGCGGATGGCGCGCCGTCGAGATTGATCCGCGCGACGGCCGCATGTGCTCCTTCGAAGACAATGTTCTCCGTTTCCTGAACATTGAGGTTGGCTCGACGGAGGTGGTCGAAGACGTGGGCGAGGACGCCGGGCCGGTCGTGATGCCGGACGACGAGCATGTGCGTTGCGGGCGTGCGCCGTGCGAGATTGACGACGTTCGGGACCCTGCCGGTCTCCTTGTAGCTCCGGATGATCCGCACCGTCTCTGCGGCAATCGCTTCCTGTGCCTGTTCGGTCGAGGCGCCGATGTGGTGAGTTCCGTACACGCCCGTCAGACGTGCGAGGTCGTCCTTGAACTCTCCGGCCGCCGGGGACGGTTCATTCGCAAACACGTCGAGGCCGGCCCTTATGCCGTTCTCCCGAATCGCCGTGACGAGCGCCACGTGATCGACGATTTCCGCCCGAGCGGTATTGATGAAGAACGCGCCGCGCTTCAACCGCCCGAGGACGTTCGCGTTGACGAGCCCCCTCGTGCCGGCGTCGAGCGCGAGATGAATGCTCAGCACGTCGGCGGCACCTGCAACGTCGGCCGGCGTGGCAGCAAGCTCGACTCGCACCATCCTGATCGCCGGCTCCAGCGCGAGCTCACGTGCCTCCTGCTCCGTCATCGGTCTCGACTGACCGTCGAAGCGGCGGCTCCACACGACGACGTTCATTCCGAATCCGGCCGCGCGTCGGATGACTTCCTGACCGATGTTGCCAATCCCGAGCACGGCGAGCGTCTTCCCGTAGAGGCCGCGCGCCCTCGAGTATTCCTTCTTGTTCCATCGACCCGCGCGCAGATCGGCGACGTTGTCCGGCACACGACGGTCGAGTGACAGCATCAGCGCGAACGTCAGCTCTGCGACTGCAATCGCATTCTTGCCCGGACAGTTGGAAACGTAGATGCCACGCTTCGAGGCGCCCGCGACGTCGATCGTGTTGTACCCGGCGCCCGCCCTGACGATGAGCGACAACCGACCGGCGTCGAGCATCGCTGTCGTGACCTGGGTTCCACGAACAACGAGCACGTCAGCCGACGTATTTCGAATCGCTTCCGTCAAGGAATGGTCTTTCAGCTCCGGCTCGTAGACGACCTCGCAGCCGGCTGCCTTCAGTCCGGCGATCCCACTCGATTCGAACTCGTCGGCGACAAGTACTTTCATACCGACGCAGCTACTTCGAGCACTGGAGGACCAAGCACCCTTAGCGCCTTCAGCACCGTTAGCACCTTTAGCAGCTTGAGGACTGGCCCCGTCACACCAAATGGACCAACAAGCCATCCCTCAGCTTCGGCTCGAACCACGTCGACTTCGGAGGCATGATGCCGCCGGCATCGGATATCGCGATCAAGTCGTCAACCGAGACGGGATACATGGAGAAGGCCACGGCCGCTTTGCCCGAATCGACCGCACGCTCTAGAACCGCCGTCCCGCGCGCGCCGCCAACGAAGTCGATCCGTTTGTCCGTCGTGATGTCCTTGATGCCGAGGATCCCGTCGAGCACGCCGCGCTGCAGGCGCGCCACGTCCAGACTTGCCGCTCGCGAGTCACCGGCGGTCGGCACGTTGTCGACCGAGATCGTGTACCAGTGCCCCGCGAGAAACATCGAGACCTCACCCTTCCGGTGCGGCACCGCCGAGCCGTCCCGAACGGGAAACTTCTCACGCACCACGTCGTAGAACTGTTCGGCTGAACGACCGCCGAGATCCTTCACGACGCGGTGGTACGGAAGGATCTTCACCTGATCGTCAGGAAACGCGACCGCGATGAAGCTGTTCGCATCTCCGGCGTTGCCCCGTTGCCCGGTCAGCTCGCGCCGTGCGCGTGCAGCGCTTGCCGCACGGTGATGACCGTCCGCGATGTAGAGCGCGTCGATGTGCGCGAACGCCTCGACGAGCGTCCGCGTGTGTTCCGCCGCTGGACGCCAGACAGTGTGCTGAACACCGTCTGGGGTGGCGAAATCGTAAAGAGGCTCTCCGTTCGTGACGGCGCTCTGGAGGTCATCGACAGCCGCGGAACGTCGGTACGTGAGGAAGACGATGCCAGTCTGAGCGCGAACCTCGACGATGTGCCGAGTCCGATCGTCCTCCTTGTCGCGCCGCGTGCGTTCGTGCTTCTTGATGATGTCGCGTTCGTACTCGTCGATCGAAAAGCAGCCGGCGACGCCCGTCTGTTCGTGCGCGCCCATTCGCAATCGGTACAAATACAGCGCTTCCGACTCTTCCAGCACGAGCGGCGCCCTCTCACGCAGCACGCGAAGATTCTCGCGTGCTTTCGCGTAGACAGCGTCCGAGTAAGGATCGGTATCTGCCGGCAAATCGATCTCTGATCGCGTGACGCGAAGAAAGCTGAGCGGATTGCCCGCCGCGAGCTGACGGGCCTCGTCGGTGCTGACGACGTCGTAAGGAACGGAGGAGACACGAGGAGCAGCGTCCGGCGCTGGACGCAAGGCGCGAAATGGCTGAATTGAAGCCATCCGGTTATTCTATTTCATGGACGCTGATTCACACGGGTTGGCGTGGATCCTTTCGATCAATGGACTCCTGGTACCGCATCGGGTTTCTTCTGCGCGGCGTCGGTGACGATCGTCGCCGACAACTGATCGCGAAGCGCGTTTCGGCTCGTGAAGAACGTGGCGACGAGCGCCGCGGGGATTGGCTCGCCTGGCGGCATTCGGCCGTGCTCGACGAGCGGGTTGATGAACCTGCCGTTCTTCCGTAACCGGAAATCGAGGTGCGGGCCTGTCGCGGTTCCCGTTGTGCCTACTCGTCCAATGAACTGTCCTTGATCGACCTGCGTGCCCGCGCGAATGCCGCTTGCGAACGACGACAGGTGCAGGTAGTAGCTCTCGTAACCGTCCGCGTGCCGGATGCGGATTTGATTGCCGCCACTGCCTGCCCAGCTGGCAGACATCACGGTGCCGCTCGCGACCGCAACGACCGACGCGCCGGCCGGTGCGCCGTAATCGATGCCGAGATGCGCGTGATAGGTGCGATACACCGGATGAAGGCGCCGTTGGGAGAAGCCTGACGTGATGCGCGGCTCGAACTTGAGCGGCGATCTCAGCATGAACCGCTTCAGCGACCGACCGTCCACATCGTAGTACCCGGCTTTGCCGCTCTCCGGATTCGTCCAGCGAAACGCCTGGTGCTCATGTCCATCGCTCAGCAACCGAGCGGCGACGATTGCCCCGTAGCCGGCGAACTCACCATCGCGCATCCACTTCTCGAACAACACCTCGAAAGTGTCCCCGGGCTGGAGGTCCGTCTGGAAATCGATCTGACCGGCGAGAATATCGGCGAGCGCCAGTGCGAGCTGGATGTTCTCGCCGGTGTCCTCGATCGCGGAAATCAGTGATGGATGGTCCGCATCGATCGCGCCGCGGATCGCAACGACCTTGCGTTCCTTCTCGTAGGGCACGACCTGTGCCTCGAGCATCTGCGGACGCGAGCGATCGAGGTTCACGATCCGAAGAAACCGGTCTCCGTCGATCTGGTATTCGAATTCCCGCAGCAGACCGTCGACGGAGAGCACGAGTCGATATGGCCGATCGGCGCGAAGCTGGCGCGGGTTGAAGACGGTCGCCGCCGATTCTATCGCCGCCTGAACCAGGTCCGCGGTTAATCGATGCTGCCGCAACAGACTGTCGAGCGTCGCGTGCTGAGGGACCAGAGCCTCGATGGTCTCCGTCTCGCGGGGCAGCATCACATCCTGCCCGTGAGACGACACCAGCGGCTTCTCGGGCGCACACGCACACATCGCCAGCGCCGCCACGCCCATGATGATGGACTGCCGCATCATTCAAAAAGCGGAAGTCTAGCAGATCAAAGGTGCCAGGTGCCTCGGGCCGGGTGCCACGGCCGGGTGCCCGGTGCGAGGCGCTGTGCTTCGCACCAGGCACCAGCCACTTCGCACCTCGCACCTCTCACCGACTCGTCATCACCCAGACCCCCCACTCGTCCGTGCGGCGACTGTAATAGGCGACTCGGCGTCCGTCGGGCGACCAGGCGTACTCCTCGGCGGAAGGATCCGCGAGCACCTTGCGGACCGATCCGTCGGCAACGTCCAGCAGCCACGTGCCATCATCGGCGACCTGGAAGATGATGCGGCGGCCGTCAGGCGAGACCGCCGGGGTTCGAACGAGCCGTCCTGTGCGTGGCGAAGGATAGCTGCGCTCCTCGCCGGTGAGGGTATCGATGACGTTCAACTGGTTCTCCAGGCTGTACGCAATCCGGCGGCCGTCGGGGAACCAGGAACCTCCCCACAGCTGACCGCTGCCGTGCCCAGTCACCTGGCGCAAGTGTCCGGAGTCGAGATCCACGGTCCAGAGATTCCAGACGCGCGGGTGCTCGGGATCGGCGCGTACAAATGCGAGCGATTTGCCGTCCGGAGACCAGCTGGGAAACGCCGCAAAGCCTTCGCCGCTTACGCGCCGAACGTTGCTGCCGTCGACGTCCGCGACGTAGACCGCACGCTGCTGCTCGCGATCCGAATCAAACGCAATCCGCGCCCCGTCCGGAGAGGGACGCGCGTGAAAGTTCCTGAAGTTCTCGTCGACGACGCGGACGATCCGTAGGGTGGTGGCAGGCGAACGGGCCCCTGCCCGCACGACATCATCCGTGTTCTCGTCGTCCTGATAGAACATCGCGGCTCCGAGCGATGCAAATGCCGGCGACCCGGCTGCGTTATCAGGCACCATGCTGTCCGGCTCGCGCGGGCGAATGGGTTCAGCGACGGGCTCTGGAGGCGGCGTCGTGGATGACTGCGATCTTTCGGCCGACTGAGGGGTCTCAATCGTTGCATTGGCCGGTTCGGTACCTCGATCCTCGGCCGCGTTGGCCGCGCCGGACGTTCCACCTGACGAACTGTCGGACGCCTCGTTCTTGGAGACAGCCGGCGGCGGCGGCGGCGGCGGCCGGTCGGGTAACGTGCCGACGCCGAGCCAGACAGACGCGATTACTCCGGCCGCAACCGCAGATGCGAGCGCGAACGAGGCGAGCAGCCGCGTACGTCTCCGATGTGGCACCGTCGAGACATCGACGGCTGAATCGGTGATCACGGTCCTGTCAGCCGGCGCGCTTTCCTCAATCCGCGGCAGCGGCTCGACGACTTTTTCGACACGCGCGGGTTCCTCCGCGGCTTCTTCGGCGAACACGGGCTCGAGATCGTCCAGGGTAATCAGCGCAATATCGGGCGCGGAAGGACGCGTCACCACCGCCACTGACTCAGGCGCAGGACTGGATTGCGACGCCTCCTCCAGCATCGGCCAGATGCTCCGAACCACGAGATCCTGATCGAGCCCAGCAGCGCGCGCGTATCGAACGAGCTGCGTGCGGCCATACAGGCCATTGGGCCAGTTCTGGAGATATCCCCATTCGAGCTGCCTGAGGAGGGACACCGGAATGCGGCTGCGTCGAGAGATCTCCGCAAGAGGTAAACCGGTTGCGCGGCGGGCTCGACGGATTTCCGAGATGCTCACCTCAGAGGTGTCAAGCTTCGGAGTTGCTTTCGCCGAGGTCCGCCGGAAATCACCGAAATGAGGGCCGCTGGACTCCGAATCCACAGCCGTGGCAGGGCGTTCGGTCGGCCGAGCTGTGATTCGATTCGAGTCAATCGCGGCCGACGCCCAGCTTGCGACCAGATCAGCAATGGCTTCGCCGCGATCGGCAGCCGAGAATCGGCTCAGTGCTTCGGCAAAGCTGTCAAGAGACGGCCATGGCGGAAGATTGCTGCTCCCAAGCGCGCGTGCGATGACCCTGCGAAGATCGGGCGGCACCGGATCGTCACCCCTGCCGTCTGAGGTCGGCAGCAGCGACTCGAGGAGCTGCGCAACGCGCGCCACCGGTCGACTGCCCGCAGCGACCGGTCCCTCGATCGAAACTGCGCCGGTCGAGGCGAGGCGGATCACATGCGGGGACGGCACACCGGGCAGTTCGCCGGCCGCGAGCTGAACCGTCAGCTCGCGAACGATCGTCACAGCATCGATGGGACGCAGAAGAATGCCGACTGCTGAAAGATCAGCTAGCGAGATGCGAGTGTCGTCTTGGAGCATTCCGACGACGGCCTTGCCACTTTCCTGCCATCGAGAGGCGCCGTCCGGAAGCTGCAATTACGATGAAATCGACGAGCAAGTACGACGTCAGCGGTAACCGTTTACACGCTCATCAGCGAAATTACACGGCTCGACATTTCCGGAAGGTCCCGTCGAGCCGCGAACCCACCTTCAACGGTCGGGCCGGGATCTCAAGTCTTCGAGATCGAGATTTGAATCATCTTCCGGAATTTGACCGGCTTGCCGCCAAGGGTCGCGGGCTGATACTTCCACTCGCGTGCGGCGGTTAGCAGCAGCGCGTCATAGACGGGGTGCATCGAGATGCGCACGGACGCGGACGTGACACGGCCCTGCTCATCGATGACAACCTCGAGCAGACCACGATTGCGGGCCGAAGCCGTCACCGAGGTCGGGACGCGTGGGACTTCCTGCTTGATGATGACGGGGGCCTTCACGTTCTGATCATCGCCGCCGAAGATGCGCGGCGCGGAAGCATGCGACGACGCCGGAGTCGCGGCGGCCACGGGACTCGGCGACGGCGGCGGCACAGCGGGCGCCGGTTCTTCAGCCTTCGGCGCTGGCATGGGCGCGGGTGCTGCAGCAGCGGCGGTCAAATCGACGAAGCCCGTGACCAGGACACGAAGGTCGCCCAGCCGTCCACCCATCTCGGGATCATCGAGCAGACCGAGCAGTCCCTGGAACTGCTCGCGCGCCTGCTGGTACTCCTTCCGATCGAACGTCGCCTTCGCTTCGGCATACCGTGAGCGCGCGATGTCGGGCAACAGCTTCTGACGCACTTCCGTGAACGCCGCGCGCACTCGCGGCGACGCCTCGGCCTCGCTCGGGTGGTACGCCGGATCCGCGGTGATTACTGCCGCAATCGCCGCTTCGGCTTCCGTGCCACGCCCGAGCGCCAGCAGGCACAGCGAACGATATTGCTCGACCGACTTCAGGTCGGAGCCGCTGGCCGGCGGCCTCAACCCGTTGAGGACAGCCAATGCTTCGTCGTAACGCGCCGACGCATACAGATCGCGCGCCGCCATGAGGGGATTCTGCTGGGCTGTTATTGCCATAGTCATGCTTCCGGCCAGCGCGGCGATCGCAACAAGTCGTTTTTTCATGGTCATATCCCTTTGAGCCATCGCTCACTTCATGTCGACGCTGAGCCGAACCGGTGCTGCAAGAGTCACGGAGACTGCGTGACGCTTCTCGCCGAGCTGTGGATTCCTGAAGACCACCTCGTGAGGTCCGATGGGCACGCTGAGATTTCCGATGGGAGTTTCACCCACGCGCTGGCCGTCGATCCAGACCTCCGCCCACGGCGAAGCGTTGAGGTTCACGACACCGTTCGGGAGATCGATCGAAATGGCGGCAATCTTCCCGGCTGCGACCTGAATGACGCGTGTGGTTCGGTACCCGAGTGTGTCGTTCACGATCTCGATTTCATGGCGACCGGCGGCCATCATGACTCGATCGCTGTCGCTCGTGCCGAGGAGTCGTCCGCCTTCGCGAATCTCCATCGTCACGGGCGCTTTCACCGCGACCCATCCCGACACCGGACCCGAGCTGGCTTCGACGCCGGCGATTGGCGCGACGAACGATGCGGTCGCACCGGCCTGGATAGTCACGGTTTGTTTGACCGATGCGGCACCCGCCTGGAGGACCACTTCGTGATCGCCGGGCGTCAGCTCCGTCACCGTCGTTGGGGCGATGCCACGATCGACGCCATCGATAATCACCTTGGCGCCCGCGGGCTGCGTCTGCACGCGCAGCTGCCCGGTTGATGGCGTGTCGGCGAACTCGAGATATTGCGAGACCTCAGAGCCCGCTGCGACATTGATTGGAATGACGCGGGGAACACCACGGCCGCGGAGCTCGAGGATGTGCGCGCCAGGCGCGACGGAGAGCTTGGCCGGCGTGAGGCCGCGTTCGACGCCGTCAACCACGACTTGCACGCCCGCCGGATTCGACTGCACCACGAGCGTACCGGTCGAAGGCGAGGCGACGGTCGAGCCGCGGAACAACCTCGACGCGAACATCGCGATGCCACCCAAGAGGACGAGAGCGCCGATTGCAGCCGCCAGACGCTTCCATGAGCCCGACATCGCCTTACGGCTCTTCGTCTTCGGCCACTTCGGCGCGGTTTTCTCCTCGTCGAACAGGGGCTTCGAATCGGGCGCCGCGTCGTTGATCAGGTCCGCTGCCGAAATCAATTCGGTGATGTCTCGGATGAGCGGGGCAGGCATTTCCGCGTCCGAGGTCTCAGGCGAGCCGGCTTCCGCGGGCGTCGCCGGCGCGGACGCTGCTGCTGGACTCGGCGTCACAGTAGCGGGCGCGGCCTCTACCGCCGGCGTCGTTGCGAGGGGCGCCCTAGCAATCTGACCCGCCGAAGCTGGCCCGTGCGTCGGCGCCTCGGGCGCGAGCGGCTCGACCTGCTCGAAGCTGGCGCTTGTGGAAGGTGCGAACGACGAGAATGATGGAACTGGTGCCGGCGTTGGGGTGACCGCGCGCCGCTGCGCAGACGGAGCGACAGCCACTGGACGCGCCGGCGCTTCGCTCGGCGCGGGCTCGAGCAGCGCAGCGATGTAGCGCGAGAGGAATGTTTCGAGCGCGACCGGCGCCGGCACGTACAAAGAGTCGTCGCCCACCACCTCTTCCAACGCGGCAAGCGCTTCCGGTGCAGACGCAAACGCGCGACGTGTATCGATCTGCAGCGCGCGCGACAGCCACTCGCGCAGTGCAGATGAGAGTGGCTGTTCCTCGCCCAGCGACGTCCGCTCGCGAGCTTCGTTCACCAGCGTCGCAAGATGATGCGGGAATTCGTCGGCGCCCAGGGGACGCCCGAGCACGAGTGAGAGCGCGACGACGCCCACGCCGGTCACGTCGGCGCGGTGGTCGAAGCGCGGCATACCCGCGCTGGGCGGCATCGCGACGCGGAACTCCTGCCAGAGTCGGTCACGGCTGAATTGCAATTGATCGATTGCCGCCGCCATGACGTGCTCGACGATCACGAGCCGAGCGTGCGGTGTAACGACGAGCCGTTCGGGAGCGATCAGGCCGTGGGCGACTTCACGCGCGTTCTCGTGCAGGAGCGCGACCGCGGGAACGAGCTGACGAATGAGGCACAGCGCCGCGTTGATATCGAGTTGCAGCTGCCGGTCGTGGGCGACGCGCAGAATCTCCGAGAGGCGCGTGCCTTCGACGTGGTCCGAGACGATCGCGAGACCGGGCGCAGGAAGCTGCACGCGATCCACGCGGCGAACGCGACCGTAGTACGCGTGCCGGAAGTTGGCGAGCCGCGCGGTGCGCTCTCTCAATGCGAATTCGAACGAAGGCACAGCCGTCAGCGCGGGTCTGATGCGAAGAATCTGCAGCAGCTCGCCCGTTGCGGCGTCTGCCGCTACGACGCGTTCTCCAAGCCCGTCGCGGAACAGCGGCGCTTCAGGCCGTTCGGTGGTAAGAGGCACTGTAGTCATGGGAGCAGGCGATCTCCAGCGCGAAAGGATTTCGATGCCAGGTTTCGACCGACGATTTCAGCATCCGCGGTGCAACCGATAGACCACGAACCGCACACAGCCACAGATTCGCCGTAAGTGGCTGTGCGCATGGGACTCACAGCTCGGACGCCGGACACTGAGTGCACATCGGGCTTTACAAATCTGTGCGCCAAATCTCAAATCCGTAATCGCGGGCGAGGGGTCAGACCCCAAAGTATGGGCCCGCCCAGAAATGGGGACGCCGACGCGGCTTACCCACACTCCGCGATTGGGTCACCGCCGCAGGATGCTGAACAACGCATCGTGAAGGAAATGGGAGATTCACCAGCCTGCTGGGACGAGGGAGTTGCATCGACGGCCGGGCGGTGGAATCGACGGGTCCGCTCTCGGTATGCTGTCTGGCGTACTTCGGATCAACTGATCGCTTCATGACTTCCCAGCAATCAAGAGAGGATGCGATGACGTTTTTTCCCCGGCGCAGGCCACTGCTCGCGTGCGCCGCAGCGGCGATGGTCCTGATGCTCGTTCCCGTCGCCGCGCAGCCCCCCGCCGAAAAGATCGACTACGACGCGATCTATCGGATAAAGGACGAAGGTTTTGCTCGATCGAAGGTGATGGAGATCGAGAGCTGGCTGACCGACGTGTACGGACCGCGGCTGACGAACTCACCGAACTATCGGAAGGCAGGTGACTGGGCGGTCAAGCAGCTTTCGGAGTGGGGATTGGCGAACGTGAAGCTCGAGCCCTGGGGTCCTTTCGGGCGCGGCTGGTCGAACGACAAATTCTACGCGCAGGCGCTCACGCCAACGCCGTTCCCGATCATCGGCTACCCCAAAGCATGGACGAGCGGTACGAACGGTCTGATCTCGGGCGAGGCGATCCTCGCCGATATCCAGAGCGACGAAGACTACGCGAAATTCAAAGGGAAGCTCCGGGGCAAGTTCGTGTTCATCACAGCGCTGCGCGAGGTGCTGCCGTCGTTGACGCCGCTCGGTCACCGGTACACGGAGACCGAGCTGACGGGTCTCGAATCAGAGACCGACAGCAGTTTCCGCGGCGGGCGTGGCGGCCGAGCGGGTGGACCGGGACCTCAGGGTGGTCCTGGCCGCCAAGCCGGCCCGGGCCGGCAGCAGTTCGGCGGATCTTCGCTCGCGAAGCGAATGCAGTTCTTCAAGGACGAAGGCGCGCTCGCAGTCATCGACGCGTCAGCACGCGGCGATGGTGGAACGGTGTTCGTTGGTGGCGCGCAAGGTGTCTCACGGGATCCAGGAACGGACGCGGGACTTCCTCAGGTGACCCTCGCAATCGAGCACTACGGCCGTCTCGCCCGCGCGATGGAGAAAGGCGTGCCGGTCACGCTCGAGATGGACATCAAGAACACCTTCTCCGACGACAACCCGCAGTCGTTCAACGTGGTCGCCGACATTCCTGGCACCGACAAGGCGGCGGAGATCGTCATGCTCGGCGCGCACTTCGATTCCTGGCACGCTGGAACGGGAGCCACCGACAACGCTGCCGGATCCGCAGTAATGATGGAAGCGATGCGAATCCTCAAGCAAAGCGGCGTCAAAGTTCGTCGAACGGTCCGACTCGGTCTCTGGGGCGGTGAGGAGCAAGGCCTGCTCGGATCGCGCGCATACGTGACCGAACACTTCGCGAACCGGGCGGACATGGTGCTGAAACCGGAGCACGGCCGCTTCGCCGGGTATTTCAATGTCGACAACGGCACGGGCGCGATTCGGGGCGTGTATCTGCAGGGCAACGAAGCCGTCGCGCCGATCTTCGAAGAGTGGATGAAGCCGTTCCACAATCTCGGGATGACGACGCTGACGATTCGAGACACGGGCGGTACGGATCACCAGTCGTTCGACGCGGTCGGCCTTCCAGGCTTCCAGTTCATCCAGGATCCGGTCGAGTACGACACTCGGACGCACCATTCGAACATGGACGTGTACGAACGGATCCAGGAACCCGACATGAAGCAGAACGCCGTCATCGTGGCGGCATTCGTCTACAACGCGGCAAATCGGGAGGAGAAGCTTCCGCGCAAGCCGTTGCCTCGTCCGCAGGGCGTCGGACGCGGTCCCGGGACGGCAGGCGGACGATGACAGGCGCGAGGTTCCCGGTTCCCGGTTCACGGTTCCCGGTTCCAGGTTCGCAGGTCCATTGCGCAGAGCCGGAATCGGAACCTCGGAACCAGGAACCGGGAACTTGAGAACCGAGAACCGAGACCCTCACCGTCGGCGCCCGGCATCGTGGCGCTCCGCCGCGATCGCGTTCGCGGGATTCCTCGCGCTCGCTGTTTTCTGGACGTGGCCGCTCCCGGCCAATCTGTCCGACCGGATCGCGCACGATTCCGGCGATCCGGTTCTCAACACATGGATTCTCTGGTGGAACGCACGCGCGCTGCCACTCACGTCGGCATGGTGGAACGCGCCGATGTTCTTCCCGTTGGCCGGCGGCCTCACGCTGTCGGAACACCTGGCCGGGATCGGGGTCATCACGACGCCGATTCAACTCGCCGGCGGCTCGCCAATCCTCGCGTACAACATCGCACTGCTCGTGTCGTATGCCTTGTCCGCATGGTTCGCGTATCTGTTGGTCCATCGTCTGGCCGGGTCGAGGTTCGCCGGTGTGTGTGCCGGCCTGGCATTCGGCTTCGCACCGTACCGCGCTGGTCAACTCGCGCACATTCAGGTCGTGACCTCGCAGTGGATTCCGGCGATGCTCCTCGCGCTGCACGCGTACGTCTCGAACGGCCGTCGCATCTGGCTCGTCGCATTCGCGGCTGCATGGATGACGCAGGCACTCTCGAATGGGTACTACCTGCTTTTCGTGCCGGTTTTGGTTGCGCTCTGGATTGTCTGGTTCGTCGACTGGCGCGCGTCGCCCGCTCGCGGCTTCATGATCCTCCTCGTCTGGATCGTGTCATCTGTACCGCTCGTGCCCGTGCTGCTGAAGTATCGTCAGGTTCATGACCGCCTGGGGCTTTCGCGGACCGCAACCGAGATCGCCGGATTCAGCGCAACGCCCGCATCGTTCTTCCATGCGCCTCCCCTTCTCGCATTCTGGAGCTCGTCCAACGTTTCCACACAGGAAGACTTTCTCTTTCCCGGCGTAACAGCATTCACCCTCGTCGCGGTGACGATTCTCGCGATGGTGGTTCGCCGGCAGGTTCGCGACGAAGTCAGCGCGCGATCGCCTTTGATCTTTTACGCTGGGGCGACTCTTGTGATGTCGGTCTTCGCGCTCGGACCTGGCGCCGAGAGTGACGGTTTCCTGCGATGGCTTCGACCGTATCGGTGGCTGAGCATGCTGCCCGGTTATGTGTCGCTGCGCGTCCCTTCCCGATTCGCCATGCTGTCGTCGCTGTGCCTCGCGGTGTCGGCCGGCCTCGTGATCGCGCGAATTCTCCGGCAACACGGGGTCAGACTCCGGGCCTCGGATTCCCCCGTTCGCCACACGGGGTCAGTCCGCGAACGTCGGATGACACAGGCCGTTGACCGCGGTCACACCCCGGATGTCGGAAGACGTAATCACACGGCCGGTACTCTCCGAGTAGCGATTGTGGGTTGTGTGATCGTGGCGGGGCTCGTCGTAGATGGGCTGCCGCTCGCAATGCCTCTCGCCACTCCTCCGCCT
>JBKPCD010000095.1:0-29725 GCA_046727175.1 Acidobacteriota bacterium | reverse complement strand
GCCCGGGGGGCCCCTGGGGGCCCCCGCCGCGCTTATTTTGCGGGGGGGGCTGGGCCCCGGGGTCCCTGCCGCGCGGATTTTGCGCGGTGGGGTGGGCTGCGCTAGGCCGTTTTGCTGACATACGCTTCGATTCTCTTCATCTGCTCCGTCCAACCTCCTTCGTTGCCGCGGTACGCCGTTGCGCGTCGCGCCTCCGGCAGACGGTCGAATCCGCTCTCGACGACGGTCAGCTTCGTACCTCCGTCGACCTCCTCGAGCTCGAAGGTGACCGTCGTGGTCGGTTCGGCCGAATAGTCTACCTTCGGATCGGTGGCGCTCGGGTGCCAGCGGAACGAGATGAACCGCTCGGGCTCCACGCGCTCGATCGTCACGTCCAGGGTGAGATGCTCGTATCCGGGGTAGGTAATCGGCCCGCGGATCCGAGCTCCCGGTGCGAACGTCCCACCACTCAGGTTCGCGCCGAACCAGCGGCCGAACTCGTCGGCCGTGGATATCGCGCGCCAGACGCGCGCTCGCGGCGCGCGGAGGACAATCTGTTTCTCGATCCGATCCGTCGTTGCTGTTGCCATTCGCAACCTCCTGGTTGCATGTTAAACGTCCGCTCGATGAATTGCAACCATCTGGTTGCTCAACCATCTGGTTGCTCATCGAGACCGGCTCGTTGAACTTGGAGCGCCTCCATCCTCACCCCGATCCGCGTGAACGATGCGTCCCGAGCAGTCCCGTTTTCGATTCTCACGCCGCACAGGTGCGACGCGCATACGGCTGATCTGCCCGATGGGATGCACTCCTCCGTCTCTTCCAGACTCTATGTCCCCTACGCCCAGTTCCCGAGCACAACACCCGTGGCGCGCGCGCGCAGCAGTCTGTCGACGACGACCAGCGCAATGAATGCCGCTGTGCGCCGCATCGATCGCGACCTGGTGCTCGACGACGTTCGCACGCTGGAGGAGGACGTCGCGCAGTTCCTCGCGCCAGTCCGCCTCCTGACGATTCTGTACGGCGCGTTCGGATCGACCGCACTCCTTCTCGCGGCGCTCGGCGTGTTCGGGACGATGTCGTACACGATGTGGCAGCGCCGTCGAGAAATGGCCGTGCGCGCGGCGCTCGGCGCCGATCGAGCAGACGTCATCCGGCTCGTGCTGAAGAACGGGTCGGAATCAGCGCCATCGGTCTGGCGCCGGGTCTGATCGGCGCCGTAGCCGCGGGAGAGGCGCTCCGGAATCAGTTGTACGGCGTTCGGCCGGTTGACCCTACGACGCTCGTGACGGTCACCGCATCGGTATTGCTGGTGTCGCTTCTCGGCTGTTATCGTCCGGCCCGCACCGCCGCCGCCTCGATCGATCCGATGACGGTCCTTCAGCGGGAATGAGCCCGCACAAAGGCAGATCTAGAAGCTAGGAAACGAGAGTGAGCACCGTCAGAATCGCTCTAGCTTCTAACTTCCCGATTCTGTCGCCGTTTGTGTCAGGGATGCACCGCTGGACGATTCACGAACGATCAGCTCACAGTGCAGGAGGATGTCCTTTGTCGGCGCATCTCGCCGTCCAATTCGGTCGAGCATCGCGTCAATTGCGGCGTCGCCAATCTGTCGCGTCGGTTGACGGAGGGTGGTCAGCGGTACCGGCAACAGGCTCGCGTACTCGACATCGTCGATTCCGACCAGCCGAACGTCGTGCGGGACGCGGTACCCAAGGCGAATGAGGGTGTGCATCACGCGAGCGGCCGCGCGGTCGTTTGCGCACACAATTGCCTCGGGACGCGTGACGTTCATGACCTCGCGCACACGTTCCGGGTCCGAAGGCTCGAGACGATGCACGAGCGCGCGATCGACGGGCGCGTCCCATGCGTAGAGCGCCTCGCGGTATCCGGCCTCGCGAGCGTCGACTGTCGCGGCGGCGTAAGGAAACGCCACGAACGCGATTCTTCGACACCCGAGTTGCAGCAGGTGCTCCGTCACCACGTAGCCGGCGCGGCGGTTGTCGATGCCTACCAAATCATGGTGGCCGCGCTGCGGATACGGCGTGACCGTCCGGTCGAGCAACACGACCGGAATCCGTGCCGCGTCGAGCGCCTGCGCGATCTGGCTGTTCACGTCGTCTTTGCCGGCGGTGAACTCGAGCGGGGCGAAGAATACCCCTGACACGCGTCGGTCGATGTACTGCCGGCAGAGCGTCCACGCTCGTTCCTCCTTCGAGCTGGCGGTGCCGGCCGGGCTCCCCCAGAGGAGTGCGTGCTCCTGCGCACGCGGCGACGCCATCATGCCCTGACAGATCGGCTCGAAGATTTCGGTTTCACCGAGGTCCGGGATCAGCAGACCGAACGACAGCGCCGAGGCAGGATGCGATTTCACGTAGGTTCCGGACCCCGCGCGGCGCTCGACCAGACCGGCAGACTGCAGGTCGCGAACGGCGCGTCCAATGGTGATTCGTGACGCGCCGAACTGGCGGACAAGCTCAGCTTCGCTTGGGAGGCGGTCACCGCGCCTCAGTCGGCCCGACTGAATCTCCTGCCGCAGAGCGGAGTACACCTGCCGATGCTTTGGCAATTCCCGTCGAGTATCTCGCATTGGCCTAAATGATATAACAGTTTTGCGTCAATGACGGTGAAGAAACACACCAAAGTGTAGGAGATCTAGGTAGATTTGGTCCGCTTTCGACCCTTGACCGTACTGTCCAAAGTCGATATGCTCTGTCGTGAGTTTTGATATGACAGCATTCCAGGAAATCCGGGACATCATGTCGAGCGCCGCAGGATACGCGAGGCATTTCCTTGTCGCTTCGGACTTCGATCAGACGCTGAGCTTCAACGACTCGGGGCTCGTTTTGAGCGAGCTGATTGGCGCCTCGCACTTCCAGGAAAAGGTGGAAGGACTCGCGCGAACGAATCTCGTCCAGCAGGGCGGAGAGCTCGCATATCTGATTCGTCACGATCCCGAGTTTCGCGGTGTCCGTCGCGAGCACCTCGAAGAAACGGGCCGCCGCGTGCGATTGCGGAGCAACATTCCGGCGTTGCTCGAATTGCTCGGGCGGGGACTGTCGGGCTGTCAGTTCACGTTCTTCGTCATCTCAGCGGCCCCGCGTGAAGTGATCCAGTCGGCGCTTGCCGGCATCGTCGCACCGGAGCACATCGTCGCCACCGAGTTCGAGTACGACCCGCAGTCCGGTGAAGTGCGATCGATCATCCGCGTGCCTGCCGGATACGGGAAAGTTGCCGTTGTCGAGGAACTGGAGAGCCGCCTTGGGATCTCGCCGGACCGGACCATCTACGTCGGTGACGGAAGCTCGGACGTGCACGTCATGCTGCACGTGAATAACCGCGGCGGGTTTACGATCTCCGTTTCCGAGAACCACCAGCTCGCGCGAATCGCGAAGACAACGGTTCTCAGTGACAACGCTGTTTCGGTGATGGTGCCGGTGCTCGAGCAGCTCCTCGGCTGGGAATCGGCAGGAATTCGCAGGCTCTTCGAGTCGGCGGGTCTCACGCTGCACGAGTGGGAGAAAGCCCGCACCGATCGCGTAGTCGTGCGCGAGTCGTCAACCCAGGCGAGCCCGGCAGTTGCGTGACCGGAGGACGACCGTGGTCGAGTATCTCGGTTGGCTGGCGACGTCGATTTTCATCGGGTCGTATTTCTGCAAGCGGGCCGAGCGGCTGAGGCGTGTGCAGATGATCGGCGCACTGCTCTGGGTTGCCTACGGCGTTCTCATCGGCGCGTCACCTGTCGTTGCCGCAAATCTTCTGGTATTCGGCGCCGCCGCCTGGACGCTGCGATCGTGACTGACCGCTTCGCTCCAGTGTTGCCGACACTGGATGCAGTACTGCATTGGCGCTCGACTGTGTCGTCTCACGATCCGCTTTCCGCACCGCGGGCACCGCGTCGTTCGCGCCATCCATCCCAGTACTAATGCCATTACTAATGCCATCGGAATCATGAGCAGCAGCAGAAGGACCATATTGGCTTATCGAACTCATCCGTGTGGTCGAGAGATTGGAGCTGTCTGTCAGAGTCTCGGCGCTTGTCGATTCCGCGTGCAGCTCTGAAAGGCCGAGTACGCACGTAGCCCCCGAGAAAGAACCCGCAATCTCATTATCGCTGTTCTCCGTACGCAAACTACAAGCCAGGACGCGCCTCGAAGCCGGCGCAACTTTCCTTAGATGTACTTGCCTGCCAACACTGCGGAACCCGGCAACGATTGCTGACGCCATTCTCGCGCTCGACTATCATTGCGATTAGTACCACATCATCGGGCTATCCGAGCGCTCGAGATGCCCAGCTGCAGGCATCGCAGTAAATGCCGCGTGCAGGTCAGGAAGGATGTTGCGTATGTCGGTTGTCGACACGTCGTACTGCGCGTTTGTCGGTGCGAGGCTCCAGGAATCGTGCCGTGAGCTCGCGGAGCGCTGGTTGGACCGGCTCGTCGCGCTGCTACCGGTGGACGCGAACGCCGTCTTCACGACCGACGAACTGCTCGATCACGTCCCGGCGTTGATCGACGAGATCGGGAGGTACGTCGCGGCCGCCGATGTGAGCGATATCGCCGCGAGCACGGTGGTGGAGGAACAGGCGCGGGCGCTCGGCCAGCTTCGGCATCGGCAGCAGGCATCCGTGCACCAGGTTCTGCGGGAGTTCGATCTGCTGGGCGGCGTTCTCGAGGAGTTCGTTGCAGATGCGACGTCGCGGCTGTCGGTCGCCCCGCCGACGCAAGATTGTCTCGAGGCGTGCCGCCGTGTGAGCAGAGCGGTCCGCGTGCTGATGCAGATCACTGTCGCGACGTTCGTTCGCGAATACACGGAGACCATCACCGCGCAGGCCGACCGTCTCGACCAGTTCAATCGCGCCGTCAGCCACGAGCTCCGCAACGTTCTCGGCACGCTGCAGTTCGGCGCCGCGCTCCTTGCGAACGGGTCCGCGGACGACGTGCCGAAACGCCGCGGGATTGCGTCCACGCTGCAGCGCAACACCGATCGCGCGCTGCAAATCGTCCACAGCCTCGAGCGCCTGCCGCGATCGGGCATCGTGCCCTCCGACACGCCGAGCCATCAGATCATCGATCTCGGCGAGCTCGTCATCGAGGTGTTCCGGCAGCTGGAGGACATGGCAACCGCGCGCGGCGTCACCTTACGGTGCGATCGCGAGCTTCTCGAGCTTTACACCGACACGAGCAGCCTCGAGCTGGTGCTCATGAATCTCATCGCGAACGCGATCAAGTACAGCGATATGGCGAAGTCCGACCGTTTCGTCGAGGTCGCCGGCGCCGTCCGCGGCGATTGCTACGAGATCTCGGTTCGGGACAATGGGATTGGCATCCCGAGCCACGCGATCGACGGCGTGTTCGAGCGGTTCCATCGCGCACACCCTGAGCTCGATGCGGTTCTGGGTATCGAGGGCACCGGACTGGGGCTCGCCATTGTCGACGAATGCGTCAAGGCGCTCCGCGGCGAGGTCCGGGTCGAGTCTACCGACGGCGTGGGCTCGACGTTCGTAGTCACGCTACCCAAAAAGCTGCCGGTGATATCGGAGCTTCGAGCGGGCAGCGTGCCCGGTCAGAGCGACAGGAAGTAGCCCGGACGTCACCTCCGGATCTCAAATTGGCGTTCCCGAATATTCTCTAGCTTCTAAATTCTAGCTTCTGATCAGCGGGCTATCGGTGAGCAACGAGCCGCCAGAACTGCTTCTCGTTGAGGATCGTGATCCGATGACCCTTCTCGCGGAGCCGTTTGATTTCCATCAACTTCCGTCCGCCGTCGCGGCCGGCCGCCTGCAACGTGTTCGGACGACCACGGACGACGACCGACGTCCGCACTGACGGCATGCCGTGGACAATCGCGCCGGCCCGGCGCGCGGCGGCGATGGCATCGCGCCGCTTTTTGCTCAGGATTCCCGTGAACGCCAGGTGTACGCCCTTCAGGCTTTGCAGCACGCCGACTTTCAACGGCGCCGGCGGATTGCTGAGGGCCTCGATCAGCTCGTCGGCGCTTTCGTACCGCTTCCGGCGCTCGCCGATGCAGCGATAGATGATCTCTTTCAAATGGTCGGTGCAGGGCAGGCGGCGAACATCGCCGGTGCGAATCCGCTCCCGCGCGTCTCCTTTTACCACCATCGCGAGTAACTGTCCCACTTGATACACGTCGTCCCGCGCCTGCCACTTCGGCGCGATGCCGGCGAGGATGTCGCTCGGCGCCGTCAACAGGTTCATCGTGCGGGCCGTGATTCCACGACGATCGCTCTGCTGGCGGACGATGCCGAAGTCTCCGAGCTTGAGCCGCCGCCCTTCGCACACGAACACGTTGAGCGGCGTAAGATCGCGGTGCAGCATGTGACCGCGGTGCAGTTTGCCGAGCACCTGCAGGATGCCGGCGATCTCGCGTCGCGCCGCCGACTCGGTCCAGCCCTTGCCGCCGCGCGCCAGGAACGCGCTCAGATCGCCGTGGTGCGCGTACTCGAGCGCCAGGCAATAGAGCACGTGCCTGCCCTGCGCGTCGCGCATCAACGGGAACGTGTCGAAGACGCGGATCGCCCGGGGATGTGCATCGAGCATCTGCCCGAAGTACGCCTCACGCAACCACCCGTCGATGTGCGGACTGATTTTGATGCACACCACGTCGGGAACCATCTTGGAGCGGCCCAGCCGATTCGCGAGGTACGCCTGCCCGAACCCGCCTTCGCCGAGCAGACGCTCGATTCGATATTCGATCCTCGTTTCCGGGCTTGCGATGACCTCTCCCGGGACGAGCAGCGGCGATCGATCGTGGGAGCGACGGGTAAGCCTCGCGGTTCGTGTCGTGGCTTCCGAAGAGAGGAAGTTCAGCATTCGCGGGCGCGTTGACTATGCCGGCCGTAGCGAACGATCAGCATAGCCGACGCGAGCTGCGACGTGGAAGGAAGGAGGACACGCCGACGCATCTACGAAAAGCTCGAAGTGCACAGCAAATCGGAAGCGGTGGCGAAGGCGCTTCGCAGCCGGCTCGTCTGAGTTCCGAAGGGCTTCACCCCGCCGGATCCCCCATCGCCGTCGCTCGCGTGGCCCCTTTGCCCCGCTCTGCTCCGGCGGGGCGCGCCTGCGGCGCGCCGCGCTGCCGATCTCATCCGTACTCATGAAACCTGCCGCTCTGGATCCTGCTTTGCACCATAGCAATGGTCTACGCACATCGGGATGAAGAGTGGAGGACGGACGATGGCACAGCAGATGACGACGGAGCACGTTGGCCGCTCAGGTATTTATCCCGCTTCCGGACCAGCCGCGCCGGCCGACGCCGTGGTGCGCGGTCAGGGAGAGCTGGCGCACCCCGAGGAACGGCGGCACCGAGCGGCACGGTCGAGGTGGCCGGGAAATGCACCCCTGCTCGAGCTGGGGCGCGCGCTTTTCGGCGGTTATTTCCTCTACAACGGGATGAACCATTTCCGGAACGCGAAGATGCTCGCTGAGTACGCGCGTTCGAAACAGATTCCGCTTCCGGAGGTTGCGGTCGTCGGCTCCGGCGCGCTCATCACGCTTGGCGGCCTCAGCCTGATAGCGGGCGTGCGTCCGAAGACGGGCGCCTCGCTCATCACGGCATTTCTGCTCGGGGTCACGCCGGCCATGCACAACTTCTGGGAAGAGAAGGACGAGACGCAGCGCATGAATGACTTCGTGAATTTCATGAAGAATCTGGCGCTGCTGGGAGGCGCGTGTTTGGCGGCCGCGCTGCCCGAACCCTGGCCGTTGAGCGTCCCACTTCCCAGCGGCGCAAGTGGCGATCGTGTGAACGACAGGCCAGTCGCGCAGACCGAGCAGCTTACGCGGTACGGGGATGCTGGCGCATTCCGGTGAGGTTCGCTCCCGGGTTCCAGGTTCGCAGGTTCCAGGTTCCAGGTTCCCGGGCGATTCTGAGTTCCAGAATGCCGGCGCTCGACCGCACTCGGAACCAAAGCCTGGAACATGGAACCCGTGAACCTGGAACCCGGCGCAGGATGCGCCCTTCAGCATCCTGCTAGAGGAGGAGCGACTCGACGCGGTGCGCGTGCACGATCTCTTCGCACGGCGACCACGCGAAGATGGTGAAGCGGCCGTCCTGTGAAGCGACGAGCGCGACGGCGTCGCGCTGATCCTGCGCGAACTGCGCTGCGGAGAGGTGTCTCGTGCCGCCGAGTTCGGCCGGATGAACGGTGGCGGGCGCGCTGCCTTCGATCGGCTCGGTCACGACGACCTCCTGGACGCGCGTCCCGCCTTCGCGTCGACCGATCTTCGCGCCAAAGGCCCGCAGGTCGTATTGATCCGTGACGATGGTCGCGCCATCTACGGCTGTGAGGCCGGCGATCGCCTCGACGGACCGGTCGAGCGCGTCCTGCCAGCGGCGCTGATGCCTCTCGATTGGATCTTCTCGCATCAGATCCGCAAGCTCGGTGAACGGCGGCAGCACCGGATACGCAATCGGCTGAACGATTGACTCCCGCCACGTTTCACTGGTTGCAGGCACGACCAGTAAGGATCCGCCGCGGCCGTGGGCGCGCATGGAAACCGCGAGCTCCACGAGCACGTTCACCGAATCGTGCCACGAGCTCGGCGCTTCGAAGCCGAGGAGCGACGTCAGGAGCGGCGGGCAATCCGGAAGGCTCGAGGCGCGCTCGTCGACGATCTTGATTTGATCGCCTTCGAGCACCAGCACGTTCACGAACTTGCCCGACTCGCTCACGCGATGCTTGACGACCAGCAGCCCCGGATCGACGACTTCGAGTACGAGACAAAACGCCGGGATCGTCCGCGTCGTTCCCCAGACGGCGAGGTCGCGTCCGTTACGCGCAACTCCGAGATGAATGCCGGGACGCTCGACCGCGGGCGCGAGCCGCGAGAGCGCTGCGGCACCGAGGGGCAGCGGCCGCTCGAAGATGAGCGGCGAGATTGTGTGCTCCGGCTTCAGGAGCGCGAGCGAGATCTTGGGCACGTATCCTTCCTCGCGTCGCAGGCTGGCCCAGAACGCCGCGTCGATGACGTTCTCGATGGCCTCTGGATCAGGAAGGAGCTCCATCGCGTCCTGGCCGGCCGCTTCGAGCCGGCCGCGGAAATGGCCATACAGCGTGGGCGCGACGACTCGGGCGGCGGGATACGCTGGGTCGGACATCGATTGTCAGGTTCGCGGTTCTCGGTTCTCGGTTCCTGGTTCCCGGCTCCCGTTCCCCGGTCCCCGGTTCTCAGGTATCCTTTGAAGTATTGAAGGGTTTTGCGTTCCGGTCAATTGCCGTGCTGCTTGCGATCGCGGCTGGAGCGTCGTGTCGCACGACCGGTGCACCGTCCGCGCCCCAGATCGTGCAGCCGGGCGCTCCCGGTCAGCCGACGCGGGTTATTGCCGCCGAACAAGCCGCCGATCTCTCCAGGGTTCAGTACACGGCGGCGGATGTGAAGTTCATGCAGGGCATGATCCATCATCATGCCCAGGCGCTGGACATGACCGCGCTGGTTCCCTCACGCACCGCCAGTGAAAACCTGCGAAAGCTCGCGATGCGAATCGAGGTGTCCCAGGCCGACGAGATCAAGATGATGCAGCGGTGGCTCGAGGCTCGCGGCCAGGAAGTCCCGGGCGAACACGCGCACCACGTACCCGGTGCGCCGCTGATGCCCGGGATGCTCACGCCGGAGGAGATGGAACATCTCGCGGACGCGAAGAGCGGCGAGTTCGATCGTCTGTTTCTCCAGGACATGGTCAAACATCACAGCGGCGCCCTGACGATGGTGCAGCAGCTGTTTTCCCTGCCGGGCGCCGGGCAGGAGTCGGAGATATTCGCGTTCGCGTCCGACGTCGACGCCGATCAGCGCATGGAGATCGATCGCATGGCCGCGATGCTCAAGGAGCTCGATAAATGAAAGCCGCAACCGGGGTTGTGTGTGTGTTCGCGATGTCGGTCGTCACCATGCTCGGCGGGTTCGCGCAGGAGCGTCCGCCGCAGAAGGCCGGAGAGGAACGCGCGGCGGGAGCGTCCGGTGATCCGCGCGTCGGCCTGAAGGCCGGGTTGAAAGACGCCGGGCAGGCGGCGCGCAACATGGAGCTGCTTGCGAGCCTCCCAAAGCCTCCGGGCTTTTTCGATTCGAAGGCGCCGGCTGGCGAGCCCACTCCGCCCGAGCGTGAGTCCGACGGTCGAAGCGACCAGCCCCCCTCGAGGAACGAGTCACGTGAGCCGGAGGAGACCCCTCAGCAGCAGCGGCGGATGGCAAGCTTCCTTGCCTTTGCGAACTCGGATCTCGCATTCCAGGGTAACCATCTCTTCATCGGTAATTTCAACGGGTTCAACGTGTACGACATCGAGAACGCGAAGAAGCCGAAGCTGCTTGCGTCGGTCGTGTGCCCGGGCGGTCAGGGCGACGTGTCGGTGTATCGCAATCTGCTCGTCATGTCCGTCGAGCAGACGCGGGGCCGGATCGACTGCGGCACGCAAGGCGTCGACGCGCCGGTGAGCAACGAGCGGTTCCGCGGCGTGCGGATCTTCGACATCAGCGACGTCCGTAAGCCAAAGCAGGTGGCCGCGGTCCAGACGTGCCGGGGGTCGCACACGCACACGATCGTGACCAACCCGAACGATGCCGAGAATCTGTATGTCTACGGCTCCGGCACGAGCACGGTCCGATCTGGCGACGAGCTCGCCGGCTGCTCGGGGAAAGATCCCAAGGACGACCCGAACACGGCGCTCTTCAGCATCGACATCATCCAGGTGCCGCTCGGTGCACCTCAGAGAGCACACATCGTCAATCGTCCCCGCATCTTCGCGGATCCAAAAACCGGCGCGATCGCTGGTCTGTGGCCCGGCGGCACGCACGGACCGGGCTCGCAGACTTCACGTCAGACAACGCAGTGCCACGACATCACGGTCTTTCCGGAGGTCGGACTTGCGGCCGGCGCGTGCGCGGGCAACGGCATCCTGCTCGACATCTCCGATCCGGTGAAACCCGTCCGCCTGGACGCCGTGACCGATCCCAACTTCGCCTACTGGCACTCGGCGACGTTCAACAACGATGGCACGAAGGTCATCTTCACCGACGAGTGGGGCGGCGGCACACGGCCGCGGTGTCGCGCGACGGATCTTTCGAACTGGGGAGCCGACGCCGTCTTCGACATCGTCGATCGCAAGCTGCGGCTGGGCGGTTACTTCAAGATGCCCGCGCCGCAGACGGAGCAGGAGAACTGCGTCGCGCACAACGGCTCGCTGGTCCCTGTGCCCGGACGCGACATCATGGTCCAGGCGTGGTACCAGGGAGGCGTGTCGGTTTTCGATTTCACCGACTCGACGCATCCGGTGGAGATTGCGTTCTTCGACCGGGGACCGATCGACGACAAGCAATTGATCACGGGAGGCTACTGGTCGGCGTACTGGTACAACGGGCACATCTACGGCGCGGAGATCGCGCGGGGAATCGACCTGTTTCGCCTGATGCCGGGCGATCAGCTGTCGCAGAACGAAATCGATGCCGCGATGCTCGTGCGATCGACGGAGTTCAACGTGCAGGACCAGATGCGAGTCGCGTGGCCCTCGAGCCCGGTCGTGGCGCGCGCGTACGTCGATCAGCTGACACGCAGCAAGGGAATCCAGCCCGAGCGGGCGCAAGCCGTGACAGAGGCGCTCGATCGCGCCGATCGACTCCGGTCCGGGCGCGACAAAGGCGCGGCCGACATCGCGAGTCAGCTCGATGCTCTCGCGACGGATCTCGAACGCGATGCGGGGGCGGCAGCGCCTATCGATGCCACTCGCTTACGAGCGCTTGCATCCACGATCAAGAGTCGAGCGACGAGCCTGCGCTGATTCCTGTGGTGTCCGCCTTTAAGCCCGCGGTTCGCCTCGGTTGATGTGGGGCGGGGTCTTCAGACCCCGCCCCTCATGTCAACTCAAGTGAATCCTGGGTTTAGGCGAACCAGGGGCCGGCCGTGAATCGGACCCCTCCAGCGCAAGTCGAATCGCGTCGTCCATTGGCATCGCTCGGCCGGCGGTCCAGGCGAGACGAAGGGATTCGCGCCGCGCGTTGCGCGTTGAGCCGATCGCCGCGTTGAGGCAGGAGTAAAGCTCCCAATCCCTCATACCTAATCCTGTATTCTGAAACCCTGCACCTAAGCGAGCTACCGAGCCACCGAACTACCGAGCCACCGAGCCACCGAGCTACCACCCGGCGACGTCTCTTGACGCGTTCGCTTCAACGCGGCTATTATCCGGGCTTCGATATCGGAGTTCGATATCGAGCAACGAGGGTGGAATGGCCAAACGTCAGACGGAGCTCATGAAAGGAACGCTCGACCTGCTGGTGCTGAAGACCCTGGCGCTCGAGCCCCGGCACGGGGTCGGGGTTGCCGATCGCATCCAGCAGATCACGCGCGGCACGTTCCAGGTCAAGCCTGGATCGCTGTTTCCGTCGCTGCATCGTCTCGAGCAGGAGGGCTTCATCACGGGCGAGTGGACCGTGACGCCGGAAGGGCGGCGGGCCAAGTACTACCGCATCACGACCGCCGGCCAGCGTCAGCTTGCCGCCGAGCGGAAGAACTGGACACGAATTGTGGTCGCCGTCGGACAGATCCTCGAGGCTGACTGACGCTCATGCGGATCCTCGGCCATCTGGCGAGCCTGTGGAACACGCTCCTCCACAAGGAACGGCTCGATCGCGAGCTCGACGACGAGCTCCGCGCGGCGGTTGAGACGCTGGCTGATCGCTACGTTTTCAACGGAATGAGTCGCGAGGCCGCCCTCCGTAAGGCGTCCGCTGCTCTCGGCGGTCCAGGGGGAATCGCCGGCGTCAGGGACGAGGTCCGCGAGGCACGCATCGGCGCAGGACTCGACGCGTTTCTGCTCGACCTTCGATACGCGTGGCGCGGGCTGTGGAGGACGCCGGGCTTCACGTTCGTCATCGTCAGCACGCTCGCGCTCGGCATCGGGGCGAACACGGCGATTTTCAGCGTCGTGAACGCGATGCTGCTGCAGCCGCTGCCGTACCGCGACGCCAATTGCCTGCTCTTCATCTGGCTCGATCGAAATCAGCTCGGGTATCCGCGCGGACCGATGTCGGGTCCCGACCTGCGCGACCTGCGTGAGCGAACGCGCTCGTTCACGGGCGTTGCGGGGATTTGGGCCACTGGGTCCATCACGCTGACCGGTGATGGCGAGCCGGAGCAACTGCGCTCCGCATTCGTCACGACGAACTTCTTCCAGGTGCTCGGCGCCGAAAGCGCCCTGGGACGGACGTTCCGATCCGAAGACAGTGCTCCCGGAGCGGAGCCGACGGTGCTGCTCGGGTGGGATGTCTTCCAGCGGCGCTTCGGCGGAGATCCGATGGTCGTCGGGAGGAAGATTGGCGTCAACGACGGCACGGCCAGGGTCATCGGCGTCATGCCCAAACACTTCAGGCTCCTCCTGCCTCAGGACTCGAGTGTCCCCGATCGCCTTCAGGTGTGGACTCCGTTCTGGCCCGATCTCGAAAACGGACCGAGACGCAACCTCTTCATGCGCGTGATCGCCCGCATGCGTCAGGGCGTCACCGTTGCCGAAGCGCGCGCCGACGTGGACACGATGGCGGAAAAGGTCAGCCGCGAGATTGGGACCATCCGCGCGTTTACGGTCGTGGGCCTGCAAGACGACGGGCTGCGCGAGATTCGCGGGGCGCTGATGGCGTTGTTTGCATCGGTGGGCATTCTGCTCGCGATCGCGTGCGTGAACGTCGCCAGCCTGCTGATCGCTCGCGCGGCCTCGCGCGCCCGCGAGACGGCTGTGCGCCTTGCGCTCGGCGCGAGCCGCAGCCGCCTGCTGCGCCAGGCGCTGGTGGAAGGCCTGTTGCTGACGGTGTTCGGCGCCGCCACCGGCGTTGCCGCGGGGTACGCGCTCTTGCGCGTCCTGCTGGCCCTGACGCCGGCCTCGCTCAGTCGCCTCGAGTCGTCTCACATCGACAGCAGAGTGTTCGCGTTCACGATTGGAGTGTCGGTGCTTTGGGGTCTGCTGTTCTCGCTCGCGCCGTTGACGGAGCTGTTCAGGCTTCAATCGCACGACCCGTCGGGATGGACTTCACGCCTTCGACGCGTCGGTGCGGCGAGCCGCGGTCTGCTGAGCGTGCTCGCCAGCGGAAGCGGTCGATCGACCGCAACACCGCTCCGATATCGGGTGCGTGCTGGCCTCATCCTCGCGCAGATAGCGCTGAGCACCGTGCTGCTCGTGACTGCGGGACTCCTCGTGCGCGCATTCGTCGAGGTGCTTCGCGTCGATCCAGGCTTTCGTGTCGAGAGTCGTCACCTCACCTTCCGGATCGCGATTCCCGAACGTTACGAATCGCGAGAGGCTTTCAACAGCTTCGCCGACGGGCTCCGGCAACGGCTGGCGGCAATCCCCGGCGTCACTTGTGTTGGCCTTTTCAGCCACATCCCCTACGACGACGTGCCCAACTGGGGGCTGCCGTACAGCGTCACGGCCCCGATCCCGCCCGACGCCTCGATGGCGGACAGCCGCGCAATCTCGCCGGGACTCTTCGAGACGCTTGGTGCTCGACTCGTGGACGGCAGGGTGTTCAGCGAGGACGATCGGAATCCCGGCAATCCGATTGCGATCATTGACGACCTGCTCGCACGGCGGCTCTGGCCGAATCAGAGCGCTCTCGGACGTCAGCTGTACGTGCGCGCCGGGGGAGAGAAGGTGACCGTCGTCGGTGTCGTTCGTCATTTGAGACTCCGCAGCCTCGTTGACGATTTATCGCCGCAGATCTTCGTACCCTGGGCGCTCGTCCAGCGGAACCCGTTTGCGGTCATCCTTGCGACCAGCGTTGCGGACCCGTCTTCGCTGGCCGCGCCCGTTCGCACCGCGGTGACCGCAATCGACCCTCGCGTTCCCATCTACGAACCGCGACCGCTCACCGATTACGTGGAGGCCGCGCGATCGACCCGGCGATTCACCATGCTGCTCGCGGCGGCATTCGCGCTCACCGCGCTCGTACTGACGTGCGTCGGCATCTACGGCGTCCTCGCCTACGCCGTGGCTCATCGTCGTCACGAGTTCGGCGTGCGGAGGGCGCTTGGCGCGGATACCGGCCAGGTCATACGCGAGGTCTTGCGTGAAGGCCTGGGGCTTGCGCTCGCCGGATGCGTCGCAGGGCTCGCCGTGGCGGCGTTTGGGTCCGGATTGCTTCAAAGCCAGCTCTATAGCGTCGACCCGAGCGATCCCATCAGCTACTCGATCGCCGTCGCGCTCATCGTTGCGGGAGCGGCAGTCGCCTGCTGGATCCCGGCGTATCGCGCGACGACGGTCAGTCCGATGGACGCATTGCGTACGGAGTAGGCGGCCGGGGACCGGGGGCCGGGGACCGGGACGGAAGCGGAGGATCCAATGAGTGTCACCGCGACGGCGACCCGCTCACAACAGCTTCCCGTGTCGGCAACGGCGCCTGCCCACCGGCTCGCATCTCTCGACGTGATCCGCGGCGCCGTCATGGTCCTCATGGCGATCGATCACGTGCGCGTGTATTCCGGCGTTCCAGCAGGTGGACCAACCGCGGGCGTCTTCCTCACACGATGGGTCACGCATTTTTGTGCGCCTGCGTTCGTCTTCCTCGCTGGCACGGCCGCGTACCTGCATGGCTCCAAGGTCGGCCGGGCTGCTCTCGCGAAATATCTCGCCAAGCGTGGCGTCCTCCTTGTCGTTCTCGAGCTGACGTTGATTCACGTGATGTGGACGTTCACGTTCGACTTCACGCAGCTGCTCGCCGGTGTGATCTGGATGCTCGGATGGTGCATGATTCTGATGGCCGCCCTGATCCAACTCCCGACCTGGGCGATCACGACGTTCGGTCTGATCACGATCTTCGGGCAGAACATTCTGTACTTCCTCGCGAATGCCACGCCGTCGCAGTTGCGTTGGATCTGGCAGTTCGTCTATCTCGGCGGACAGGTGAAGATTGGTGAGAGTCTGACGATCACCGTTCTCTATTCCATCGTGCCGTGGATTGGCGTGATGGCTGTCGGGTATGCGTTCGGCGCGATCGTCGTCCGCGAGGCGCCCGAACGCCGTCGACTCTCGCTGAGGATTGGCGTGCCTGCGACTGCGCTGTTCCTGGTCGTGGGGATTCTCGTCGTGTATCTGCAGGGCGCGCAGGATGGCGCGCCGCCTGCACTCTTCCGCTTACTGAATCAGCAGAAGTACCCGGCGTCGCAGCTCTTTCTGTTGATGACCCTTGGCCCGACGATTGCGCTGGTGCCACTCGCGGAGCGCGCGACCCGCTACCTTGGTCGGGTTCTGCAGACCTTCGGCCGCGTACCGATGTTCTACTACCTGCTCCACATTCCGTTGATTCACGCGACCGCTCTCGTCGTCTGGCTGATTCGTGACGGAGCCGTCAATTCCGCGCGCTTTACGACGGCACCGTACGTCTCCATCCCGGCGGCGCAGCGATGGAGCCTTCCGCTCTTGTATCTGGTATTCGTTGTCGATGTCGCGATCCTCTACCTGCTGTGCCGTTGGTACGCCGAGATCAAGACACGACGTCCGCAGGCCTGGATGCGTTATGTGTAGCGATCGTGACATGCTCAGTGCCAACTCAGGCTTTGGGTTTATGGCTTTCGGCTTTGGGCGTCTCCGGAAATCGTTCGCGCCGAAATCCCGACGATTACCCGAGCGCACGATCGACATCTCGCTTCCCTCCGGTGGCTCGGGACCTATCCGCTTCTCGAACCGTTGCGCCGGTCGACTGCTGATGGATAATGCGCGCGATGCCCCTGGCGGCCGGCGTGCGGCTCAATGCCTTCGAGATTCTCACCCCGATTGACGCTGGGGGAATGGGCGAAGTCTATCGCGCGTACGACTCGAAATTGAAACGCGATGTCGCCATCAAGATTCTTCCCGAAGCCTTGGCGCGTGACCCGGAACGCGTCTCCAGATTCGAACGTGAGGCCGAGCTCCTCGCCCCGTTGAACCACAGCAACATCGCTGTCGTCCACGATTTTCAACAAAGCGGCGATCGCCACTTCCTCGTTATGGAACTGGTCGAGGGAGACACGTTAGCCGACCGGTTGACGCACGGCGCTCTCGCCATGACTGAGGCACTGCACCTCGTGCACCGGTGGGGAGACGACCCTGTGGCCGCCGTGCCCGAAGTACTCCGAATGGCCGTCGGCCAGGTAGGAATCGTACCGTTCGACGCCGAGCGCCTTAAGCGCCCGTACATACTCCGGGAGCGTGCTCGCGCTACCGAGCCGGCCGTGGATGTCGTTGATGTGCTCGATGGTAAACATGACTGATGCGGCCTTCGATACCAATCAGCATCACGCCTTGTGCGCGCGGTGTGCGCTGCGCTGTCGCGTGGCTGCTCGGGCTAGCGCCCGATGAGTCGTTCACGACGATGGCCCTCAGCATCAAGTTGGAATCGCATTGTGGGTGGAACCGCTGGAACCCCGCAAGGTGAAAAGGGGTCCCGAATGGAACCCTCAGGTTGCCGATGTCGACCGTCTGCACGATTATCGATAGCCTGCGGCTTGCAGCTCGAACAGCTCCGCGTACCGCCCGCCCGTCACCAGCAGTTGCTCGTGCGTTCCCAGCTCCTTGATCCGGCCGTCCGCGACGACGGCGATGCGGTCCGCGATGCGGACGGTCGAGAACCGGTGCGAGATCACGATCCCGATCCGGCCTCTCAGGTTCTCCTTGAGCTCCGCGAAGATAGCCGCCTCAGCTTCGGGATCCAGCGATGACGTCGGCTCGTCGAGGATCCAGATGTCCGCGTCGCGGTACATGATGCGGGCCAGGGCGAGGCGCTGCCACTCGCCGCCTGACAGCTCGTGACCGCCCTCGAAGAGCCGCCCCACTCTTGAATCGAGGCCCTTGGGCATCCGCTTCACCAGCCATTCGCTGCGCGCGTCGCGCAGCGCCTGCATGACCCGCTGCTCGTCGACCGTCTCGTTCGGACGTCCCATCACGACGTTCTCTCGGACCGAGAGCTCGTAGCTCGCGTAGTCCTGGAACAACACGCCGATCCGATTACGCAGCGCTTCGGGATCGAGCTCGCGCAGGTCCACGCCGCCGACGCGGACCGCTCCCCGATCCGGATCGTAGAAGCGCAGCAGCAGCTTGACGAGCGTACTCTTGCCCGCACCGTTCTCGCCGACGAGCGCGATGAGCTCGCCAGCGCGGACGTGCAACGTCAAGCCTGCGACTGCGGGCTCCGTTCCGCCTGGATACGCGAACGTGACGTCATCGAACTCGACGCCGTCGATCGCCCCGCTTGGCACGAGTCGAGGTCTTGCCGGGACGTGCACCAGCGGTTCGATTGCAAGGAACGAGAAGTAATCGTCGAGAAACGTCGTGTGCTGATCGACCGCGACGAACGTGCTCGAGATCTGGCCGAGCGTTCCGGCGACGGAGGTGAACGCCCCGATGACCAGGACGACGCCCCCCGGATCGATCGTGCCGGCGACGCCCTGTGTGGCGACGAAGACGTAGGCGAGCGCGAGCGCCGTCCCGGTGACGAGCCCCGTCAGAATCGAGATGCGAGTGCCGGAGCGGTACATGAGCACGCGTTGCTCGAACAGATCTTCGGTGAGCGTGTTGTGCCGGCCGAGTAGGTAGTCGGCGAGCACGTACGCGCGGATTTCCTTGGTCGTGCGCGGCTGCACGAGAAGGTCGCCCAGGTACTCCCGTTCGCGCTCCTCAGGCGTCTCCTTGTAGAAGAACTCGTAGAGACGCGCGGTCACGCGCCGTTCGAGCGCCAGCGACAGGAGCGCCGCGACGAGCGCGAGGATGACGAGGACGTAGTGCAGGCTCGCGAGCAGCGACGCCATCAGCACGATGGTGACGATGTTGCCCGAAAGTCCGAGAACCGACCACGTGAGATCGCCCGGTCTCCAGGAGACGTCGCGCTTGGCGCGCGCGAGACGATCGTGCCAGTCGGAGTTGTCGAAATGACCGATGTCGACTTTCGACGCTTGCGCGAGCAGGCGTCGTTCCGCCTCGAGCTGCACGCGACGCACGAACAGGTTTCTGCCGTAGCCCATGTAGGCGCCGACGGCTCGTTGTACGCCGGTGGCCACCCACAGCCCAATCACGACCGGGAGCACATCGCTGATTCCAATCGCGTGGACGCGCGCGTCCGCGATGCGATTGACGAGAGTTGCGCCCAGATAGACCGTAATGGGAGGCATGGCCGCGTTGACGACGCCGAGGAGCGAGTAGCGGATCAGCGACCGGGGCGACGCGGCCCACGCAAGGGCGAGGCCCTGACGCAGATTCTTCTTGACCCGCAGCGCACGGGTTCTCGCGTCACTGGGATTGAGCGACATTGGCGGGCAACCTGTCGATGGCCGGTCTTATACTGCGACTCAATATAGATTGTCTATATCTGGTGGGACGGTGTCATTCCTGCGAACTCGGTTTGGATTCGAACTCTCGGCTGGTACACTGCGACCGGCCGGGCTGGGTCCCGACAATCTCCGCGATTCCGCGGTGCACCGGCCGCTCGAGAACCCGACTCGAGTGGTCGAAGATGGACAAGTCGAGGTCACATGAAACCGTTTCTGCTTACCGTGAGCGTTCTCGCTGCCAACGGTTTTGGCCCCGAACGCATCCAGGACGCGCCACGGACGCGTTCGTCCGCACCCCGCCTGAGAATCGACGCGATCGCATCGAATCGCGACGGGAGTCCGGTCGACGACTTGCGACGGGACGACCTGGAAGTCTGGATCAACCATTACCGCGTGCCCATCGAGAGCATCACGATGGCCACGCGTGACATGGAGCGCAACGGCCGGTTGACCGTACTCGTTCTCGACAACATCACGACGGCTCCCACGCTGGCGCCGCGAGTGAGAGAAGTCGCCAGCCAGTTCGTGAGGCGGATGGGCCCGGGAGACGAGATGTCGATCGTCGCGCTCGACGGCGACTTCATGAAGAGTACCGACGATCGCGCGCAACTGCTCAAGAGCATCGACGCGTACAGCGGATTCCAGGTAGGGGTGATGCCATTCGACAGCCTCGGTGAGCACGTGCTGACGACCGTCGCGGCGCTGTCGCGCCAGCTCGCCGAGAGCCCGGGGCGAAAGACGATCGTCTGCATTGGTTCCGGGTGGCTGTTCGATACACCTATCGCGCCGCCGACCATCGGGCGCGACCTTCGGCCCGAATGGGTCGACGCGATGCGCGCGATCGCCTTTGCGAACGCAACGCTGTACGTAATCGACCCCGGCGGTGTGGGAAGCTCGTTTTTTGCCGGCAGTGGGTCGAGCGGCTTCGCGCGAGAGACCGGCGGATTTGCGTTCCTGAACACGAACAATGTCAATGGCGCCGTGGATCGCATCATGCAGGAGACGGCGAGCTACTACGTCATCGAGGTGCCCGATCCGCCGGTCGGGAGGAAGGCAGATCTACGAGAGCTCGAGCTCCGCGTCCTCCGCCGCGGCGTGACCGCTCGCGCGAGACGCTGGCTGCCCGGGAAGTGAGCCGCGCGTCGCCCTGGCGAGTTCGGGGAGCGCGAGACAACGTCAGGGGCTCTCCAGGTAGACTCCAGGGATGTGGCCAACAGGCGGCGTGCTGCCTCTCGGAATGGGCTGCATGCGCCTCTCCACCGACCGCGACCGCGACGAGCGTCGCGCAATCGACGTCCTCCACGCCGCGTTCGATGCCGGCGTCAACTTTCTCGACACCGCTGACGCCTACGCGCTCGACGATCGGGGCGGCGGTCACAACGAGCGATTGATCGCGCGCGCCCTTGCGACGTGGAGCGGCGACCGGGCCCGGATCATCGTGGCGACGAAGGGTGGGCTGCGGCGCCCTCAGGGCAACTGGATTGCCGACGGGCGCGCGCGGCACCTCGTTTCCGCGTGCGAAGCAAGCCGCCAGGCGCTCGGCCTCGATCGCATCCCGCTCTATCAGCTCCATGCGCCCGATCCGCGGACACCACTGTCGACGAGCGTTCGCGCGCTCGCATCCTTGAAACGCGACCGACTGGTCGACGCGATCGGCCTGTGCAACGTGAACGTGGGACAGATCGAGGAGGCGAGGAGCATCACGGAGATCGATGCCGTCCAGGTCGAGCTGAGCCCGTGGAACGACGTCAACCTGCTGAACGGTGTCGTCAGGTATTGCGTGACCCACCGGATTCGTCTCGTCGCATATCGTCCTCTCGGCGGCACACCGCGTCGGCGAAAGACGCTCACGGATCCGGTGCTTGCTGATCTGGCGGCGCGTCATCAGGTCACCACGTTCGAGATTGCACTCGCATGGCTCCGGGATCTCTCAGAGGTGATCCTGCCGATTCCGGGTCCGACCCGTGTCGAGACGGCGCGCTCGATTGTTCGAGCGCGCGAGATCCGCTTGACCGGCGAAGATCGCGAGCGGCTGGACGAACGCTTTCCGGCCGGACGGCTGTTGCGCCCGGAGGCGACCGCTCCACGGCTCGCGGGTGCGCGCCAGCGCGGTTCGGGCGAGATCGTCCTGATCATGGGGCTGCCGGCAGCAGGGAAGAGTACCGCGGCGCGTGCGTTCGTCGAGCAGGGATACCACCGGTTGAACCGTGACGAAGGTGGCGGATCGTTGCGGGGCTTGCTGCCGGCGCTCGATCGGCTGATTGCGTCAGGGACGTCGCGGCTCGTTCTCGACAACACGTACGTGTCGCGGGAATCACGCGGCGCCGTCATTCAGGCGGCTGCGAGACAGGGCGTCCCCGTTCGCTGTGTGTTTCTATCGACGAGTCTCGAGGACGCGCAGGTCAACGCAGTGTCGAGGATGGTCTCGAAGTTCGGCCGGCTCCTCGAGCCCGGCGAGATTCGGGAGACGATCAAACGTGACGTCAGCGCGTTCGGTCCGGGTGTGCAGTTCCGGTACCAGCGCGAGCTCGAGCCGCCGGACCCCTCGGAAGGATTCGCGCGAATCGAGACGATGCCGTTCGCGCGCAGGCGCGATCCCTCGTTCACGAATCGGGCGGTGGTCCTCTGGTGCGACGGCGTTCTCCGACGAAGCCGTTCGGGTCGGCGCTCGCCGTCCTCCGAGGACGATGTCGAGGTGTTGCCGCACCGAGGCGAGGTGTTGCGTCGATTCGCCAACGAAGGCTGGTTGCTGTTCGGTCTCTCGTGGCAGCCGGAAATCGCTGAAGAGACCATGACGCACCTGCAAGTCGAGGCGACGTTTGCGCGCATGCGAGAGCGGCTCGGGGTGTCGATCGACGTGCGGTACTGCCCGCACGGCGCCGGCCCGCCCGTCTGCTGGTGCCGCAAGCCACTGCCAGGACTCGGCGTCCTCCTGAT
The DNA here is from genome assembly GCA_046727175.1 of Acidobacteriota bacterium. GTDB lineage: Bacteria > Acidobacteriota > Vicinamibacteria > Vicinamibacterales > 2-12-FULL-66-21 > JBKPCD01. Next base: position 7,516 of record JBKPCD010000095.1, on the reverse strand, counting down.
CGAGCGGCATCGGCTCGATCCGTCGCAGTGCATCTATATCGGCGGCGGTCCGCAGGATCCGGGGTTCGCGCGCCGCCTGGGTTTTCAGTATCGGGAGGCGAAGGAGTTCTTCTCGGCCGCGACAACCGGACAAATGCCATCGAGTAGACTTTGAGCTGCGAGGGGACCGCTTCCGGTTACCTTCAACAAGAGGTCAGGAGCTCAGAAGGTTTCTTGGGTTTCCAAGAGCAACGTTCCTGATCTCGTGACCTCCAGTGACACAGGTGGGGCGATTGCAGCTCGGCGTCACGAGAGGTGAGCGAATGCGGCAGACATTCGACGAATCCATCCAGCAGCAGTTCACGGCCGCGGTCGGCTCGCTCGTCGAGCAGGGCAAAGCGGATCGATCCGTGGTCGCTGGCAATCTCTGCGGCAGTCTCTCCCACGATCGCGTCTGGGCGAAGTCCGACATCGATCTCGTGCTCGTGACGATCGACGAGAGACAACCGGATCCAACCAGGGACGGCGGTGTGGCGCTCTATGCCGACGGCATGAACGTCCACGCCATCCTCATGCCACGAACGAAGTTCCGTGAGACGGTCGAAGGGGCGATTCGGAATTCGTTCGCCCACTCGTTCCTGACGAAGGGGCGTCTGCTCTATACGCACGATCCGACGATTGCCGATCTCTGCGCCACGCTGGCGCACATCGGCGCTCGCGATCGGGACATCCAGCTCCTGCGCGCGGCATCGAGCGCCCTTCCGTCAATTGACAAGGCGCACAAGTGGTTCGTGACGCGCCGCGACCTGGACTACACCGCCTTGTGGATTCTCTACGCGGCAACGCCGCTCGCGCAGGTCGAGGTGATCGGCGCCGGCCTGCTCGCCGACCGCGAGGTGATTCCGCAGGCGATGACGTTGAATCCGTCGTTCTTCAAGACGATCTACTCCGACCTGCTCAATGCGAAGAAAACCGAAAAGAGCGTGAAAGCCGCGCTCGATGCGATCGACGCCTACGTGGCCGCACGCGCCCCGTCGCTCTTCGGGGCGGTGATCGATCACCTCCGCGAGGCCGGCGAGCTGCGGTCGTGCACCGAGATCGAGCACTACTTCAAGCGCAACTTCGACGTCGGTCACGTGACGACCGCCTGCGAGTACCTCGCCGATCGCGGCCTCATTGGCAAGGCGTCCACGCCAGTCCGTCTTACAAAGAAGAGCAACGTCGCCGTGCAGGAGCTCGCATTTTTCTACCTGGGGCCAGCCGCGGAAGCGGATCGACCGACATGACCAGCGCACGTTCGTGTCCGGAATCTTCGCGCGATGTGCCGTGCTGAAACATCGGGCACAAACGTTTGCTGTGACGGCGTTTAGCTTCAAAGTGTCCAGCCACGTTGCTCCGTCTTGGCACATGACACGCACGAACTGATCCTCACCACCGCCAGCATCAAGTAGTTTCGTTTGAACCAGATAAGTCGCAAAGGCCGAGCTGGCTGCCAGATTGCTCCACCTTGAAGTCTGTACGCCGCTCCTCGCTGCGTCCGTGGCTGATCACACTGCTCGTCAACGCCCTGACGAAGCACTGACGGAACGGAGAAGGCAGATCGATACACGCATGCGTTCGTCGTTACGGCGTTTGGGGCCGGCAAGCGCGGCGGCGTTCATGCGCGCGGACGACTGCGGCAGGCCGGCGGCGATGTCCATCTGTCCGCCCGGCTCGGCATGGCAGCAGTTGTCGAAGGTTGCCCGTTTCTACGTCGCGATCACCTGCGCGATCGGCGCGTGCGTCATCTTATGGTCCACGCCGGTAATCGCCGGACCGCATCGGCTGATCATCCTGACGATGATGGCAATGTCGCTGCCCGCGTCGATGGTGAAGGCGAGCCTTCACGGAAGCGTCTCTACGCTCACCCTGTGCCACGTGATCGATCAGGTGACGCTGCTCCTCCTCGGTACCGAGGCGGCCGTCCTCGTAGCCGCGGCAGGAGCGTGGGGACAGTGCACGTTTCGCAACAAGCAGCGCAATCCCATCCACCAGACCGCGTTCAGCATCGCATCAGTCGCCATCGCGATGCAGGTGGCGGGCATGCTTTTCAGCCGTCTCGGCGGGCACGTCGCTGCGTGGGAACCCTCCAGCGGGATGCTCCCGTACGCCGCAGCAACGACGGCGCTCTTTGCCGTGAACTCGCTCCTGGTCGCAGGGGCGATTGGATTCTCGACCGGACATGTGCCTGCACGCCTCTGGTTCGAGGCGTTCACGTGGAGCTGGCCCGGCTATCTTCTGGGTGCAGGCATGGCCGCCGCGGCGTCTCTTGCGATCGGCACAGGCGGGTACTGGCTCGTCGTGTTCCTCGCAATCCCACTGGCATCGACGTTCCACAATCTACGCTCGTACCTCAACCTACTCGATGAGGCAGTCACCGACTGGCTGACGGGGCTCCCGAATCAGCGAGTGATGCTTCCACACATCACTCGCGAGATTGCGAGAGCGCGACGCACCGGATCGCGTGTCGCAGTCCTTCTCGTCGACGTCGACAGGTTCAAGTCGGTCAACGACACCTACGGTCACCGCGTGGGCGACAACGCCCTGAGACACATCGCGAAGTGCCTGCGGCAGTCCATCCGCGCGCACGACATGTGCGCGCGATACGCAGGTGACGAGTTCTTGATCGTGCTCACCGAGTGTGACGCGGTCGAGGCCGAACGAAAGAGCCGGTTCATCCAGTGGAGCGTTGCCGCTGCCGATCTGCGAGTTCGAACGAGCCTCTGGGTTCCGCTCGCGGTCAGTGTCGGCACCGCGGTCTATCCCGATGATGCGGCGACGGCCGAGGAACTGGTAGAGATTGCTGACGCGCGGATGTACCAGAACAAGTTCGGACGGAAGACGCCACCGACCGTGACGTCCTGAAAGACACGCCCCAAGCCCAGAGCCCTGAACCGAAAGCCGGAACAAGCCGGCGTTCTTCATCCTCCTGTTAGACTTCTCCACTGCGATGAAGAATCGAGGACCGACGACCGCCGCCCGCACGACGATCGCCGTGCAGGGCGCGCGCGTGCACAACCTCAAGAACATCTCGCTCGAAATCCCCCGCGACCGCTTGATCGTCATCACCGGACTCTCCGGATCCGGCAAGTCGAGCCTGGCGTTCGACACGATTTACGCCGAAGGGCAGCGGCGTTACATGGAGTCGCTCTCGAGCTACGCGAAACGGTTCGTCGCGCAGGTTGCGAAGCCGGATGTCGACTTCGTATTCGGCCTCTCGCCGGTGATCTCGATCGAACAGAAAACGCTCACGAGCAATCCGCGATCGACCGTCGGGACGATGACGGACATCGCGAGCTATCTGAACCTGCTTTACGCGACCATCGGCCAGCCACATTGTCCGAGGACGGGTGAGCCGACGCCGAGTCGGTCGTCGAGCCAGATCCTCGAAGCGATCCTCTCGCTGCCCGAGGGCGCGGAGGTCGAGCTTCGTGCGCCCGTGTTCAAGGTGTACGGTGAGGAGCTGGACTTCGTCTTCACCGAAATCCGGAAAAAGGGCTGCCGCAGCCTCATTGTCGACGGAAAGGACATCGACATCTCGGAGCAGGTCGAGCTCGACGAATCGCAGGTCCAGAACATGGACGCGGTAGTGGACCGGTTCGTCGTCAACCGGAAACACGAGAAGGCGATCAAGGCAGGCATTGCGGCGACGCTACTGGTCGGCGACGGCCTCCTTCAGGCGCACATCGTCAAGGGGGCGAGCAAGGCGCAGGCGGAGCGATTCTACGCGTCGTTGTGCAGCGCGACGCACCACTTGGTGTACGGCGACATCGGCCCGGAGTACTTCGTCTTCAATGACCCGGAGAGCGCGTGCCGGACGTGCGGCGGCCTCGGCGTCGACAAGCTCACGCATCCGGACCTGCTGATCCCCGATCCGCAACGCAGCATTCTGGGCGGCTGCTTCGTCCGCGAGGCGTTCAAGTACAACTCCGAGACATGGGACGGACGCCTGATGTACAGCCTCTCGGTGGCGTTGGGATTCCAGCTCGATTCGCCATGGGCGTCGCTGCCCGAGCGAGTGCGTCACGCGATTCTGTACGGGATCGAACCGCGGAAGATTCGGCTGACCTCGCCACCCGACGCGAAGGTCAAGCGTGACGACCACGAAGGGCGGGAGATCGGCTTTCACGGCATCGCGCGTCGAATCGAGCGCCACTATCGCCGGTATCGGCAGCGGGGCGAGGCAAGCTCACGAATGGAGGAGTGGCTCGACAAGGTGATGGTCGAACGCACGTGTCCGGACTGCAACGGCTCGCGGCTTCGAACGACCCGGTTGCTGTTCACGATCGCCGGGAGCGCCAGAGCGGAGCGGGGCGTAGGGCGCCCCGCCATTCAAGAAATGAACATTCAGGAACTGGGACAGCTGCACTTCGACGAGCTTCACGCGTTCCTCGGCACGATCAAACCCACCGGTCGCAGCGCGGATGCCGGCCGTCAAGTACTGAAGGAAATCAGGGGCCGGCTGGAGCTGCTCCTCGGCATCGGGCTGGACTATCTCAATTTCGGCCGGCGCTCGGGCACGCTCTCGGGCGGCGAGTCGCAGCGGATCCGACTCTCTACCCAGATCGGCTCGGGTCTGATGGGGATGCTGTACGTGCTCGACGAGCCGAGCATCGGGCTGCATCCGAAAGACAATGTGAAGATGATCGCGACGCTCGAGCGCCTGCGCGACATCGGCAACACGGTGATCGTCGTCGAGCACGACGAGGACACCATTCGCGCTGCCGACCACATCGTCGAAATGGGACCAGGCCCCGGAGTTCACGGCGGGAAGGTCGTCGTGCAAGGCGTGATGGATGACATCCTCAAATGCAAGTCTTCACCGACCGGGCAGTACCTGTCGGGGCGACGATCGATTCCGACGCCGAAACGCCGGCGGGGCGGCAACGGCACGGCGCTCGTGGTGCGTGGCGCGCGCGAGAACAACCTCAAATCGATCGACGTCACCTTTCCGCTCGGGCGGCTCATCGCGATCACCGGCGCGTCGGGCTCTGGCAAGAGCACGCTGGTCAACGAGATTCTCTACAAAGTGCTCTGGAAGCGGCTGGTAGACACGCGGACGCTACCCGGTGAACACGCGGGCTTCGAGGGTGTCGAGCACGTGCACAGGGTCGTCAACATCGATCAGTCGCCGATCGGGCGGAACAGCCGGTCGAATCCCGCGACGTACGTCGGTTTCTACGACACAATCCGCGACCTCTTTGCGCAAGCGCCGTTGTCCGTGGAGCGTGACTACAAGCCGGGGAGATTCAGCTTCAACGTCAAGGGTGGGCGCTGTGAAGAGTGCCAGGGCGAGGGCGTGATTACCACGCAGCTCTACTTCATGCCCGACGTGGAGGTGACCTGCGGCGCGTGCAAGGGCGCGCGATTCAACAGCGAGACGCTCGAGGTCACGCTTCGCGGCAAGACGATCGACGACGTGCTCAACATGTCGGTCGAGGAGGGCGTAATTTTTTTTGCAACCGAGTCGGCAATCAGCCGGAAGATCCAGGTGCTGGACGACCTGGGGCTGGGATATCTCACGCTCGGACAGTCGGCGACGACACTCTCGGGTGGCGAGGCGCAGCGAATCAAGATCGCGACCGAGTTGAGCACGCTGCAGCGATCGAAGCACACGGTCTACATTCTGGACGAGCCGACTACGGGACTTCATCTCGCCGACGTCGAGCGATTGCTGGAATCGCTGAATCGACTCGTCGATGCCGGACACACGGTCCTCTTGATTGAGCATCACCTCGACGTGATCAAGACGGCCGATCACGTCATCGATCTGGGACCCGAGGGCGGGCACGCTGGGGGCGAGGTGATTGCGACGGGAACGCCGGAAGAAATCGCGGCGTGCAAGACCTCGTACACGGGACGATTTCTGAAGTCGCACTTGCTGGCCTAGTGCTTTAGCAGGCCGCTGACAAAAGACGGCCTGATGGGAAATGGTAAATGGGAGATGGCAAAACGTATAGGGTTTCCCATTTACCATCTTCCATTTCCTCTCCAGGATGCGTTTCTCAGCATCCTGGTACGAGGTTGGACGCGCTCGACGTCAGACTCTGCTGAAGAATTGAAGCATGGCGATCAAAATCCGCCCGATGAATACCGATGACAGCGCCGTGGTGGCCGACCTGTGCGGTCAGCTCGGATATCCGTCGACTCGCGATCAGATTCTGGAACGATTTGCGAACGTGGAGCGTCACGCCAACGGCGCGCTGTTCGTCGCGGAAGATGACGGACATGTCATCGGGTGGATTCACGTGGCGATGGTGGCGCTGCTCGAGGCCGACCTCTACGCTCTCATCGAAGGCCTCGTCGTCGATGAAACACGTCGGGGCCAGGGGGTGGGCGCGGCGCTGCTGGAATCCGCGGAGCGTTGGGCTCGGGAGGACGGCTGCCGCGTGATGCGCGTCTCGTCGCGGATTCAGCGCGCGCGCGCGCACGCGTTCTACGAGCGCAGCGGCTACGTGCGCATCAAGACGCAACACGCGTTCGAGAAGCGGCTCACCTGAGCTCGCGGTCGCGATCAGTCGACCGACCTTCCAAACTGCGGCATGCCGACCCCCTTACCGGCCGGCCGCGGTTGTGACCCCGCTCCGGTCTTCGCTAGTCAAGCAACCGTAGTCTACCGTTCTGCGCGCTGAATCGTCATACAATCCTTGCCACGCTACCCATGGACGATTTGGAGAATTCGCTCGGCCGCATCACGATGGCACCTTATATCGTCAAGGCGATGGCGCTCATCGGCGTCAGGCGCCGTGCCGGCAGCAACATGTTCCGGCATCAGATCAGCACGCTGGCCATTCTGCTCGACTACAAGATCATCGATCCGGTGCTGCTGAAGGCGTCAGTGATTCACGATCTGTTCGAGGACGCGCCAAACATGCCTGGCGTCTCGAAGCACGAGATCACTGGCATCGACGCCGATGGCCCCGCGGTCTACGATCTCGTCATGGAGGTCACGATCCGGACCGTCGACGGCATCCGGGAACAGAAGTCCGAGTACCTGCGACGCATCATGACGGAGGGTAGCGCGCGCGCAAAAGTGCTGAAGCTCGCGGATCGGATCAGCAACCTCACGGCGCTCGGGTTCGTCAACGACGCCGCGTTCGTCCGGAGATACCTGGAAGAGACGCGAACCTGCATCCTGCCCTATGCGGAGCAGGTGAGCCGGGACATGTTCAGGGAGCTTTCAGACCTGGTCGCAAGCCGCGAGTGCTGGTTGCCGCTCATCGCGAGCAAGACCGCCGAACGTCAGTAACGGTCGCTCGGTAGCGCCTGCGGCCGCGTCGAGCGAGCGTCAGCGAGTCGAGCCGCAGCGCTTGGGGGCAGACTCGAGCCCCTTGCGACTCGATCCGATGACGGAGAATGCCTATGCAAGTTGAAGTACGGCTGCGGGTCCCGAACATGAAGAATCGGGTCCTGGACGAGAAGGGCTACCCGATTGACCATAGCTCGATGCGATTCCGGAACGTAATCGAGGTCCCCCGGATTCCGAAACCGTCGGAGA
>JBKPCD010000094.1:0-5734 GCA_046727175.1 Acidobacteriota bacterium | reverse complement strand
GCAGTGGGCAGACGGACGATCTCTGTATGTCGTGCGTGCATCTCTCTGGTCAGACACGACCGCGACGGTTTATCAGACGATGGAGGCGCAGATCGACAGAGTTGATGTCGTCTCCGGCAAAAGGACAGCCTGGAAAACTCTGAAGCCGATGGATCCCGTGGGGCTCGAAACGATCAGCGACATCTACATCACTCCGGACGGCAGCACCTATTGTTACGGATATGGACGGACGCTCTCAGATCTGTTTGTGATCGCCGGTCTGAAGTGAACCTGGCCCGACTACTTTCAAGGATTGGCAGTAAGAATCGGACCCCGGGCCAGCCGAACACGTGTCGGATCGATCATCGGAAATCAATTCGAACGTGGATGAACGTATGTAATCCGTCGTGGAGCCTTTCGGTGAGCTCCACGTGAAACACACGGCCATCCAATAGAGTGCCGAGCGCGGCGATCGCCTCATTCGCGTCGTGGGATCCGCGGATATCGTTGCGGATTGACTCCTGGTAGAAAGAGGCCGTACCGATTATCAGCGACGGCAAGCTGGCTAATTCGGGAACGGTCAACTCGCCGTCCGCGACAGCGGCTTGCAACTCGGGCCAGCGCACGAACCACGCCGGAACGTCACCCGTGCCCCGCAGGAGACTGTCGGCTGGATACGGGTCCTCGAAGCTGCACCAGTTCGAGTGACCTTCGATCAGTAAGGGACAACCGAACGCGCGTCCGGAACGATCGGTGAAGTCCAGCAGATTGAATTCTGCCGGCACGCATTCTGGTGATCGATAGAAGAATACGACCGCCCACTCGTCGGTGTGGGGGAGGAATCCTCCTGCCGTTCCATCGACATTTGCGTAGATGGGAGGCTGCCGATCCTGTGGAATGTCGATATGAACTTGCGCTTGGGCCACCCTACTCAGACCGAAGGTAAGCAGCGTGATTGCGAGCCAGGTCGCATCGTGTCTTGCTTTCATGACGTTCTCCTGTGGGGTGGTCGCCGGCGGTTCGCGCCGGCGAGTTCACCTTACCGCTTGTAATCCTCCGGATAATGCGCGCGGCGGGCGCGCGAGTCTCAGGGGAACGTCAGGAGTTCCTCAGGATCCCCTTGGGGGGGTCGAAGACGGAGAGGCTAGTCTTAGTCTACGACCTCGGCGAGGACGACGAGCGAAGCGTTCCTCCTGATGGAGTACGTCGCGGGCGGGACGCTCGCCAGTCGGCTCGAACGCGTGCCACCCAGAATCGAGGAGGATGAAGGCGCTCGGACCGAGCGCGGATGTCCGTCAAGATCGAGGCACTCACGCGCGAGCGCCCCGTGCCGGATGGCGGCAATGCGGCCGTCGCGAACCAGCGCACCGCCGTGCACCAGCACACGGCTCGGCGCGCTCTGATGAGCGTCCATCCTCGAAGTTCTCGACGCTCGAATTACGGCATTCGCACGAAGTAGCCCGAGAAGCTGCAGTTTCCGTCAGCCTGATACGTGATGTCATCACGGTACAACGTGCACGTTACCTCAGTGCTTGGGTCTGCATAAAGCTTCACTTGCTGGGTTGCGAAGCGCAAAAAAGCCGGAAGCTCCGCTGGGAGTCATCGCCAAGAAAAAACGGGCAGTCTGCCGCTCTCCGTCTTCGAGCTTGCATCACCTGCGCGCAGCCGGTCATTCGACGCGCTCGTACGTGAATGTGCCGCCTTTATTCCGCCCGGTGGTCAGTGTCTCGACGAAACGGTTGCCGCTCAGCACGATTTGCGACGACATCGACCTCCCGACAACGCTTTGATTCTTTGCGACCTGCACTGTCCGCGTGAGCGTCGTCCCATCGAACTCGTATGTACCGGCGTTCGCAAGCAGCGTGTCGAAGAGCTTGATCTTGTCCGCGTCGGTCATCTCGCCCAACGCGGGCGTCGGGCGATCTCCTCGCGATTCGATCAGTGCGTAGTGGCGAGTCGTGAATATCGCGAGGCCCGGTTCTCCGGGCTTGCTTGCCTCTCCGCTGGCCGGCTTCGACTCAACTTGTTTCCAGACACCCCGGAGCGCGGAGGTATTCGTGTGCTGGTTCGATTGCTGACCCGAGCTCGCCGGTATCAGCAACCATGCCAGAGAGAGCGCGAGGATGACGGTCTTCATGCTGGCCTCCTGTTGTTGTCCGATCCCGCAGGCCGAACTGCTTCATGGCCGGTTGTCGGCTCCTGTATTCGGCGGCTTACTTATGCGAAAGAGGTTGAACGAATTTCGAACGCAAGTCTCACCGGAGAGTCAGGGATTCTTCAGGGCTCGATGCGTGGTACTGCAGCCTCGCTAATCGACGTCACGCACGGTGCTAATCATTTCCAGGCGAATTCGGCGTGGCTACGAGCAGCACGCCGCGGCCATCGCTCAGCGTCGCTCCGAATACTACCTGCCCGTGGTCGTTCATCGTCGCGCCGGAGTTGGGAACGAAACCGGCACTTGGGAGGAGGACGAGCACTCCCATGACGAGGTGGGCGACCTCGCCAATGTCTGGTATCTGCGTCCCCGTCCGAGCGACCAACCGGAGCACCCCGTGTGACCAGACGAATAGTCCGGTATCGGGTACGCCGTCTCTGTTGTCGTCGGTGTCCAGAACTGCGTTGAACGCCACGTCTCCCGGATTGTTGACCGAGATCTGCCAGCCGATGACGTTGCTGGCCGTCACGAAATGACCCCCGCCGGGCATCGGATCGCCAGGCCGCGCAATTGCGAGCGTCACACCGTTGGAGTGCCGGTACACTCCGGTAACGCGCCGGGCCTGCGGTGGCGGGGTGAGATCGCCGAGAAACACGACGTCGCCGTGGTCGTTCAGCATTGGACTGATGGCTTGGCGGTATACGCCTCCGCCCGGTGCGGGGTCACCTGCATGCGCGATGGATCGGAGTTGTCCGGTGGCGCCGTCCTTTATGTAGATGCTGCCAAGGCACGCCATCAGGACGGCATGGGGCGGGAAACCTGCGGGTCGACATTCCTCACCGGCGAGGTGACCCATGAACGCAACGTCTCCCGAGGCGTTGATTTGGGCAAAGACCGCCCAGTCGAGCACACCGCCGCTCGGCGCCGGATCTCCAGGGCCAACAACGGTGGAGAGATGGCCCTGAGTGTCTGCGCGATAGACTGCGGCTCCCAGCCCGAGATACGGCTCGTCGGCGAGGTGAACGCCAATATCGGTCGGCACGATGCCCCCGAAAGCGAGGAGCCCTTCGTTGTTGAGGCTCGTTCCGAACGTCGCGCCAGCGAACACCCCACCTTCGGGCGCCGGCGTCACACCGGGCGTCATCACCGCAGTCAGCATTCGGGTGCGCTGAGAGTAACGATAGACGCCGGCGTTGATGCCAATCGGGAAACTCAGGGGGTCGAGAAGGAACATAAAGCCGACGTCCCCCTTATCGTTCAGAGCGTTGGGTGACCCAAACCCAGCGCCGAAGACGCCACCACCCGGTGCTGGCTCCCCCACGCGCGCGATCTCCGCTATCGTGTTGCCACGCCTCGGTAGCAGAAAGATTCCCTGCTCTTCGTTCGCCGTCACGTTCGAGCCAAACAGGACATCGCCGCGATTGTTGATGAAGTTCGACTCGAAGACATCGAGGAAGTTGCTACCGCCGGGCGCGGGATCGCCGAGATAGGCGATTGGCGTAAAGACAAACTTGCCGGGGTGAGCCGCGGCCTCATTACGACGCGCGGTGCCGACCGCGCCAAATAGAGTTACAGCGATCAGAACCAGGACGGTTCGTTGATGCCTCGTGCTCTTCTTCATCGCGCGCCTCCTCACTGTCTTCGCCTCTTCGCCGCGTCACCAGGAGCTCGGTCCGACTGCCGAATGGGGTGAGTCGGCGACGAACCGATGAGCTCCAGTAGATCGGATTTGCCTCTTCACACATCTACAAACACGAACTCGTGCCCGGGAGGGCCATCTCGCCAGTCGCCTCGAATTAGCGGAGGCGTATAATCCGCCCTCGGGACATCGACTGCGGGTCGCGCCTGACAACTTCTGCGGTTACTAAGAGGTCGGCCGTCCGTTGATCAAAAGAGGGATGGACCGATGGAAGAGTCGTCGGACGCGAACGTCAGCCGGCTGCTCGATGCGGTACAGGCCGGCGATCGATCAGCGCTCGATGAACTGTATTCGCTGGTCTACGGGGAATTGCGCGTGCTCGCGCATCGACAGCGGCGGCGGTGGGATACGAGCGGGATGCTCAACACCACGGCGCTCGTCCACGAAGCGTACCTGAAGCTCGTCAAGCAGCGCCAAATCCACCTCGAGACGCGCGCGCACTTCTTTGCCCTCGCCGCGACCGCAATTCGACACATCGTGAGCAACTACGCGCGAGACCGGCAGGCGAGAAAGCGAGGCCGCGGTGTACGGACCGTGTCGCTGACCGATCTCGGGACGGCTCCGTCAGGCGAGCTGCGGGTGGGCGACGACCACACGGATCTGCTCGTGGCGATTGACGAAGCCTTGAATCGGTTGGAGCGCGTCAGCCCTCGTCAGCGTGGGGTCGTCGAGTGCCGCTTTTTCGGGGGTATGTCGGTCGAGGAAACTGCCGCGGCGATTGGGATTTCGACGCGCACCGTCAAGCGCGACTGGATGCTCGCACAGGCATGGTTGCAGCGGGAGATGCAGCACGTCGGCTAGACCGGTCGTCTGGCTATCGGCTCCCGCCTTCGCGCGAAGCGCTTCGGCGAGGCTCGCCGAAGCCTTGGCGGAGGCGGCATGGCTCTCGGCTTTGGGCCTGTCAGGCAAATCGTCGCGTCGACGCTACCGCCGCCGAGGCTTCGGTGGTCCGCCGTAGACTGCGCGAAGGCGTGAAGCCCTGAGCCATGGACAACCAGCAACACGATCGCCTCAGTGAACTGTTCGAACGAGCGATCGAATTGTCGCCGGACGCGCGTGCGCATTTCATCGACGTCTGCAGCGACGATCCTGCGATTCGGTCTGAGCTCACGTCGTTGTTGGCGGCGCACGAGCGAGCCCCGAACCTGCTGGAGCGGATAGCCGACGACGTGCTGCCGGCCGCGCTCGACGCTGTCGCCGAGGACGATGCGGTTGGTGGCCCGACGGTGCGACGAGCGCAGCCGCTTGCCTCGACGGCCGAGCGACCCAACGGCGCCGCGATGACGCTGGCGACCGGCACGCGCCTGGGGTCGTACGAGATCCAGGGGCGCATCGCCGCCGGTGGGATCGGCGTCGTGTATCGCGCGTTCGATACGCGGTTGCAGCGCCCGGTTGCGATCAAGACGCTCGGCTCGAGCGTGGCGGACGCTCGCGAGTCAATCCTGCACGAGGCGCGCGCCGCCTCGGCACTGAATCATCCTCACATCTGCACGATCTACGAAGTCGGCGAGCACGATGGCATTCCGTTCATCGCGATGGAATACGTCGAAGGGCGACCGCTGCGCGAGGTGATCCCGAGGAACGGACTCCCTACCGAGCTGGTCGTGCGATACGGGTGTCAGGTCGCCGAGGCGGTCGAGCACGCCCATCGGCACGGCATCATCCATCGGGATCTGAAGAGCGCGAACGTGATGATCTCGCCTGACAGCCAGGCGAAAGTGCTCGATTTCGGCCTGGCGAGCCGGATTCCGGCGGCGGACATGGAAACGCTGACGCGCTCGCGCGTCGTCGAAGCGACTTCGGAACGGCTGGCCGGCACGCTCGCGTATCTGGCGCCCGAGCTCCTACGCGGTGGCGTTGCGGACAAACGCAGCGACGTGTGGGCACTCGGCGTGCTGTTC
>JBKPCD010000093.1:0-15819 GCA_046727175.1 Acidobacteriota bacterium | reverse complement strand
GTCGCCGGATCTACGTGTCGCACCCTTGATGGATATGGCCTTCGCGGTAAGTCGCCCGCTCCGCCGGTACGCACGCCTCCTATCCGGTTCTTGTCCATCGACTCGCACGTTTGCTCCATGCTTCTTTCAGACCCCGCCTCGGCGGTGGCCCTTGCATTATCACTAGGCCTTCACCTCCATCAGGTTGGCCGGAGGACTTGCACCTCCAAGCTGCTGCACATGCCCAGCACACAACGAAGCCGCTGGCGCGGCGGACGCTCCGCGTGATCTGAGGCGAGCACCGGGCAGTCGGGGACGGCTACGTTGTGGGTCACAAGGAGGCGCCTGTGACCCAGCTCAGAGAGGCGATGCTGGAGGAGCTCCAGCTTCGCAACTATGCGTCCACGACCGTCCGCGCGTGCGTCAACAGAGCCGTCAGCGTCGCGCCCGCCGGCCGGTCTCCGCCGGCGGGCTTCCCGCGATCGTCCTCACGTCTCTCGCGGCGGCCTTCGATCGATTCGACACCCATAGCGGGGCCCCGCGCCCGCCGCAGACGTCAGCGGCTTCATTCAAACGGCTCTATCGAAAGTGACCCGGCAGCGGCATCGTCCGCTCCCTCGCACGCCACCGCGCCGGGTCACTCCCGATAGAGTCCTATCGTTAGTCGGAACCTACCTGGTGTCAGTCGGACGAAGTGAAACTAGTCCTCGCTCTCGAGGTTGTTTCGGTCGTAGGTCTCCTGGACCAAGATGCCGACATAATGGCCGTCGCTGTCCTCATCGTCGCGACCGCGGGGGCTCTCGGGAAGCACCGTCATCATGTTCTCGTTCACCCAGTTGGCGACTGCGATCCCGAGCGTGTTGCTACGCACCAGCGTCGACCGATAGTGGAACCCGGTGTAGATGCGTGCGACGTTCACGTCCTCGATGATCTGGTTCAAGCTCGTGTAGTGGCGCCTGACGCCGGGGAGGCTGATGCTCGTGGCCGTGACGTCGATGGTGTCGTGGCCGAGGTAGTTCTCGATCGCGCTGATGCCGGCCGGGGTCACCGTACCATGCCCGGCGTAGAACTCGGGATGGCACGGCGTCTGGCGGAGCGGCGTCCAGTTCGTCCCCGGGTAGATGAAGTTTATCGCGGTGTATGGACGCCAGAAGTGCTCGCGATACTTGACCCGCCACGTCCGGATGTATGTGTCTGCCTGCGCGATGTTGAGCGCGGCGAATAGACGAGCGTGGGTCAGGAGCTGCTTCGACGCGGCCGCGCGGTTGGTCTCCATCGGCTCCTGCGCAACCAGCTGGCGCGCCAGGCGATTGACAAGCGTCATTGACCCCTCGATGTAGAAGAGGCCGATTTGCGTCTGCTCGGCGGTGCGCATTGTCGAGTTCGACGCACCGTAGGCCCGGACCTCGTCGAGCGAGGCTAGCCACTCTGGGTCGTTGAGCGCGGGCCGGGTCGCCGTCGGAAAGTAGTCGGGATCCGAAACCGTAAACGGTGTGACATTACCCCAGCCCGGCGCCGAGATATTGGTCGAGCCGCAGCCTGGGGTGAACTGATACTCCCCGGGCCCTGGTAGCGGTGTGAACGGGACAGTATCGAACGCGTGATCATTCTGGCGCGCGTCGAGCACCGCTGTCGCTGCCACCTGACCCGCCACGATGCCCCAATACTTCGGCCGGTGGCCGTGCTCGTCATCGTCAGGGATCTGCGCCAGCGACGCGGCGAGGTTCGCGTCGAGGTCCGCTTGCTGGGCCGGGAACAGCGCAAGGAGCACGTCGTGAGCCGCCTGGGCGGCGGCCGCCTCGCGCGAGGCGTAGCCCTTTGCCGTGATCAACACCATGGCCGGCGTGTAGTAAGGCCGGATAGCGTTCATGGCGTCGAACATCGCCGCGTGCACCATGGCCACGTCACGGCTCTGGCGGGCAGGAAGTGTGTCGGCAGACACGGTGCTGATGGCGATCGTGTTCCAATCGGTCACGACGTCCGCCCGCACCGTCGTTGAGAAACCGATCAGCACGAGCAACGCCACGCCCATTCTGCTGGCGCCGGCCAGCTGCAGACCTGCTTGCGATTCGTGGTTTCGCGTCATCTTCCGCCTCCCTCTCTTGAAAAAGGAGCGCACGGCTCCGATGGCGTGAACCATGGCGCCGGAGGGGGAAGCACTCAATGCACAGCAGCGCAACTGCACATCAACTGTCGATAACCCGCTAAGATGCGCGAGCCGTAAGGGTTTCTCCAAGACCTGACTTGGCCACGGGTGCTAGACTCGCCGCGATCAAGGCACGCGATGGGGCAGTCGGCCGATTCACACCGGGTTCTCTCCTTCGGGTCCTTCGAGGTCGACCTCGTGTCTGGCGAACTGCGCCGGCAGGGACTGAAGATCAGGCTGCAGGACCAGCCTTTTCGGCTGTTGGTCTTGCTACTGGAACGCGCGGGCGACGTGGTGACCAGAGAGAAGGTGCGGGAGACGCTGTGGCCGGGGGACACGTACGTCGACTTCGACCACAGCCTCAACACAGCGGTGAGAAAGCTGCGGGAGGCTCTGGGTGACTCCGCCGAGGCCCCGCGTTACGTGGAAACCCTCGCGCGCCGTGGTTATCGCTTCATCGCCCCCGTCGCGCCGCTGCCCACAGGGCAGGTGGCCCATTCAACAAACGCGGCCGCGGCCTCGCTCCTGCCGTCCCCGGCGGCGCGCCGGTCGACTTCCGCTCGTCGCCTTCTGATCATAGCGATCGTGGTCGGGATCTGCGCCGCGGCTCTCGTCGCCTATTGGACGGTCCCACGTTCGGGGCCGACGACCCAGTCAGGCCGGAGGTTGACGCTCGCGGTTCTTCCCTTCGACAACCTCTCCGGGGATGCGGACCAGGAATATCTGAGTGATGGGCTGACGGAGGAGATGATTACCCAGCTCGGCCGGCTGGAACCCGATCGGTTGAGGGTCCTCGCGCGAAGCTCCACGTGGAAATACATGCGGGCTGATAGAGACATCGGACGACTCCGCCGAGAGCTCGGAGCGGATTACGTTCTGGAGGGCAGCCTCCGCCGCGCGGGTGAGCGCGTGCGCGTCACCGCTCAGCTCGTCCAAGTCGACGACCAGAGTCAGGTCTGGGCCGAGACCTATGAGCGCGACCTCCGCGATGTGTTGATCGTGCAGAGCGAGGTCGCTGAAGCTGTCGCCCGGACCATCGCGCTGACGCTGACGCCCGAGGCGCACGCCCGCCTCGCGCGCAAACGTCCGATACGCACCGAGGCCTACCAGGACTACCTGAGGGGACGCTTCTTCTGGAATCGAAGGACCGAGGCGGCCCTCAACCAGGCGCTCGGATATTTCCAAAAGGCCATCGCCGCCGATCCCGAGTATGCGCCCGCCTATAGCGGTCTTGCGGATTCCTACCTGTCACTGGGCGCTTCATCGATCGTGGGCGGCCGGCCTCCTCGTCAGGCCATGCCGGAGGCGAAAGCCGCTGCCCTCACGGCGCTGCAGATCGACGGCACGCTTGCGGAAGCGCACACGTCCCTCGCGATGGTTCATCTTCTTTATGACTGGGATTTGGCTGCTTGTGAGAAGGAATTCCGCCGTGCCATCGAGCTCGATCCGAACTACACCCCCGCACATCATTGGTACTCCCATTGTCTCCTTCCGCTCGGACGCACCGAGGAGTCGCTAGCGGAGAGTAAGCGCGCGCTCGAACTGGAACCGCTGCAGCTGGTCGCCGGCCTCCATCTCGGCTGGCACTATCTCTACGCGCGTCAGTACGACCAGGCCATCGAGCAGTTTCGGAAGACACTCGAGCTGGACCCTACGTTCCCGCAGGGCCAACGCTAT
The DNA here is from genome assembly GCA_046727175.1 of Acidobacteriota bacterium. Classification (GTDB taxonomy): domain Bacteria; phylum Acidobacteriota; class Vicinamibacteria; order Vicinamibacterales; family 2-12-FULL-66-21; genus JBKPCD01. Next base: position 12,017 of record JBKPCD010000093.1, on the reverse strand, counting down.
ACGGCCTGGGCGTACTTGCAGAAGGGAATGTATGCCGAGGCTATCGCGGCTTTACGACAAGCACTCAATTCGCTCGAGCAGGACCCGGAAATCGAGGGCGAGTTGGGACACGCTCTCGGCGTGGCTGGCCGGCGCGCTGAGGCTCTGGCCATGCTCGAGGGTTTACGCCATCTCTCAGCGACGCGGTATGTGTCACCGTACTCGGTCGCCTTGGTCCATGCAGGCCTGGGGGATCGCGACGAGGCTCTGGCCTGGCTGGACAAGGCCTACGCCGAGCGATCGGACTACATGCCGTACCTCAGGCTGGAACCGATGCTCGACGGCCTCCGCTCAGACCACCGTTTCGCCGCTCTCGTCGGGCGGGTGGGCCTGCCCACACGGTGAGGCAACCGGTCTTGCCCTAGCCTTAACTAACTCTCAAAGAATCGGAACCGCCAGGATAATGAGGGTTTTGACGAGACACTCACTAGCCTCGCTGGTTCTCGTCACGAACAGGTTCGAGGAGCTCAAAGCGCCTAGCGCCGACAAAGTGACCGAGTCTGGGAGCACAATTGAACTCCAGATTACTAACGATACGTCGCCCAGCGTTGACTTATCCAGACGGCCGGATGAGTTCGATGCCGGTTATTTATGAGATGGCTTCTAAAGAAAGCCGCTTGACCGAAGAATCAGACCTATGAACAGCGCGAGCATTCGTATGATTACCCTGCTACATGCAGGAACACGTCATGAGTTCGGTCATTCAGCATGTCGTCGAGAGGCCATAAAAGTAAGCAAAAAATTCGCGGGCTTGTATAAATGTCCCGGGGGCTGGGGCCGAATTGGGAGGTGGGGGAGGGTGTTTTTTGATTCGTCGCGATGGCCGGAGAGCTGAATCAGGAATCAGGAATTGGGAATCAGGAATCAGCTTCACTGCTTGACTTGTATCGCAAGTTCCCCCGAGTAGTTACTCGACAAGTTATCTGCTCTAACCTGTGGATCGTCCTCTCGAAGATAGACAACGGACATTCGAGGGAGTTTACTCGCTTCGTTCGTCTCAGCAATCCTACTTCATCCGAATAGCACAACCTTTGCAGTAATCCACTCGAAAGCGGGACGCCGAGCTGCGCAAACAACTCGACGCCCCTGAGCACGTCAACCACTGTGGATGGCTGACGGGTGCCTGCCTTGGATTCTATCCAATCCGCAGCCCGTTGGCCTCATCTCGCCAGAGCGCGAGGAGGCAACATGACGGTCAAAATCGTCGCCAACGACAGAAATGATCCGCCCGGAAAACTCGCAGACGCGGAACTGCACTTCACGTCGGGACCGCTCGAAGGATTGAAGTTGATTGGCTTCGGCGTATGGGAACGGGCGAACGGGTGCCGGGCGAAACGTAACGTTCCCGGCGCGTCAATACAGCGTGAATGGGGAGCGGCGCTCCTTCGCACTGCTTCGGCCGCTGATTGATTCAACGACGCAGGAGCGGGTTCGTGACCTCATTCTGCAGGCATACGCGGAGCACGAGGGCGAAGCGTCCGGGGTGACTCGGTGAGAGCGGCGATTTATGCTCGCGTGAGCACCACAGACCAGGCACGTCGAGAACCAGCTCGCGGAACTCCGGCGTTATGCCGAGAGGCGCGAGTGGACGGCAGTCGAATACGTTGACAAGGACGTCTCTGGCGCAAAGGACCGCAGGCCAGCTCTTGACGAGTTGCTGAAGGCGGCACGCCGAAGGCGGTTCGATGTTCTCGTCTGCTGGCGGCTGGACCGGCTCGGACGGAATCTCCGGCACCTGATTCTGCTTCTGGACGAACTGCAGGCACTGGGGATTGCCTTCGTCACACTGGGCGAGGGCATCGACACTTCCACGCCTGCTGGGCGTTTGCAGCTCCACATTCTGTCTGCGATCGCGGAGTTCGAGCGCAGTCGCATTCAGGAGCGGGTCGTTGCGGGCCTCGCCAGGGCCAAGGCGCAAGGTCGGAAGCTCGGACGACCAGAGCGGGAGATTCCTGCCGAGCAGATTTCCGCGGCCAGGGGTCTTCCAGTTCGCGAAGTCGCTCGACGGCTCGGCGTATCTCCCGCTACCGCGCATCGCTGGCTGTCTCGAGAATCCTCCTCGATTTCCGCTCGCTGATCCCGCAAAATACGCCTGAATCGGAGCCCTCGAATCGGGGACTCCGGCTATCATCTAAACGTCGAGACAAAACATGGTATTCACACTCAAGAACGGCAGCCTGGCGACCCTGAAGCACCTTGCGACGCACTGGTTCCTATTTCTCGTTGTGTTCGGCGGCATATGTGTGGCGATCGCGGGTGGTGTCGGTGGCACACTGGGTATCCCGAATTTGTTTCGTGATGATCCTGACTTGAGCAACTATGGGTGGAGTGCCTATAGAAATAGCCCCGCGTTCCTCACCCAGGCGGCGGCAATTTCTTTGCTTGGGGTTCTATGGACGTTTACGGTTCTTCTTGAGGCAAGTTGCAACAGGAGGGAGACGCTGCGGTTCGTGCTCTGGCGCGTCATGTTCTTCGCTATCTTCCCTCTGGCCTCTGCGGTTCTTGAACCTTTCGGAGATCTGCCACATCCAGGCGCCTGGGAACTGTTTAGGATGATCGCAGGGATAGCGCTTGGAGTGTGTTTGACCGTTGGGTTTATCTCGCTCGGCTACTCTGTCTCGTCGTTACTGAGGTGGCGCCAAACGCCAACATTTCTTGCAGTCTTCTTTGTGGTGATCTCACTTCTCAGTGTGTACCACACGCTCGTTCCAGCGGTCGCAATTTTTGCGATGCTTGGCTGGCCGGTCTTGGCCTACGTCACCTTGAAACTGGCTCCGGAGCCGTCGCGCGTAGTCCTCGTTCTGCTGGCTGTCACGCTCATCGTCATCGGGAATGGAGTTCCATACAAGTATCGATTCGGAGGGTTCACGTTAAATGCGGAACGCTCACAGTCGTACTACGACCAGCCTGTCAATCTTGCTAAACGGCAGCCTCTCGAGGAGACCGCGAAGGGCAACGTTCTAGGGCCCCTAGGTTGTCTCATCGATCCTGTCGCGAGTCTCGAGCGCTGGCGGGCAATGACTGGCGTTCCGAAGCCAAAGCTCATTGTCGTCACCACCTCAGGTGGAGCTTACCGCGCTGCCTTTTGGACTGCGCTCGTACTCGATGCGCTAGAACACAAGAGCAAGCAAGGCGACAAACTGTCGGGGCTGACACGGAACGTCAGACTTATTACTGGCGCCTCAGGGGGCATGGTTGGCGCAGCCTACTTCGTCGCTAGCCCCCGCGATGGAACGGAGACGCTCGTGGAACGGCTCACGAGGGATACGATAGAAGGACAGCGTCAGACCAGGTATCCGATTGCCCGTGATACTCTCTCGCCGATAGCACAGCGATTCGCCCAGCAGGACATCCGCAGTGTCTTTCTGCCTTGGTCTCAAGATGCGGATAGAGGTGTCGTCCTGGAGTCTCAGTGGCGGACGTTGCGAAAATCATACGCTGAACTGCTGCCGGCTGAGCGTGATGGGCGTATCGCATCGCTGGTTCTGTCGCCAATGCTGGTCGAGACCGGACAACCCCTTCTGATTAGCAATCTGAATTTACTCGATCTTCCGGGGGTGTCAGAAGGTGAGGCTGTCGAGTTCTTTCGATGGTTTCCACGAGCGCATACCTCTTTCGGCTTACAAACCGCGGTTCGGATGAATGCGACATTTCCGTACGTATCGCCGGCAGTTGCACTCCCGACAAGCCCGCCCAGACGCGTCGTAGATGCTGGGTACTACGACAACTACGGGATAAGCGTGGCGGTGGCCTATCTCAGGCAGCCGAAACTCAGCGAATGGATCAAGGTAAAAACGGCTGGCGTTATGATCCTGCAGATCCACGCCTATCCAATGGAGGACCCTAGGCGTGAGACGCGATTCAGGCGCGCCTTTCAATGGCTCACGACTCCTCTGGAGGGCGTTGGCGCAGCGCGCCAGGCAAGCATGGTCTTTCGAAACAATCAAGAACTGCGGGCGCTCGATGCTATTTATCCCCCCGAATTCGTCAAGACGATTACATTCGTGAATGCCTCGGCTGCTGCGAGTATGTCTTGGTATCTTCCAGGCCGTGAACTCGAGTCGATGCGCAAGCAGCTCGATGAAACACACAATGCACGGTCGATGGACGCCCTCGTGTCATTCTGGGATTCAAATGAACACTCGGTGGCGGACTTCTCCCGGCCTGGCTCTCGTTGATGGGCGAACGCACAATCAAGCGAGCTAATGGGCGTGTTGCTGACAAGAGGCGTTCGTTCGGTGCCGTTCGTCGGCACATCCACTTTGTAGAACAGGACCACAATCAGCAATAGCAACCGTAAATGTTTCGCCGCCGGTGGCCGTCAAATCAATGTCCCGGGGTGGGACCGAAAAGGGGAGGTGGGGGAGGGGATTTCGGCCCGCCCAACGCGACCATGTCCCTACGATCTCTGTGCATGCGACGCAGCCTGGCCTCATTCTTGGCACGGCGGCGTACATGTCGCGGGAGGGGCTGGCGGCAAGGCAGTCGGCGGAGGAGATCTTCGGATACTCGCCGGCGAGCTCCTGGGCCAGCCCCTCACCGTGCTGATGCCGCAGCGATTCCATGCGGCCCATCGTGCGGGCGTCGAGCGGTTTCTCGCAACCCGCGTGGGACGCGTCATCGGGCACACCATCGAACTGGCTGGCATACGGAAGAACGGTGAGGAGTTCCCTGTCGAATTGTCGCTTGCGGCTGTTCCGGTTGAAGAGCCTTCGCCGAGTCCAGAGCGCGGAAAGCGCGGACTTATGTAGTGAATATGAGATGACGGCCGCGGTTTCGCACGTCAGAGTAACCTCGCTTTCAGGAGGTGGGTTATGCAGGTACGAGAGATCATGTCGAAGGATCCCGTCTGTTGCGATCCGGAGAGCTCGCTCCGTGATGTCGCACGGCTGATGGTCGAGCATGACTGCGGCGAGATTCCGGTCGTCGAACGCGGCAAGCCGGTCGGCGTCATTACCGATCGCGACATCGCCTGCCGGACGGTAGCGCAGGGGACAAACCCGCTCGAACTCACCGCGCGAGATTGCATGTCGTCGCCGGTCATCACGGTCACGCCTGACACCATCGTCGAAGACTGCTGTCGGACGATGGAACAACATCAGGTAAGGCGCGTTCCGGTTGTCGATGAGACCGGGAAATGCTGCGGCGTCGTCTCGCAAGCCGACATCGCTCGCAAAGCGGCAAAGGCCCTCGCTGGTGAGGTGCTCCAGGAGGTCTCGCGCCCGGCGTCCACACCGTCGCGAATCGGATAGGTCGAGCTACTTGCCGCAGTGGTCTCCCGCGTTGCAGGTTCAACGACCTGCGACGCCGCGGGTAAGTAATCGTTTCGTGAGATTCGGTGAAGTGCGACGGCCGGTTGGTCAAGCCGACCCGTCCGCCGCTCATTTTCGATCTCCAGCCGGTGCATAATCCGCGGGCGACGTCCCCAGCGTCGCGGGCTCGGCCGTGTGTGACGTCGGCGACGTGGCTGAAATTGCCAAGAATTCCGTGGCATGAGGACGGCGCGCTGCACTACGTGATACTCACAGCGACAGCGGCGGCTCTGGGTCTTTCTTCTGCTTCGCACCCTCACTTTCGTCGACACCGTCCAACCGCTGTTGAATGATCACGTCTGGCCGTTGACGTCCAGGATTTCCGAGAGTCCGAAGCCGCTCCAGCAGCACGATCAGAAACAACGCCTGCCACAAGCTGAACGGACCGAAGCATCATTGAGCTCGATGACGTTCACGTTTCTCGGAACGCGCGGAAACATAGACGTTCGCAGTCACCGACATCGAAGGCATACATCCACCCTCGTCTCCTATCGACGCGCGCGCATCATGATCGATTGTGGCGCCGACTGGCTGCATGCCGTCCAGCGTGTACACCCGACCGCGATCGCGATTACCCATGCCCATCCGGATCATGTCGACGGGCTGAGGAGAGGCGCCCCATGTCCAGTCTACGCACCGCCCGCGGTGTGGCGCAGGGTGTGGCATTGGCCCATTCACGACCGGCATCGACTCGCGCTACGGGCTCCGACCAACATCGACGGAATCCTCTTGGAGGCATTCGCGCTCGATCACTCCGTGATCGCGCCCGCGGTCGGTTATCGGATCACTGCCGGAGGCGTAACGGTATTTTACGCGCCGGACGTGTTGCGCATTCGACATGTGGTCCGCGCACTTTCAGGAATTGCGCTCTACATCGGTGACGGCGCGGCTATCAGCCGGCCGATCACACGCATCGAACGACAAGCGGGCGTCGCCGTCGGCCACGCATCCATCACGACACAGCTCGAGTGGTGCGCCCGAGCGGGCGTCCATCGGGCTATCTTCACGCATTGCGGGCGCGGCATCGTGGTAAGGGAAGCAATCGCAAGAGTTCAAGTTCGCGAGCAGGGACGAACAACCGGCGTCGACGCACGCATCGCGCACGATGGCTTTCGCATTGTTGTGCGCCGAATCGTTTGATGGAGCAGGTCGAGCTTAGGCGCGCGTACGGGAACCTAACTTGCAACGCGTCTACGAGGTTCCGCACGTCCGCCGACCGATGGCACGAGTACGCTGACACAACGTCGAGGGCAATCCGTATGGCGCCAGCGGAGTATCGTCGCACCGCATGATGGATCCATTCAGCATCCTCTCTACAGAGGCGCGTCGCCGGCTGCGCAAACGCCAGCAACCCGCGTGGGCGAGTCCGATGCTCGCGATCCTCACCAGCGAGCGCTTCTCCGATCCCGATTGGATCTTCGAACGCAAGCTGGATGGGATTCGGTGCGCCACGACGGCGCTGAGAGGAAACCGTATGCACGGTTGAATCGATGCAGCCTTGCTGCACATGCGATGAGGGACGACCCCTCGGACTCGGACTGCAGGGTCAGGGTCCAAACCACCAAGAGCGGCGTCGGCTCAATGGCCGATGTCGTGAGCGTCTTGGAAAAAACGAGATGAACTCGTCAGGTACGCGCTGGGAAGACGAACGTGAGTGAACCGTTGCTGACGTGTCGACAATCAGTTGGACGCCATCGAAACCAGGCTCGCGAATCTGGTCTGGGACAAGCTCGGAGGACGACCTGCTTACTGTCCGAGCGGTGGCCGGCATGGAGACGGCGTGAGCTCAGCGCAGGCGCGTGTGCAGAACGTGGGAACCTCCGCCTCGATGTGAAGGGAGACGTTCAAGTGGTTGACCCCACGAGAACCAGAGTACCGATGCGAGGCGAAGGGACGGACGGGCTCGTAGTAGCCACGAAGCCTGGTAACGCAGGTGGAGCGAAGGGGCCCGCCCTTTCTGGTGGTAGGAATTGGTCAACCCGCAAGGGGAGGAACTGATGTCTGACACCAAGCCGTACGTTATTCCGAAGCAACTCGTATGGGAGGCGTACCAACGTGTGAAGGCGAACCAAGGGGCCGCGGGCGTGGATGGCGAGTCGCTGGCGATGTTCGAACAGGACCTGAAGGGCAATCTCTATAAGGTCTGGAATCGGATGTCGTCGGGCTCGTACTTTCCACCGCCCGTGCGGCTCGTCGAGATTCCGAAGGATGACGGCGGCATTCGCCCGCTGGGCATTCCGACGGTGGCCGATCGCGTGGCCCAGACCGCGGTCGCGATGGTCCTCGAGCCGAAGGTGGAGCCGCACTTCCACCCCGACTCGTACGGCTATCGGCCCGGGAAGTCCGCGCTCGACGCCGTGGCAACGGCCCGGCAGCGATGCTGGACCGCCGACTGGGTCATCGACTTGGACGTCAAAGGCTTCTTTGATTCCATTCCGCATGACTTGGTTGAGCGGGCGGTCGCCCGTCACACGGACCTGCCGTGGGTCCGGCTGTACGTCGCTCGGTGGCTGCGCGCCCCGCTGCAACGGCCAGACGGGACACGGGAGGCACGGACGAAAGGCACACCGCAGGGTGGTGTCATCAGTCCGGTGCTGGCCAACCTCTTCCTGCATTACGTGTTCGACCTGTGGATGCGCCGGACGAATCCGGGTGTCCGGTTCGAACGCTACGCGGACGACGCCATCGTCCACTGTAGGACTGAGGCACAAGCCCAGGCCGTGCTCGGTGCGATTCGTGAGCGGTTCGAGCAGTGCGGTCTCGCGCTTCATCCGACGAAGACGCGAATTGTCTACTGCAAGGACAGCAACCGGCCCAGGGAGTACGAACACGTCTCGTTCGACTTTCTGGGATATACCTTCAGACCTCGACGTGCGCGGAATCGTCAGGGGCAGGACTTCTCGTCGTTCCTTCCGGCGATGAGCACCAAGGCCGCCAAGCACGTGCGCCGCACCATCCGCGAGTGGCGGTTGGCGTCCACCAAGAACCACTATGCCTTGGAGGACTTGCCGCAGCTCGTGGACCCGGTGGTGCGAGGGTGGATGCAGTACTACGGCCGGTTCTACCGGACGGAGTGCGTACTCACGCTCCAGCATCTCAACGAGGCCCTCGCTGCGTGGGCGCGACGGAAATACAAGCGGTTTCGGTACCGGAAGCGTGCGTCACGGCAATGGCTGCGACGCATCGCTGACCGGGACCCCAAGCTCTTTGCCCTGTGGCAGCTTGGTATGAAACCGCGCGGCTGAAAGGGAAGAGCCGGATAAGGCGAGAGTCTCACGTCCGGTTCTGTGAGGGCGGAGGGGTGCGATTCCCCTCCGCTACTCGACCTGCCTCGCGTTCAGAAAGGGCACGCACGTCACGCTGCTTTCCCGCAATCGGGTCGACAAGAACGGGACGTATCCGGAGTTGATCGAACCGCTCGCGCATCAAGCGTCGAATGATTTTGTTGTTGACGGCGAGATCGTCGCCTTCAAAGGCCGGAGATCCACCTTCTCGCTGCTGCAACAACGCATGGGCGCCACGACGCTCGAGGCTACGCGGAGCAGTCGCGTCGCCATCTACTATTACGTGTTCGATCTCCTGCACCCGAACGGATACGATACGACGGCCCTGCCCCTGAGAGATCGCAAAGCGCTGCTCGAACGGGCGTTCGCGTTTACCGACCCTCTCCGCTTTTCGAGACACTGGAACGCCCAGGGCGAGCGGTACTACCATCGAGCGTGCCGTCTCGGCTGGGAAGGGCTGATCGCCAAACGCGCCGACAGCGCGTACCAGCATCGCCGGTGGAACGACTGGCTCAAATTCAAATGCGCGAACCAGCAGGAGCTGGTGATTGGCGGGTTCACGGCACCTCAAGGGAGGCGAACCGGATTCGGCGCACTGCTGGTCGGGTACTACGAGAACGGCGACTTCCGGTACGCCGGCAAGGTCGGAACTGGTTATACCGACAAGGTCGGAACTGGTTATACCGAGCAGACCCTACGCGCCCTGGGTAGACGGCTGACTCGCTTGAAGCAGGAGCGGCCGCCGTTTACCGACAGCCATGCGATTCGGGAACGGCAGGCCACGTGGGTCAAGCCATCACTCGTAGCCGAAATCGCGTTTACCGAATGGACCCGAGACGGCAAGCTGCGACATCCGCGCTATGTTGGCTTGCGATCCGACAAGCCCGCACGACAGGTGGTGCGCGAGAAATCGGACGCCTTCGCGCATCAGACACGCAAGGCCGGCGGGCGCCGGCGAAGCACGCCGAACGTTTGGCCGAGGCGCGAGAAGTAGCCATCTCGACCTCGCGGAACTCGGCAACGGGAGCGGGAACGCGACCGTGCACCATCGCAAGCACGCCGGTGAAGCCAAATGCCGTCTGGAACACCTGTCACGTTGTTCGTCTGCGGCGACGTGATGACTGGCTGAGGGATTGACCAGATTTTGCCGCACCCGAATGCGCCGGGCATCCAGGAGCCGGACGTACGTGACGCGCGGAAGTACGTAGAGCTCGCCGAACGAGCGAACGGCCACATCCCGCGGTCCGTGGAGCCATCCTACATCTGGGGAGATGCCCTGCGGCAATTCAATCGCGTGCTGCCCGATGCCCGTATCATCAATCTCGAAACGAGCGTGACCCATTGTGGCGACTTTTGGCCGGGCAAAGGCATTCATTATCGGATGCATCCAGCGAACATCGGTTGCCTGACCGTAGCACGCGTCGACGTGTGCGCACTCGCCAACAATCACGTGCTCGAGAAGGCCCGGAGAATCAATGCACGAGGAAGTGAGCTATGGATAGCCTGAGGTCGGTGCTGCAATTGAATCGCCGACAGCCCAAGCCCAGATCTAGCGGCCTCACCGAGATTCGAGGCCCGTATTACTCGGTCCTTGGTACGCGTGCTCTGTCGGACGTGCTGGAGACAATGGGTGCGTACGTCGACAGCCTGAAATTTGCCGGCGGGTCCTTTTGCCTGATGCCGGATACCCGCGTGCGCGAGCTGATCGAGCTCTGTCACGCACACGAGGTGCTGGTATCCACCGGAGGATTTCTCGAGCGAGCGCTTCCGTTGGGGGGAGACACGGTTGACCAGTGCTTGAATATCTGTCGAACGCTTGGCTTTGACACCATCGAAGTCTCGGCAGGCTTTGTGACCGTTTCGTCGGAGGCTCTTCTCGGCCTGGCGCGTCGTGCACTCGACCTCGGCTTTCGAGTGAAACCTGAGATCGGTATTCAGTTCGGTGCAGGCGGCGGATCCTTGGTTGAGCAGCTCGAGGCGGAAACACCACGCGCGCTCGATCAAGCCGTTCGGCTGGCCGAACGCTACTTCGAGATCGGGATTCCACTCGTGATGGTCGAATCGGAAGGCTTGACCGAGAGCGTCAAGACACCGCGCACCGAGATGATTGCGCAGCTGGTTGCCTCACTTGGTTCGGAACGCCTGATGTTCGAAGCGGCAGATCCGGCCGTGTTTACCTGGTACGTCAAGAACCATGGGCCGGAGGTGAATCTGTTCGTCGACCACAGTCAGATCGTCCAACTCGAGGCGCTGCGCTCGGGTCTGTGGGGTACCGCGGACGTCTGGGGCCGCGTCGTGACGTACCAGCCGCCATCGGCCAACGGCAGCTAACGCCATCTCCCTTCGAAGAGTGGCTGCAAGGGATGCCGGGCCTGCTCGACATGTAGGTCGTTGAAGATCTCCGCCGTCTCGAGAGTCTCTCTTTCCGGATCGAATGAGACACCCAACTCCTCGGACACGGGCGCGTGCCCGTAGTGTCCCAGACGTGAGCCGAACGCTCTCGTTGGAAGGATTACGCCTCGGGGCGAGTATACTCGCAATACCGGCCTTGCCGCGTCCTCGAGGGCCGGCTGTTTGAACTCAATGATGACGGCCTCGAACCGCGCGGGACCGTCGTTCTCCAACTCGATCGGGCCAGGCTCCTGCCATGCGGCTTCCGCCGTCGGCATGCGGCCATTGAGGTCCGCGGTCGGAAAGACAATCACCGCACCCGACGAGGACTCGGCCGTTGCGCGCTGCCCGGGCGGTAGGATCACGCGAGCGACGAGTACAGCATCGTTCTCCCACTCGACCCGATACGTTGGGAACCCCGACCATGGAGCAGTGGGCTGCTGCAGAAGGCCAACGTACAAAGCGAGAATCGGTACGGTTGAGAGTGTCAGCATCTTTCACCGTCCCTGAGGCGAGGCAGACGGTCTGCGATTTTCGAGCTGGTCGACAGCCTGTCATCCGTTCTCCGGTGTCCGTTCAGACACTATGTAGGTCGCGTCAGAGCGGGCCATGGTTGCTACGCTTCCCGCAGACATCACTCAGCGAGGAGGCGTGATGATGCAGACCATGACCCGCGGGGACGAGTCTAGCGCAGCGACGGGCTATTTGATGGTGGCGTTCGAGTTGAGTGAACGCTGGTGGAAGGTCGGCTTTACGACGGGTATGGGGCACCGAGTGCGCACGCGCCGGATCGCCGCCGGCGCGCTCGAGTCGGTGGCCGAGGCCATCGCGGACGCCAAGAAGATGTTTGGGCTGGCGGCGGATGCGCGGGTGATCAGTTGCTACGAAGCCGGTCGGGAGGGGTTCTGGCTGCACCGGTATCTGACGGGGCGGGGCGCCACCAATTATGTGGTCGATTCGGCGAGCATCGAAGTCGATCGGCGGGCCCGGC
>JBKPCD010000092.1:0-97087 GCA_046727175.1 Acidobacteriota bacterium | reverse complement strand
CGAAGAAGTCCGAGACGAACACGCGCTGCGGTCCCGCCGGCCGCAAAGGACCGGTCTGCAGCACATTCAGACCTTCGAGAATGAGGATGTCCGGCTGCCGCACGACCTGCCATTCCCCTTCGACGATGTCGTAACGCGTGTGGGAGTAGACGGGGGCCTTTACCTCGGCAACGCCGGCCTTCACGTCCGCGACGAACTGGACCAGCGTGCGAAGGTCATAGCTCTCGGGAAAACCCTTCCGCCGCATCAGCCCGCGTTCCTCCAGCACGGCATTCGGCAACAGAAAGCCGTCGGTCGTGACGAGATCGACTCGCGGATGATCTGGCCAGTGCGCCAGCAGCGCCCGCAGCACGCGGGCGGTGGTGCTCTTCCCGACCGCGACGCTGCCCGCGATCCCCATGATGAACGGCGGCCGGCTCCCGCCGGTGCCGAGAAATCGCGCCGTCGCGCCGTGGAGTTCCTGGGTTGCCGCGACGCGCAGGTTGAGCAGACGCGAGAGCGGGAGGTAGATCTGCGCCACCTCGTCGACCGACACCGGATCGTTGACGCCGCGCAGCCGATCGAGGTCGCGCTCGGAGAGGGTCAGCGGCGTCGCCTCGCGGAGCCGTGCCCACTCGGCGCGTGTGAGCTCGACGTAACGCGCGGGGGTGATCAGGTCAGTGCGAGATTGAGTCATACGGCGCCCGATGTCGTTCCTGCCTCATTTCATCAACCAGACATATCGGACGACGAACAAGACCGCGAACAGATGGACCAGCCAGTACGAATCCGCCGAGCGCCCCGTGAGGACGCTCAACAACGAGTATGCAATGAAGCCGAACGCAATCCCGTCGGTGATGCTCACCGCGAGCGGGATGACCACGATCGTCAGAAACGCCGGTATCGCCTGAGCCGCGTCGTCCCAGGAAATCTCACGCACGCTCCGCATCATCAACGAACCGACCAGCACGAGCGCGGGCGCGACAATCGGATACAACACTCGCCCGCCGTCGGCCGCATGGCCTCCGCCTATCATCCGCACGAGCGGGAACAGGAACAGCGACAGCAGAAACAGCACGGCGGTCACGACGTTCGTCAGACCTGTTCGACCGCCCGCCGCCACGCCCGTCGCGCTTTCAATGTACGCCGTCGACGTTCCAAGGCCCGCGCCGATGACCGTTCCGATCGGGTCCGCGAGCAGCGCCTGGCGCACCCGCGGCAGCGCCCCGTTGCGCATGAAGCCGGCCTGGCTCGCAACGCCGACGAGCGTCCCGACCGAGTCGAAGAGTGCAAGGAAGAAGAACACGAAGATCACCGGCAGCATCGATGATGACAGCGCGCCGAAGACATCGAGCTTCAGCAACGTCGGCAGGATCGATGGCGGCGCCCCTGCGAGTCCCTGATATCGAACCTGTCCGAAGACGAGGCCGACCAGGGTCGAGGCGAGCATCCAAATGAGGATCGCGCCCGGAGCTCGCCGGGACAGGAGCGCTGACGTGACGACCAGGCCGCACACGGTCAGCAGCACCGGCGGCGAGTGCAGGCTTCCAAGCGTAACGAACGTGCCAGGCGATGCGACGATCACGCCTCCCCACTCGAGGCCGATGAGCGCGATGAGAAGCCCGATCCCGACAGCAATCGCGTGCTTCAATGAATCCGGGATTGCGGTGATCAGGCGCTCGCGGAGTCCGATCCCGGCGGTGCCAATGAAAACCAGGCCCGCGATCGCCACCGCCCCGAACGCGATCGGCCACGGAACGTGCATCGCCCATCACGGTGAAATAGAAGTTGTGCCCCATCGCCGGGGCAACGGCGATGGGGTAGTTGGCCAGGAGGCCCCATCAGCAGCGTTGCGACCGCGCTCGCCAGGCACGTCGCGATCATGACGGCCCCGAAATCCATGCCCGCAGCACTCAGGACCGTCGGCTGCACGAAGATGATGTAAGCCATCGTCAGGAACGTCGTGAGGCCCGCGAGGACTTCCGTCCGGATCGTGGTCCGATGAGCGCTGAGATTGAAGAAGCGATCGAGCACGGCCGGAAGTATACCGAGGACACTCGTAGACGTCTGTTTAGGCACTCGGTTCGGAGAGGCGGCCGGTGGCTTGGGAGTTCGGTAGCTCGATAGCTCGGTGGTCGGTAGCTCGGTAGCCCGCGGGCGCGCCGGGACTCGGGGTCGGGGTTCGGGATCTGTGTACTCGTTAGAGGGGATTCGGGATCCGCGAACATCCGCGAGAATCCGCGTCTCGTGATGGGGCCTGATTGGCGTAAATCCGCGTAACGGTTGACCGAAGATGCTTTGTTATGCAAAGTTATAAGCAGCCGCGAATGGACATCCCGCGCGCGCTGGCGCAGATCGAGCAGATTCACGAGCAACTGGCCAAGGGGGAAGTGTTTCGGGGATACCGATCGCTTCCAGTGGCAGCATCGGGCCTCATCGGCGTGCTTGCGGCCTGGTTCCAGCCGCGCGCGCTTGGCTCGCGCGATCCGGTCGGCTTCGTCTGGTATTGGGCACTGGTGGCCGTGTGCGCCGGCTTCATCGGCGTGAGCGAAATTGCCTACAACTACGTGATGCACGAAGACCGCGCCACGCGTCGCCGAACGCGGCGCGTCGTCGGACAGTTCATGCCAAGCCTCCTCGGCGGCGCGATTGTGACCGCAAGCTTCGCCCACCTGAGCGAGACGTTGGTGCCGCTGCTGCCCGGCCTGTGGGCGATTTGCTTTGGCATCGGCATCTTCGCGTCGCGTCCGTACCTTCCCCGTGCGAGCGGCTACGTGGGGCTGTTCTACTACGCCGCCGGCATCGCGCTGCTCTGGATCGCGCGCGGTCCCGAGCCGCTGGCCGCTTGGTGGGTGGGCGGCACGTTTGGCGCGGGCCAGACGCTCGCAGCCGTCGTGCTGTATTGGAACCTCGAACGAACCGAGTCGCAATGGATGACAGAGCCATGAAGAAGAAGAGACCGGAATCGCAGCCCGGACGTTTCGCGTACGAAGGACTGGAGCGCGTGCTCCACGAGAAGGCGCGTCTGGGGATCATGACGTCGCTCGTCACCCGACCCGAGGGTCTGTTATTCGCCGATCTGAAGCGACTCTGCGCGCTCACCGACGGGAACCTGAGCCGACATCTCGACGTGCTGCGTGAAGCCGGCCTGGTTGAAGTGTGGAAAGGGTTCGAGAACCGGCGGCCGCAGACGCTGTGCCGCCTGTCGGCGGAAGGCAGGCAGCGGTTCCTGTCTTATCTCGAAGAGCTCGAGCACGTCATCCGTGATGCGATGCCGAAAGCGGCGCGCCGTGTGGACCGCCTTCCCGATCTGCCGCCAGGCTTCCAGCCGGCGTGAGTTCACGGAGGAGACGAAGGACACGGACAAACCCTTCACCGCGGAGCCACCCACCGTCCCTCCTCTTCCCGAACGCGACCCTCGTTGCGCAACTTGATCAGATGCGCAAGCACGCTCTCGGCCGCTGCGGGCCGGAGAGCCTCGGCGAGACTTTCGTAGATTGCGGCGGCTATCCCGTCCGGTGTCTGACAACCAGCCCGCAGCGCGCGTAAGACCTGCGTCTCCCGTTCGGCTCGGTGACGAATGTACTCGTCGATGATCGCGCTGGGATCATCGATGATGGGCCCATGGCCTGCCAGCAAACGCCTTGACCCCAAGGCACGCACCCGTCGTAGCGACGACAGGTACTCGGCGAGATCTCCACCGCGACTTGCAGGAATGACCACTGTTCCACCGGCGCGAACGAGATCTCCGCAGTAGAGATCTCCTTCCCGTTCGTCGAAGAAGCAGCAGTGATCCGGAGAATGGCCCGGTGTCGCGATCACCAGCAACGTGGTGTCGCCGGCGTCGAGGCGTTCGCCGTCGCGAAGCGCCTCGCACGCGTGCGTCGCGTTCGGCGCCGCCTTCCTGGCCCGGAGCGCCGGCCATTTCGCCGTGAGGGCAGGGACGCCGGACACGTGATCGGCATGACCGTGAGTGATGAGCAGCAGCGTGAGCGAACGATCGCCGAGCGCCGCGGCGATTGCGTCGATGTGACCCGCCTTGCCGACGCCGGCATCGATCAACGTTGGGACCGAGCCGGTCAGCAGATACGTGTTATTGCCGGTGGGTCCCGTCCACTCCGAAGCGTTGTCCGCAGAGACCAGAATCATTGATCCGCGTTCATCGGCGTTGATCCGCGTCTCGTGAACAATCAGCGACCGTCCGCGTTTCGAGTTTCGCTCGAACAGAATCGGGAACCGGCACCGGTCGCCCGACGGCGTGGTCGTACATCACCTGAACGGTCCGCGCGGATGCGACCAGATGGCCTGCCCCGTCGAGAATTTCGTACGCGTACGTGAAGCTCGTTCGGCCGATTCGTTCGAGATCGATTCGAATCTCGAGCACGTCGCCGTAACGTGCCGGGCGCTTGTAGTCGATTTCCGCCCGCGCGAGGATCACGCCCGGTTCGTCCGCAGGCAGTCCCTCCAGGCCAAAGCCCCATAGCGCTCGCCAGTGGAAGAACCGTGCCTGCTCCAGATAGGTCAAGTAAACGGCATTGTTCACGTGGCCGAGCGGGTCGCAGTCACGGAACCTGACTTCCAGTCGGTGTGTGAAGATCGGCGCCATCGTCGTTGAGAGCCTGTGATCCGCGAACGTCCGCGAACATCCGCGTCTCGCCGAGGATATCATCCGCTACAATCGGACCGTGCTCACAGCCACGACAGCCGAATCCTTCACCGACGAAGAGCGCCGGCGACTGGCGCCGTACTTTACCAATCTCGACGGTCACGTCTTTGCGCTGACGAACCTGCCGGAAACGGTCAAGGGTGCGTTGTTCGCGCGCTACTCGCGATCCGCGAAATCCCTCCGGCGCCTGTTCCTGGACGAGTTTCAGGACAAGGTGCAGGGCGCTTCCGAACCGGCGATGGCCGCGGTCGGCCAGGACAGGGCGGACCGGCTCTATGCCCGGGTGTTCAACGAGTACGGCGACGACTCGGTCGCACAGCTTGGTGGCGCGCACATCGCCTGCGAGTACGTATCGAACGTTCTCACGAAGGTGCTCGAGTGGGGCAGATTGATGGCCTATCTCGAGCAGTCGACTCGATACGTTCCGTACACGGACAAGCCCCACGGCCGCTGGCGGTATCACATACCAGAGGAGCTCACACCAGGGCCGCTGCGCGACCGATATACGCGGGTGATGGATGATGCGTTCGCCACATACGCGACGTCGATCCCCGTGCTGCAGGAGCACTTCGCGAAGCAGCACCCGAAGAGCCCTTCCGACTCCGACGGTATCCACCGCGCGGCCGTGCGCGCAAAGGCGCTCGACACGCTGCGCGGCATGCTGCCGGCCGCGACCCAGTCAAACGTGGGCATCTACGGCGCCGGACAGGCGTTCGAGGCGCTCCTGCTCCGCATGCGTGCGAATCCGATCGCGGAGGTCCGCATCTGCGCCGATGCGATGCTGACCGAATTACGCAAGGTGATTCCGGCGTTCCTCGTCCGGGTCGACGCTCCGGAGCGCGGCGGCCGCTGGACGCAGTACTTGGCCGACGCTCGCGCCCGGACGATCGATGCAGCCAGCGCGTATACATCGGTGGAACCCGAGCCCCGCGCGGAGGTGACGTTGACCGACTTCGATCCCGACGGGGAAACGAAGCTGGTCGCTGCGGCCATGTACGCGTCGTCGAATCTCCCCGACGATCAGCTCCTCGCGACTGCGCGACGGATGTCGATCGACGAGCGCGTCGCGGTGCTGCGCGCCTACGTGGGCGACCGCACCAACCGCCGGCATCGGCCGGGCCGCGCATTCGAACGAACGTGCTACCGCTTCGACCTGCTGAGCGACTACGGTGCGTTCCGCGACCTGCAGCGTCATCGCCTCCTCACGATCGAATGGCAAGCGCTGACGCCCCACCATGGTTGCGCTGTACCCGAGGCGATTCACGACGTGGGCGTGGCACCGGCCTTCCAGCGCGTGCTCGACGCGTCCGCCGATCTCTACAACGCGATCGCGGATACGGGGCTGAAGCAGATCGCGTCGTACGCGGTCTCGATGGCGTACCGGATTCGCTTCTACATCGAAATGAATGCACGAGAGGCGATGCACATGATCGAGCTGCGCACCGCGCCGCAGGGCCACCCGGCGTACCGTCGTGTCTGCCAGCGGATGCACACGCTCATCGGCGAACAGGCGGGACACCGCGCGATCGCCGCTGCCATGCAGTTCGCCGATCATTCCGAGGTCGAACTGGAACGCTTGAGCTCCGAGCGAGCGCTCGAGCTGAAGAGAAACCGGCTTTAGGCTCGGGTCTCCGGGCTTTGGCACGCCAAGAGCCCCAACCTTTAGCCCAGAGCCGTTATTCGGCTTTCACTTCTTCCTCGCTCCAGTATCGGCCGAACTCGTCCAGAAACGTCAACGTCTCGAACGATTTCATACGATCGAAGAAGAGGATGCCGTCCAGGTGATCCGTCTCGTGTTGAATGACCCGCGCGGTGAAGCCTTGTGCGCCGAGCTCCACGCGTTTTCCATGACGATCGAACGCACGAGCCACAATTGCCTTCGCGCGAGGGACCCGGCCGCGAATGTCCGGAATGCTCAGGCAGCCTTCCCAGTCCTCGACCGTCTCACCGCCCACGGGCGTGATTTCCGGATTGATCAACGCCATGAGCGGCACGCGCTCCCGGCCCTCGTCGTTGTCATCAGGCGCTGGAGCAAAGCCCGCCACGAACAGTCGCAGGCCCTCATGGACCTGAGGTGCCGCGAGCCCCACGCCTTGGTATTCCCGCATCGTTTCGAACATGTCATCGATGAGACGCTGCACGTTCGGCGATCGGATTTCATCCGGCTTCAAGGCCCGGGCGCGGGCGCGAAGAACGGGATGGCCCATGCGCGCCACCTTCAGAATCGACATACTCGGATTATAGTCGTCGGCTGAATGAATCTCATGCGGTCATGGTATACTCCGGACTCCTCCGCAGCTGATGTCCGGGCGCCCCTTGCCCGATAAACACAATGAAAATAGCGGTCTCCGACGCGACTCTTGTTCGCGTGGGGCCGCGACAGCGCGTCCGTAAGCACGACTGGCATTCCCAGTTGTGATCAGTGACCACCGTGATGAGGAACATAATCGTTGCCGTGGCTCTCTCGATTACGGCCGCGTCGCTCGCGAGCTGTGGATTCGAGCACAAGACTAGCTCCGGACCGACCGCGACCGGCGTGAGCGGTTTGATCGGAACCTGGACATCGTCGAATCTGATCCCGTCACCGTCTGCCTGCTCAGATTTCAAATGGAACGCGGCACAGCAGAGCAGTACGAGCGCGAGCGGCACGTTCTCGGCGACCTGCGCCGGCGATCTGAAATTGAACGGAACGGCTCAGGCATCGCTCGCCGCAACGGGAACGATTCAGTGGGGGGCGCAAGGCAAGGCGTCGGCGGCTGGCCTCGTGTCGTGCGAGATCAGTCTGACAGGCACTGCGGAGCTCTTGTCGGAATCGATTCGGATCCCGTATTCAGGTGACACCTGCCTCGGGAAAGTGAGCGGGGTCGAGACGCTGAAACGGAACTGAAAACGGAAAAGGGACACAGGAGGTTTCTCCCTTTTCCCTTTCCTTTTTCCTTCCGCAGAGTCAGCGAAGCTCCTCAGCGGTCTTCGCTCCGTAGAACTCGAACCAGGGCCGCGCCGGCTCGAGGCGCTTGTTGACGTTTTCGATGTTCCTGACGCCTTCGGCCTCGAGCCATGCACGGAACGCACTTCCTCCCTGGCTGCCGTAGACCGCGATGCCATCTTTCCAGGTCGCGCGGCCGCACAACACACCAGAGAATCTCGTCCCCGCCTCGGCGGCGAGCTCCAGCGACTCGGTGAATTCGGCGTTGCTGACGCCGGCAGACAGGTAGATGAACGGCCGGGTCGCCACGTCGGCCGAGCGCCGAAACGCGTCCATCGCTTCGCGCTTCGTGTACGCCTTCTGACCAGTAAAGGATCTCGTGCCCTCGACGAACTGCATGTTGATCGGCACTTCGACCTTCATGACATCGACGCCGTACCGGTCTTTCGTGAACTCGGCCATGCTCTTCGTCACAATCTCCGGCTTCTTCTTCGCGAACTCGAAACCCTTTTCGTCCGCCCCTTCCTGGTAGCCGACGAACTCGAGGAAGAACGGAATGTCGTTCGCTCGGCATTCGTCGCCGATCCGCTCGACCCACGCGTGCTTCTTGTTGTTCACATCCTCCGGATCGAACGGCGTGTAGTAGAGCAGAATCTTGATGCAGTCCGCGCCCGCTTCCTTCAGGCGGCGGACCGACCACTCGTCGAGGAGATCCGGCAGCCGTCCGGGGCCGGTTTTGTCGTAGCCGGTCTTCTCGTATGCCAACAGCAGTCCCGCGTCGTTCGTACGGCGCTTGCTCGCCGGCAGCCCCCACTCGGGATCGAGGAGAATCGCGCTGGCGTGCCTCGTGAGAACTTCCGTCACGAGAATCTTGAATTCTTGCATCTCGCGATCGCCGACATCCCCACTTCTCGCCTTCGCGAGCGCCGTCTTGAGCGATCCGCGTTGATCCATTGCTGCCGCCGCGATCACGCCGCGGTCGTCGGAGACAGCCTTCATGCCTTCAAGCTTGCCGGATGTGATTTTCACCATGTCACCTTTTCATCGACGCAAAATGCTCATTTTATTACAGGGAACTGGAACTCCTCCATCCAGGCCGAGAGCACTGCGCCATCGATCATTTCTTGCAGCGGCAGCGCCGCTTCGGCTGTCTCTACGTCGTCAAGGCGCGCCTTTGTCGCGGGATGACGCGGGGTGAACAAAGTGCAGCAATCCTGATCGGGAATGATCGAAATCGGATACGTGGCAAGGCGGCGCGCTTCGTCCGTGATCTCCTCCTTGTCCATGCCGATGAGCGGCCGGAAGACAGGAAGCGTGACAACGCTGTTGATCGCGGTCAGGTTCTCGAGCGTCTGAGACGCGACCTGCCCGACCACCTCGCCCGTCACGAGGGCCTGTGCCCGATGCGTGCGGGCGAGGGCCTCGGCAATGCGCATCATCAGCCGCCGATAGATCACGACGCGCAGCGGCGGCGCGACAGAGAGCACGACGCGCTGCTGAAGCTCGCCGAAGGGCACGAGCAGCAGCCGCGATCGGAGCTGAAAACCCGTCAAGAGGCGGACGAGCTCGCGTACCTTTTCCTGCGAGGCACGCGACAGTATGGGGTAGCTGTGAAAGTGGACGAAGATCACGCGGCAGCCGCGGCGCATCATCCGCCACGCTGCGACCGGCGAATCGATTCCGCCGGAGAGCAGGCACACCACGCGGCCGCTGACGCCGACGGGCAGGCCGCCCGGACCGGGCTCCTTTCCGAAGAAGTAGAACGCTTCGCTCGTCAACGCCTCCACGTGAATCGTCAGCTCCGGGTGGGAAAGATCGACGTTCCAGCCGCGCGCCTCCTTGATGCGGCCGCCGACCTCGCGCTCGATCTGCGGGGACGTGAGCGGGAAGCGCTTGTCGGCACGTCGCGCGGACACGCGGAACGCACGCGGGCTCTCCGGACCGAGATCGTTCAGGATCTCGCGCGCGATCGCGTCGACGTCGAGCGACGTTCGGCCCGCCTTGGCGAAGTTCGCGACGCCGAAGACGCGCGCCAGACGCTCGCGCACCTGCGGCCACTCAGCAGAGGGACCGAGCACCAGCTCGATCCGTCCCATGAGCACGCGCACTTTCGACACGTCGAGATCCGCTGTCGCCTCGCGCAGATTGCGCGCGAGCCGCGTGACGAACCACGGCCGGTTCTTTCCCTTTAGCGCGATCTCCTGGTAGTGGACGATGATCGACGTCATGAACAGGCTCTTGGCTCATGGCTCTGGGCTTTGCGCTTTGGCCACGCCTGAAAACAACTGGTTTCGGGCCGCGTCTCACTCCGTTCAGAGAGGCAGTGAGCTCGCGTCGATACAGTAGCTCGCGGCCTTCCCGACAGGCCCGAAGCCGAAAGCCCTGAGTCCAGAGCCTGCTCTCAGCGCGAACCTACCGAGCCACCGATTTCAACACCGCCTCCGCGGCCCAGTGCCCACTGATCACCGCGCTCTCGATCGTGCCCGGCAGTCCAGTATCAATCCAATCGCCAGCCAGATAAAACCCGCGGAGCGGCGTCACGGTGCCCGGTCTTGGCGGCTGTCCTGGCGCGAGGGAGAATGTCGCTCGTTTCTCTCGAATGACCGTCGCTCGCGTCAGCCGCGCCCGGCCAGCGGCGGGCAGCGCCTCTTCGATCTCCCTCACCGCAAGAGTTGTCAGCGCCGCATCGTCCTTGTGGACCAGCGCGTCGGCGCCGCTCGACACGAGCGACAGATGGGACGTCGCCCCCCCTTGAATCAGTCGCTTGTCGAACACCCATTGGATCGTGCGCTCCGGCAGCCCGACGAACGGCTCGTCGAGCACCGGCGCGTCGTACCACAAGTTGACAGTCACGATTGGTTTCGACGTCATGCGATCCGCGTCCGCGACAATTGCCTCGACCGGCGGCGGCGGGGTTCCGCCGAGCAGCGGCCGTAGTGCAAACCAGGGCACGGCGGCAATCACATTCGATGTAGCGATCCGCTCACCCTGCACGTCGACGGCAACAACCTTGTCTCGTTCGCAAACGACGCGCGCGAGCGCGCCTGTGCGAACATCGCCGCCTTTTTCGTGGATATATGTTCGCCCCGGCTCGCCGTACATCGCGTTCAATGGGACGATCGGCAGCACGACCGCGGCAGCGTCCGCGTCTGGACCGAACATCTCCGCGAGCACGCGCACGAACGTTAGCGCTGACGCTTCATCGGACGCCTGGTTCAACGCAGCGACCGCGAGCGGCTGCCACAACCACTCGCATACCTTCCGGCCTTGACGATGGCGATCGAGCCACGCGGAGACCGTTTCGCCCGCCGGAGCAAGAGTGGACGATGTGTCCTTCAGTGCTCGACGCGCAGCCAGCAGCGGGCGCGCGAGGCGAAACACCGACAGGCGGTCGCGCCAGGGAAGCCCATCCCAGTCGAGAACGCCGGCAAGCAGGTGCAGCGGGGCCGGGATCGGTGGGCAGCGCAGCGACGAGCGCCGGCCAAGTCTGTCGATGAACGTGATTGCGAGAGACGGCTGGCGCCACACGTTCGCGTCTGCGCCAATACGCTCCAGAAACCGATGTGTCTCGCGATAGCAGCCGAAGATGACGTGCTGTCCGTTGTCGACGAGCTCGCCTGTGACCTTGTCGACGAAGGCGGTCGCGCGCCCACCGAGCTGCCGCCGCGCGTCCAGCACGAGCACACGCGCCCCGGCCTCGGACAGCGCCGCGCCGGCGCTCAGACCCGCGAAGCCTGCGCCCACGATGACGACGTCGGGCGTGGTCATGAGCGAAGCAGCGTCCTGGCCCAGGTCGACGCGGCAATCAGGGCACGCCGCGGTCGGGGCACACGTACGACGTAAGAAAACACATCGTAGTCGCGCTGCTCGATGCGATCGAGGATGGCGGAGTAAATCGCGCGCATGATCTCCGCCGCGACGAGGCGGCGCGCATCCCGCCGGGGCAGCGTGCGCATGGCCCGCGCGTAATAGTCTCTGGCTCGCCCCGCTTGATGCCGCAGCAGATTCTTGACTGCGGGAGATCGAATGCCGTCGCCGGGGAGTGCGGCCTCCTGTCGAAGATCGTCCTCGGCGCAGTCGAACGCGTGGAGATCCTCCTGCGGAATGTAGACGCGTCCGCGCTGCAAATCCGCAGCAACGTCTCGGAGAATGTTGGTCAGCTGCAACGCGACACCCAGGTCAATCGCGTATTGGCGCGACGCAGCCTCTTCGTAACCGAAGATCTCGAGACAGATGAGACCGACGGCGGATGCAACCCGGATACAGTACTGATACAAATCGTCGAACGTTTCGTATCGGCGTTTTCCAAGATCCATCTCGACGCCCTCGATGAGCGACTCGAACGGCTCGCGGGGCAGCCGGAACCGCGCGATCACCGGCACGAGCATGCGGCCTTGCGGTGTCTGCGGGTGACCGCCGTTGAACGAGGCGGCCAGTTCACTGCGCCAGCGCGCCAGCTCCGCCGCCGGCGATCGGGGATCCCTTTCCTCCAGTTCATCGGTCGCATCGTCCACGGCGCGACAGAAGTCCCAGACCGCGATGATGGCACGCCGCTTTTCCGCGGGCAGGACCAGAAACGAATAGTAGAAGTTCGTGTCGCGCACAACAGGACAATCGACAGTCGTCAGTCTTCAGTCGGCAGTCTCAGTCGGCAGTCTCAGTCGACAGTCTCAGTCGACAGCGTCAGTCGACAGCGTCAGTCGTCAGTCCGTGTCATCAGTCCGGCGCGCCAAGAGAGCGCGTGCAGTCCCAGAGCAGGGACATCCCACAGGCTCAAAGTGGGCCGCTGATGGAAGACGTCGAAGCCGACGCGCTCGAGCTTGTCGAGGATCCGCTGACCGCCCAGCCAGGTGAATCGAAGCTCCCATCTCAGGCGTCCGCGAACCGCATCGCACACCGGACGGCCCGCTGCGTAGAGCGCGCGCGTCCGGCGAACCAACTCGGCGAGCGCGTGGCGCCATGCCGGCGTTATCCTGCCCGCATCGAGATCCTCGTCGCGCGCGCCAGCGCAATCACGATCTTCGAGCGGCACGTACAATCGGCCGTTGGCCCAGTCTCGCGCGAGGTCCTGCCAGAAATTCGTGAGTTGAAGCGCCGTGCAGACGGCGTCCGATCTCGCGTCGAGTGACGGATCATCGTGCCCGGCGACCCGAAGCACCAGCCGGCCCACCGGGTTGGCAGATCGCCGACAGTAATCCAGGACGTCGGTCCACGACTTGTACCGACGCGTGGTCACGTCCTGCCGGAACGCGCTCAGCAGATCCTCGAACAAGCTCGCCGGCAAGCGATGCACTCGCATGGTTTCACGAAGCGCGACGAAGATCAGGTCGTCGCCAGTCGCGTCGACCGCCGTCTGAGAAGCCGGCGCGCGAGCGCTGTTCAGACGTGTCAGCCAGTCGTCCAGCAACCGCAATCGCTCATCAGCCTGGAGGCCGGGCTCGTCGGCAAAGTCGTCGGCGCGGCGCGCGAACGCATAGATTGCGGCGATGTGCGGACGCATGGCCGCAGGAAGCAGCCGCGAGGCCACTGGAAAGTTCTCGTAGTGCGCACGCGCGAGCTGGTGGCAATACGCGTAGGCGCCCGAGACGACATCGCTCACCACTCGCTTTCCGGCATGCCGGCGCGGTAGTTCGTCGTGCGCGCCATCACGAAGAGCAGATCCGAAAGCCGGTTCATGTACGTCAACAGCTCCGGTTCGATCGCGTCCCGACCGAGCCGCACCATCGAACGCTCGGCGCGCCGGCAGATCGTCCGTGAGACGTGCAGCGCGGCGCCAGTCATCGACCCGCCGGCCAGTATGAACCTCCGCAGCGGTGGCAGATCGGCATCGAGCTGATCGATCCAGCCCTCGATGCGAGAGATGTCTTCGATGGTGATTGCGGCTTTCGTCACGCGTCCTGAAATCTTGTGCGACGGGTCCGCGAGCCGCGCACCGATCGCAAGGAGGTCGCGCTGAATCCGCCCGAGCATCGTGCTCAACTCGTCGTCGAGACCGGCGGCTCGCACGAGCCCGATCCATGCGGCGAGCTCGTCGACGTCGCCGTACGCGACCACGCGGCGATCCGATTTCGAGACGCGAGTCCCGTCGAAAAGAGCCGTCTCGCCGTTATCGCCGGTTCTCGTGTAGATTTTCACAGAACGATTATCCTACCAGCGACGGTGGTTTTTCGTAGCGAGCTCCGTTTCCGATGACTCAATCACGAACCGGCAACGTCGGGCGCCGGCCGACTGCCGCGCCGCCGCTCCCGCCTGCGCCCGAGCGACGGCGGTTCAGGCGCCGCCTGCTCGAGTGGTACGGCCGCAACGCCCGGGACCTGCCGTGGCGTCAGACGACGGACCCGTACCACATCCTCGTGTCGGAGGTGATGCTACAGCAGACGCAGGTCGATCGCGTCCTCCCGAAGTACTCGGAATGGCTGGAAAAGTACCCGACGCTCGAAGCGCTCGCCGCCGCTTCGGAGGGCGACGTGATCGAAACGTGGCGGCCCCTCGGCTACAACATCCGGCCGAGGCGATTGCACGCAATCGCGCGCGAGTCGGTCGTCCGGTACGGCGGAGCGCTGCCGTCCGACGAACAGACGTTGCGTTCGTTCAAAGGCATCGGCGCGTACACCGCCGGCGCGGTCCTCAGCTTTGCGTTCGGCCAGCGCGCCGCGATTCTCGACACGAATGTGGCCCGCGTGCTCTTCCGCATCTTCGTCGGGCGTGGCAACCCAAAATCCCACAGCATGCGCCAGCATCTCTGGGACCTATCGCGTGCGGTGCTGCCGATGCGCCACGTATTCGATTTCAATCAGGCGCTCATGGACTTCGGCGCCACCCTGTGCACCGCCCGGAAACCGAAATGCCTGCTCTGCCCGATGCGATCGAGCTGCGCGGCTTATCCCTTCAACCCGGAAAACGAGCGTGGCCGGTGACACCGTCACCGGTCGCATCGTCGTCACAGCCGCCGTCATCGAGCGTGACGATGCCTTCCTCGTCACGCGGCGGCCGCGTGGGGTCCATCTAGAAGGCTGCTGGGAGTTTCCCGGCGGAAAGTGCGAGGCGGACGAATCCCACGATGCATGCCTAAGGCGCGAGATTAAGGAGGAGTTGGGCGCAGCCGCCCGGGTTGGCGAGGAGATTCTGAGCGTCACCCATCAGTATCCAGACCGGATCGTGGAACTGCACTTCCTGCGCTGCGAGCTGCTGAACGAACCAAATCCGGCGCTTGGGCAGGAAATGCGCTGGGTGAATCGCTCGGAGCTGTCAGCCCTGCCCTTTCCACCAGCTGACACTGAATTGATAGAGATGCTGAGCGCCTCATGAAACTCGTCTTCGCGGTGGCATGTATTCTCGCAGTGGCACTGTTGTTGGTTACGTATGGCGCATTGCTGATATTCAGGCCTGACCTGTTTCTGAAAATAAATGACGTTCTGAAACCGGGCAGTCGTTGGGCACCCTGGCGATCCGATGTCCATAAGCGCGAATGGAAGACGCTCGGTGTGCTCGTTTTCTCGCGGGTCTCTTTCTGATTGAATCGTGACAAGGAGCATTCGGAATCTGTAGAGCGGGCTTTTTAAGCCCCGCCGCGCGGCGCGGTCTGAAGACCGCGCCCTACATTGGCGTCGCGAACGAAAGGCAACTCCGTAATGGCCGCGATCTCCTCCCCCCGACTCGTTACAACCTTCACCGCAGTCCCCGGCTGAGTGAAATCGCGATGCACATACCCGAGTGCGATCGCGCGTCCCACCGTCGGGGAAATTGCCGCGCTCGTGACGCGCCCCATCTCACGCTCTCCGGACCGAATCGCATCCCCGTGCGCCGGCACTGAATCGGTTGCCTCCAGCGTCAGACCGACGAGCCGGCGCGCCACGCGGCCGTGCCCGCGATGCAGCACACGAATGATGATCTCCTGGCCGACGTAGCAGCCCTTGGTCAGGCTGATTGCGCGGTCTTCGATGCCTGCCTCGAGAGGAATGGTGTCCTCATCCATGTCAACGCCGAACAGCGGGCGGCCTGCCTCGATGCGGCAGACTTCCGCCGTTTCCCTGTCGACATCGGAAGCGCCAGCGGCGTGAAGCGCTTGCCGGATTACCTCTGCCCGTGGGCTGTCGGCGAACACCTCGAATCCCGCAACCCCCAGATCGTCGCTGCGCACGAGGACCATCGGGCTGCCATCGAGGTCCCATCGCGCGTTCGCGTGAAGGCTCATCGCCTCGATCTCGGCCGATGAAGGGGCACGATCCTCCAACTGTGTGATGGTTCGGAGCGCTTGCGCGACGACCGCAGCTGCGGATCGACCGTACACGCCGAGCTGGGCGCGTGCATCCGTTATATCGATAACCTGCGCGTCTTCGCTGAAGATGAATTGATCGAGCCGATCGCGGACGGTCTCCCTGACACAGCCTTCGAGATCGATCGCGATCGCATCACCGAGCTCGAGGACGCGCATGTCGGCGATCATCCGGCCCTGAGGCGTGAGGAGTGCCGCGTAACAGCCGGTCCCGGCAGTGAGCGCCGCGATGTCATTGGTCAGCAGCCCCTGGAGATACGTGCGCCGGTCTTCTCCGGTCAGGAGCAGGCGCCCCCGATCCGATCGATCCATCAGGCCGGCGCCTTCCCGCAGCGCGCGGTACTGTTCGGGTGAAAACATTCGTTTGCTGCTGTTATCCTGAAGAGATGCAGGTGGGCCCGACATTGTCCTGTCGCAATTGTACTGCCGTGATTCTGGCGCTCTCAATTCTGGCTCCGGCGGGCGCGCAGGCGCCTTCGGCGACGCCGGCCCCGAGTGTGGGTGACGCGTCGTACACGGTGTTCATCAAAGGGGCCGAGGCGGGACGCGTCAACGTGAGCCTTGCGCGGGCCGGGTCGACGTGGGTCATCACCTCCACGGGTCGAATGGGCAACCTGACTATCAATCACTTCGAGTTGAAATATACGGCCGACTGGCAGCCGACCGAGTTACGCGTGGAGGCCACGCAACCCGATCGCAAGATGCAGCTCGCGACCTCGTTCGGCGTCACCACGGCGGTCAACGAGATCACGCAGAATGGCGTGACCCAGTCGAAGACCGACCAGATCTCGGCTCGAACCGTCGTCCTGCCGAACAACTACTTCGCGGCGTACGAGGCGCTGGCCGCGCGGCTTTCGGGCGCTGAATCGGGAACCGAGCTGCCGCTCTACGTCGCTCCGGTGGGTGAGGTCAGGCTGGCGGTCAGGAGCGTCACAGCGGAGCAGCTCAAGACGCCGAGTGGCATCCTTGCCACGCGCAAGTACGCGGTCACGATTCAAAACATCGGCGCGACCGTGGACGCCACCATCATCGTCGACGATCGCAACCGCTTTGCGCGGCTCGACATGCCGGCCGCCACACTGACGGTCATCCGGAATGACCTCGCCAGCGTCACGGTGCGCGCGGTCTCGGCACGCAATCCGACCGATGCCGACGTCATCGTCCACGCGAACGGCTTCAACATCGCGGGCACCTTGACAACGCCGCCGGGCGTCGGGCGCCTGCGTCATCCTACGGTGGTGCTCGTCGGGGGATCCGGCCCGATCGATCGCGATGAAACGGTCGCCGGCATCCCGATTTTCGGTCAGCTCGCAGGCTCGCTGGCCGAACGAGGCTTCATCGTGCTCCGCTACGACAAGCGCGGCGTGGGGCAGAGCGGTGGACGGACCGAGACCGTCACGCTGACGGACTACGCAGACGACCTGATCGCCGCAACCAGGTGGTTGGCGAGACGCGACGACGTCGATTCGAGGCGGCTTGCGATCGTCGGCCACAGCGAAGGCGGCGCAATTGCCATGCTGGCGGCGGCGCGCGAGAAGAAGATCGCTGCGCTCGTGCTCGCAGCCTCGATCGGCACGACAGGGGCGGAGTTGATTCTCGAGCAGCAGCGCCACCAGCTCGATTTGCTGAACCTGCCGGAGTCGGAGCGCAACGAGAAGATCGCTCTTCAGAAGAAAATCCACGACGCCGTCGTCACCGAAAAAGGCTGGGATGCGCTGCCGCCGCAGGTCAGGCGCCAGGCGGACACGCCGTGGTTTCGAAGTCTGTTGACATTCGACCCCGCGAGCACGATGCCGCACGTCAGGCAGCCGATCTTGATCGTGCAGGGTGATCTCGACAAGCAGGTGGCGCCCGAGCATGCCGAGAAACTCGCCGCGCTCGCGCGCGCGCGAAAGAAAGCCGGCGACGTTCAGGTCGTGCACATCCCCGACGTCAACCACCTGCTCGTCCGCGCGACCAGCGGTGAAGTCCAGGAGTACCCCGATCTCCAGGAGAAGACGATCAGCCCGGACGTCCCTGTCGCGATCGCGGACTGGCTGAAGAAAACGCAGTAACGCGAGAGATCGACTAGACTGGCTGCCGCGATGAAAGTTGGAGTCCCCAAGGAAACCTGGCCCGGAGAAACACGCGTCGCGCTGATCCCCGCCGGCGCCGCCACCCTGATCAAGTCCGGCGTGCAAGTGGTCGTCGAGAAGGATGCCGGTCGTGCGGCAGGCTTCCTCGACGACGCCTACGGTGCGCAGGGTGCAGCTGTGGCTTCCCGCCAAGAGGTTTTCGCGACAGCGGACGTCCTCCTGCAGGTTCGCGCGACGCCAGTCGACGCCGCCGTCCGGCGCGGACAAGCAGCGATCGGCTTCGCGGATCCCCTGGGCGCTGCCGCAGCCATCCGCGACGCCGCAGCCTCGGGGATCACGCTGCTGTCGATGGAGCTGATGCCGCGCATCACGCGCGCGCAGAGCATGGACGCGTTGTCATCGATGGCGACCATCGCGGGTTACAAAGGCGTTCTCCTCGCGGCCAACGCCCTGCCTCGCATGTTCCCGATGCTCATGACGGCAGCCGGCACGGTGTCTCCCGCGCGCGTCTTCATCGTGGGCGCTGGCGTCGCCGGGCTTCAGGCGATTTCATCGGCTCGACGGCTCGGCGCGAAGGTCGAAGCCTATGACGTCCGCCCCGCTGTCAAGGAGCAGGTGCAGAGCCTCGGCGCGCGCTTCGTCGAGCTGCCGCTCGAATCAACGGATGCCGAGGACAAGGGCGGATACGCGAAGGCACAGGACGAGTCGTTCTACCGGCGCCAGCGCGAGATGATGATGAAGGTCGTCGCCGCGAGCGACGTCGTCATCACGACGGCGCTAGTGCCCGGTAAAAAGGCACCCATTCTGCTGACGACCGAGATGGTCGAAGCAATGTCGGCAGGATCGGTCGTCGTTGATCTTGCCGCCGAGCGTGGAGGCAACTGCGAGCTGACGCGCCCGGACGAGATCGTCGCGCACAACGGCGTCACGATTATCGGCCCGACGAATCCGCCCGCGCTGGTTCCGTATCACGCGAGTCAGATGTACTCGAAGAACATCACGACATTTCTGCTGCACCTGCTGGGCAAGGAAGGAGCGAAGCAGCCGTCGCTGCCAATCAACGTCGAGGACGAGATTACGCGCGAGACGTTGTTGACGAGGGATGGAGCTGTAGTGCACCCGAGAGTGAAGGAGTTGACTGCCCAGCATGTGGATCATTGAGACGGAACGCGATGCAGAGCCGCCGTTCGTCTTCCGCATGCTCCCTGGCGGCCTGAAGACGATCGGGCGCGCGGCGGCCGCGGATTTCATCGTGGATGCCGCGATGGTGTCGCGCCTGCACTGCAGGCTGACGGCAGGTGCCAGCCAGCTCGAAGTCGTGGATCTGAATAGTACGAACGGCACGTTCGTGAACGGAATCCGGGTGACGCAGGCCATGCTGAAGAACGGCGATCGGCTCGGCGTCGGACGCGTGCTGTTCGCCGTGTCGCACGCGCAAACGTAGACCGGCTCTCGGCTCAAGGCTTTGGTCGACCACTGCCAAAAGCGGGTGTGGGAAAGCGAGTTGCTCGGTTCACTGTCGGGTGAACGTCCATCGATTCACTTTGCGGGGAGTTGCTTGGCAGGCCCAAAGCCAAAGCCTCGCGCCCAAAAGCCTGTGGACGTTTCACCGCAGGAACGGGTTCGTGCGCTTCTCGCGGCCGATCGTCGTGGGCTCGCCGTGGCCGGAGTACACTGGCGTTTCATCAGGAAACGTGAAGAGCACTTCGCCTATCGAGCGCAACAGCGTTTCGACGTTCCCGCCGGGCAGATCGGGGCGGCCAATCGAGCCGGCGAACAGCGTGTCGCCAACGAACAGGGTCCGCGCCGGATCGTCGTCGCGGCCGATTGCCAGGCACACGCCGCCCGGTGAATGACCCGGCGTGTGATAGACCCAAACGCCATAGCGGCCGAATCGCCACGGTCCGGGGCCGTCGTAGAAAAAGTCGACCGGCGGCTGCGCCTTCACCTGGAAGCCGAACGCAAGCCCCTGCTCGACGACGCCGCGATAGAGGAAGTCGTCGTCTCGATGCAAGCCGATCGGCGCGCCGAGCACCTGCCTGGCTCGTTCGACGCCCGTGATGTGATCGAGATGCGCGTGCGTGAGAAGAATGTATCGGGCAGAGAGGCGCTGGTCCTCAACGACTTCCAGCAGTAAATCCACCTCGTCGCCAGGGTCGATCACGACCGCTTCTCTGGTCTCTTCACAGCCGACCACGTACCCGTTCTTGTTGAACGGGCCTGCAACGCGCGTCTCGATGATCATTCGCCGGTATGAGCCTCCAACCAGGGCATTTTCGCATTACCTGGTGAGAGGAATGACATGGCCACCCCACGAGAAACCCGGATTCACACCAGCCTGCTGGCATCGGTCGAGAAGCGCTGCCTCGTCTGGATGGCACAGCGCCTGCCGCCGTCGATTAACTCCGATTACCTGACCGCGCTCGGCGGGCTCGCAATGGTCGCTACGGGTGTCTGTTACTGGGCCGCATCGACTCGTCCCATCAGTCTCGTAGTTGCGGTGTTCTTCCTCATCCTGAACTGGTTCGGCGACAGCATGGACGGAACGCTCGCGCGCGTGCGGAAGCACGAACGGCCGCGTTACGGCTTCTACGTCGACCACGTGCTCGATGCGCTCGGGATTCTGTTCCTCACGGCGGGCCTCGTCCTCGGAGGGTTCATGACCCCGGCAATCGGGGCGGGCTTCCTCCTCGCGTACTACCTGCTGACGATCGAAATCGCGCTCGCGACGCACACCGTCGGTACATTTCGAATCTCCTACTGGAAGTTCGGTCCGACCGAGCTGAGAATTCTCGTCGCGGTTGGAACGCTGCAGCTGCTCCGCTCGTCGCACGTGACGATCTTCGGCTCACAACAACTGCTCTTCGACGTGGGTGGCGCGGTCGCCATTATCGGTCTGCTCGGCACCTTCGTCGTGTCGGCGATCACGAACACCAGACTGCTGTATCGAATCGAACCACTCGAGCGACAATCCACAATCGAAATCAACGATCAACAATCCAGGATCAAGCAATCCGCAATCGGCAATCTACAATCCGCCATCTACGGGTAGTATCATTGCCTGGTTATGGTCCTTGTTGCAGTCGACGATCTGCTCTTCAGTTCCAAGATTCGGGCAACAGCCAGGCAGGCCGGCGTCGACATCACCTTCGCTCGCACCCCGCAGGAGATTCTCGAACGCGCGCGCACATTGCGCCCGGCGCTCGCGATCTTCGACCTGGACAGCGCCAAATCCAATCCCGTCGAGACGATCGCCTCGCTCAAGCGTGACCCGTCGCTCGCATCGATTCGCACGGTCGGGTTCGTCTCGCACGTCCACACCGATCTGATCCACGCGGCGCGACAGGCGGGCACCGACGACGTGATGCCGCGATCGGCGTTTGCCGCAAGGCTCGCGGACATCCTCCTGGGCGCTACTGCGTGAACGACGTCCCGGCCGCGCATTACCACCCACATTGCGTGCACGCCATCCCTCTGACCATCGTCGACATTCGCTCGGCGGCGAAACGAGTCCGCGGACACGTGCTTCGCACGCCGCTTCGACGATCGGATTGGCTCTCGAGCCTCACCGGAGGCGAGGTCTTCCTGAAGCTGGAGACGGTTCAGCCGACGTTCTCCTACAAGGTTCGCGGCGCCTTCAACGCCGTCCGCCGTCTGGTCGCGTGCGGCGCGCAACGTCAGAAGCTGGTAACGGCTTCCGCGGGAAATCACGGCCGCGCGCTTGCGTACGCCGCGCGTTCGGCGGGGATCTCACTGAGCGTCTACGCGCCTGAACACGCCCCGCGAACGAAGCTCGATGCCATTCGCGAGCTCGGCGCCGAGCTTCATCTCTGCCTCGACTATGACATCGCCGAGTGGCGCGCGAAGGAACACGGTCGCGCCGGCGACGCGCTCTTCATCTCCGCTTACGCGAATCCCGACGTGATTGCAGGCGCCGGGACCGTGGGGCTCGAGATCCTCGAAGACCGGCCTGACATCGACTGCATCGCCGTCGGGATCGGCGGCGGCGGATTGATCAGCGGTACGGCGATCGCCTCGCGCCAGCCGGGGCTGCGCGTCAGAGTCGCAGGCGTCGAGATGGCGGCTTCATCGCCCTTCACTCACAGCCTGGCCGCCGGCCGCATCGTAAAGATTGACGTCGGTACGACGCTGGCAGATGGCCTCGCAGGCAACCTCGATCCCGACACAGTGACGTTCGACATCGTCCGCACGCTCGTCGACCAGATCGCGCTGGCAGACGAGGACCACCTGCGCGCGGCGATCGCAGGACTTGCGAAGCATGAACGGCTGATCGTGGAAGGAGCGGGTGCCGCGGCGGTTGCCGGCATTCTCGCCGGGACGCTCGACGTGCGGGAGCAACGGCTCGCCGTCGTTCTCTCCGGTGCAAACATCGATCTCGAGGCGTGGAACGCGTGTCTCGCGTGATCGGCTTTGGGCTCAAGGCTCAGGGCTTTAGGCCAAGTGATTCGATCGGGCCCAAAGCCCATAGCCGAAAGCCTTGAGCCTAGCGTCATCTCCAATACCACCACGCGGTGGCCGCTCCCGCCGCAACGAGCAGGGCAATCCACCATCGTCCACCTCGTCGATCCTCTTCGATGGGAATCAGCGGCGCGGGCACGACGTCACCCGACTGGACGTCGAGGGCGACCGCGATCTTTCGCAGGTCTGACGCAATCATTGCGGCGTTCTGATACCTCGAGGCCGCGTCCTTCAACATCGCGCGGGACACGATCGTGTCGAGCTCCAGTGGAAACTCCGAGTCCATGACGGCGACCGGAAGAGGCGTCATGTCGATCACGTTGCGGACGGTGGAGCCGGGCGCCGGCGTTACGAACGGATTGCGGCCGGTCAGCATCTCGTAGAGGACCGTCCCCAGCGAAAACAAGTCGCCCCGCGCGTCGATGTCGCGCCCGAGCGCCTCCTCGGGTGACAGATAACCGGCAACCTCGATCTCCTGGCCAATGAGCGTTCCGGGAGAGATCACGGCGCGCTGGCGTGCCGCACCGCCCGACGTCCAGGGCACCATGCCAAAGTTCAGGATCTTCGCGCTGCCTTTCGATGTGACCACGATGTTCTCGGGCCGAATGTCGCCATGAACGAAGCCCTGTGCGTGCCCTTCCGCAAGCGCGTCTGCGACTTGCGCGGCGAGCTCGATCGCGCGTCGCATGTTCACCGGTTTGTCGCCGATCTCCTGCCTCAACGAGGGGCCGGCGGCGAACTCGTACGCGAGGTAGAGGCGGTTGTCCACCTCGACGACGTCGAAAAGCATCGCGATGTTCGGATGATTCAGCGACATCGCAGCGCGGGCGTGGCGCAGAAACCGCTCCCGGCGACGGTCGTCGGACGAGAGATCGCGCGGAGGGACCATGAGCGCAATCGTGCGGCCGACCTTCGTGTCCCGCGCGCGATACACCTCGCCGAGCGAACCGACACCAAGCCGCTCGAGGATGTTGAAGTGCGCGACTGTCTGTTCCATTCCTGACCGGGGGGCTTCGCCCCGCCGGACCCCCCACCTCCACCCCGGCCCCGTCGCCCCGCTCCGCTCCAGCCGGGCGAGCCGGTGGCGCGCCTAGCCCGTTTGCCCGCTCCTCGATAACGAGTCGGTAGTCCTCGTTGCGAGCCGTTTAAGCCCTTGAGAAGTGTGCGGCTCCGCGAAAATGCCGGGCCGATTGCTGCGCGATTATACTTGGCCGACCTATATTGGCTTCGCGGGTGGTCATGTTGCGGAGTCCGGCCCCCTGCCGAATGCCCTGCAGGAGATTCGGTTCATCGTTCGACGACTGACCCTCCGGCTCCACGGCGGTGATCGTGGAGCCGCGACTCGCCTCGATCCGATCGCCGCGCTCAGAACGGAGGAGACCGGCTCAGGGCTCAAGGCTCTGGGCTTGGGGCGCCGACATCACCTAAAGCCGGAAGCCCGAGCCATGAGCCGCTACTTCTTCGGGCGTGACGGTCGCAACTCGATTCGGCTCGGCAGACTGCGCGCTGGATGCGCAATCAGATCGATCACGCACTCAGCGACATCTTCGGGGGCAAGCTTCCACTCCGCGTCGCCGCTCGATCCGCGGCCGCCAAATCCGGTGGCAACGGAGCCGGGCAGGATATAGCTCACGCGGATGTTGTCGTAACGCACTTCCTGCATGAGCGCTTCGGTGAATGCATTGAGGCCCGCCTTCGTCGCCGAGTACGCGGCGCCGCCAGCGAAGGGGTTCTTGCTCGCCAGGCTGCTGATGTTGATGATCCAGCCGCCACCACGCTGACGCAGCCGCGGAATTGCCGCGTGGCAGCAGTAGAAGACGCCGCTCAAGTTCGTGTCGATGACCTCCTGCCATTCCGTTGCTGATGTCTCGGCGACGTTCGCAAATCGACCGACACCGGCGTTGTTGACGAGGATGTCGAGACCGCCGAATCTGCTGACGGCTTCGTCAATCGCGCGCGCCGCATCACCCGGATCGCGCACATCGGCACGCACCGGATGCACCGCGCCGGACTCACTCGTCAGTGACGCATGACGCACGGCGTCCGCCAGCGCGCCGTCGTCCCGGCCCGTGATGACGACCCGCGCGCCGGAGACAACGAGCGCTTCGGCGATCGCGAGCCCGATCCCGCGCGAACCACCTGTCACGACCGCAACCTTGTCGGCAGCGATCTTCCCTCGGCCCGCACCGGCATTCGTCACGTCTTTCTGCGTAATCATCGATTTGATGCCTTTTTGCGAGTGTACTACTCGGTCGGCACAGATTTTCAAGGGCGACTTAGTGCTGCCTTTCATAAATACGGTGACGCATCGAGGGCGGCGAGGCGCCACGCTGGCAAGGCGCGACGACCGAGAATACCGGGCAGTATTTGAGGGAGGAGCAACGCAGCCAGCGGGGATGCATCGCCGGCCGAATGCCACCGTATTTATGAAAGTCAGCACTTGGTCGCACTATGACGCGCGGACGATGTGACCAAGACGCGAACGATCTCAGCCGAGAGAGCCGCCCCGCCCCAGTGCGCAGAGAACGCGCGCCGGGGACCCTCGGAGCGGAGCGGATCATGGGGTCCCCGCGAGCGACGGCGAGGCCGGGGTCCCCACCGCGCGTATTGTGCGTGCTGGAGTGGGATAGGGGGTCCGGCGGACGCAGTCCCCCGGATAAAATAAAGACTCCGATGGGCTTCATCGCGATCGTCGGCAGCGGCGCGTTGGGCGGCGCCATCGCGCACACGCTCGCGCGGCTCGATCGGGTCGGCGAAGTACGGCTCATCGATCCCCACGGCCAGGTCGCGCAAGGCAAGGCGCTCGACATCCGGCAGTCTTCCCCGATCGACGGCTTCAGCACACGAGTGACCTCCGCCGAATCGATCAACGCGGCGATTGGCGCTGACGTAATCGTGTTGGCAGACGCGGCTGCCAGCGAGAAGGAGCACGCAGGCGAGGATGGGCTGGCGATTGCGCGACAGATCTTGCGCGCGGAGGAGGCCGCGCCGATCGTCTGCGCCGGTGCCATGCAACGCGAGCTGATCGACCGGTGTGTCGGCGAGCTGCACACGGCGCGCTCGCGCGTGCTCGGCAGCGCGCCGCTCGCGCTGGAATCCGCGATCCGCGCGATGACCGGGCTCATGCTGAACGCGAGCGGCGTCGAGGTATCGCTGCGGGTCCTGGGCGTGCCGCCACGCGCGGCGGTGATTGCCTGGGAAGAGGCAACCGCGTCAGGGATCCCCGTAAGCTCGCAGCTGCCGCCCCACGTCATCGCGGCACTCAGTGCCCGGCTGCCGGGACTCTGGCCTCCCGGGCCCTACGCACTGGGATCGGCGGCCGCGCGCGTCGTCGAAGCGATGGCGCGCGGCGCCCGTCGCCGGTTCTCGTGTTTCGTGGCGCAGGAGCGGGGCGGCGTGGTGGCCTTGCCCGTGGAGCTGGGTTCTGGCGGTATCAGCCGCGTCGTGGAACCCACACTGACGCGTCAGGAACGGACGATGCTGGAAAACGCGTTGGGTGACTTACGGTGAATTCATCGATCTCAGTTCACCGTCTCCCGTGCGTGAAGCATCACGCCGCCCGCGAATTCCGCGAGGTGCTCGCGCAGGATCAGACGGCCGCGGTGCAGACGCGACTTGAGTGTCTGCGGCTTGACTCGAAGAATAGCGCTCGCTTCCTCGGTCGACAGGCCGTTGATGTCTCGCAGGATGACCGGGACGCGATAAACGGTCGGCAGATGCGTCAGCGCCTGAATCAGTTGATCACGCATCTCCGTTCTCAACACGTGATCGTCTGCGAGCGACGACCAGTCCGCTGGTTCCTGCGGCTGCGGATCACGATTCAGTCCGTGCGTGGCCTCATGCTTTCGCATCTCCGCAGTACGGCTCGCGCGCGCCGTCCGCAACCGGGACATTGCTGTATTGAACGTGATGCGATAAATCCAGGACGACAGCGCCGCGTCACCGCGGAATGCAGCAATCTTCCGATAGACCTTCAGCAATACATCCTGCGTGACTTCCTCGGCATCTTCCCAATTCTTGACATAACGGAACGCAAGCTGATGAATCCGCGGCCCGTAGGTCGAGGCCAGCTCGGCCACGGCGGCGGAGTCCCCGGCCTGCATCCGATCGATTAGCTCCCGTTCGGAGCTCGACTGACGCATTCAGGGCCTCCCGTATGGGACACAACACCACACTGCCGGGTGTTATTCCGATGGCATCCTCAGTCCGAGGGGCTTTTCGCCCCCGCCGGCCCCCCATCGCCCTCGCTCGCGGGACCCCTCCGCCCCGCTCCGGTCCAGCTGCTCGCTCGCTGCTCGTTCGCTTCTGCTGTGTATTCGCGGCGCTCGCCCGGTTGTCTCAGGGGTTTCGTTCGGGCCGTGGGAATCCCACTCCATCCTTGCTTGCGCGCGGCACGCACGATCAGGGGCAGCCAGTGTTCGCGTCGGACCCTCGGATCGCGGCTACTGGCAGTATTCGAAATAAACGGAATGTTCGTAGAGACTTACGCTGGACCTGCAGCGGCCGTTCGCAGGCCTGAAACGACGTGCCGCTCGAACGTCGCCGCAAACGCCCTGATGGCCGCGTCTTCGGCGTCGGCCATCTCGACCGGCCGTCCGAGGAGCTTCTCGAGGGAGGTCGCACCGCGATCCGTCAGTCCGCAGGGCACGATGAAGTCGAACGCCCGAAGATTGGTAGTCACGTTCAGCGCGAACCCGTGGCTTGTTACCCAGCGCGCGATTCGGACGCCAATGGCAGCCAGCTTCGCGCGGCCAACCCACGCGCCGGTCAGCCCTTCAGACCGGTGTGCGGTCACACCAAAGGATCCGGCAACGCGGATCATGACTTCCTCGATGTCCCTGACGTAACGATGAACGTCGCAGCGGTCCGGCTTGAGATCGACGATTGGATACCCGATGAGCTGACCCGGGCCGTGGTACGTGACGTCACCGCCCCGACCGGTTTCGAATACTTCGATCCCGTAGCCCTCGAGCGTTTGTGGCGACGCGAGCACGTGGGATCGATTGTTACGTGTCCTGACGCCAAGCGTGATCACGGGCGGATGCTCCAACAACAACAGCTGATCGGGAATCCTTCCGGCCTTCCGTTCCTCGACGAGATTCGCTTGCAACTCGAGCGCATCGGCGTACTTCATCACACCGAGCCGTCGGATCTCGAGCTCATGCCGGGGTGATTTATTCAAATCCATCCTTCGTCGAAGTTCTCGAGACGTTCCTTGACGAACGAAAGAAACCGGCCGGCTTCGGCCCCATCGATCAGGCGGTGGTCGTATCCGAGTGTGATGTGACACACCGGTCGGATCGCAATGGCATCGTCGATGACCACCGCACGTTTCTCGATTCCTCCGATGCCCAGGATCGCAACCTGCGGCTGATTGATCAATGGAAGACCGTACAACGCACCAAAGATGCCCGGGTTCGTGATTGTAAACGTGCCGCCCTGCACGTCGTCCGGACTCAGCTTCTTCGATCGCGCGCGGGATGCGAGGTCGTTGATGGCGCGACTGAGGCCGAGCAGGTTCTTCTCGTCCGCGTTGCGGATGACGGGAACAATGAGTCCGTTCTCGAGGGCGACGGCAATCCCCAGATTGATGTCCTTCTTGTACACGATGTTGTCGCCATCGACGGAGGCGTTGACGATCGGAAACTGGCGCAGCGCGTCGACGGCGACCTTCGCAATGAACGCGGTGAACGTGAGCTTCGCGCCGGCCGCCTCGAATTCCGCCTTGCGTTTGTTCCTGAGCGCCGTGACTCTCGCGAAATTCACCTCGTAGACGGAGTAGACGTGCGGCGATGTGTGCGCGCTGAGCACCATGTGCTCGGCGATCTTCTTGCGCATCACGCTCATGGGCACGATCTGGACGTTCTCGCCGGGGCGATACGCAGGGCCGGGTGCTGGAGGCGCTGCAGCTTGCTTTTTC
This sequence comes from Acidobacteriota bacterium, assembly GCA_046727175.1. Classification (GTDB taxonomy): domain Bacteria; phylum Acidobacteriota; class Vicinamibacteria; order Vicinamibacterales; family 2-12-FULL-66-21; genus JBKPCD01. Next base: position 68,767 of record JBKPCD010000092.1, on the reverse strand, counting down.
GCGGCGCCGGATTCGATGTAATCGAGGATGTCGTGCTTGGTCACGCGGCCGCTGATCCCCGTCCCTCGTATCTCCGCGATGTCGACGTCGTGCTCCTTCGCGATCCGCCTGACGAGCGGAGAGGATTTCTGCCGTCTGAGATCGTCCTTGGGCGTCACTTCGCCCCTTCGCGGCTCGCCTGCTGGCCGCATCGCCCCGGCCGCCGGCTGCGCACGTTCCGGCTGGCCGACCGCCGCTTCAGGCAGCCGATTCGACGGAGCTGATCCACCGTCGGTCGAGGGTGGCGCTGCAGCGGGTGCCGAGGTATCGGGGCTCGATACGTCTGCGGCTGCCCCGATGACGGCGACGACGCTGTTGACGGGAACGGTCTCTCCTTCCTTCGCCTTGATATCGGTCAATATGCCAGCCGCCGGCGACGGGATCTCCGCGTCAACCTTATCGGTCGAGATCTCGAACAGCGGTTCGTCGCGATCGACCTGATCCCCGAGTTTTTTGATCCACCGGACGATCGTCCCCTCCGCGATTGATTCCCCCATCTGGGGCATCACAACGTTGGTGGCCATACTGGTGAGACTCCGTCAATACGAGACCAACTGCTTTGCCGCGGCCACGACCCCTTCGACGCCGGGCAGGAATGCGGCTTCGAGGGACGGCGCGTACGGTGGCGGTGTGTCAACGGATGCGACACGCATGACAGGCGCGTCGAGGTACTCGAACGCCTCTTCCGCGATGATCGCCGCGAGCTCGCCGCCGATCCCGCCCGTGAGTGTCGCCTCGTGCAGGAGAAGAGCGCGGCTGGTCTTCGAGACCGATGCGAGAACCGCGTCGCGATCAAGCGGCGCCAGGCTCCGCAGGTCGAGAACTTCGGTTTCGATGCCGTCTGCAGCGAGTTGGGCCGCCGCATCGAGCGCCGTGTGCACCATCGCGCCAAACGTGACGATCGAGAGGTCCGATCCGACGCGCCGGACCGCAGCCTTCCCGATCGCCACGACGTAATCGTCATCCGGAACGTCGTCCTTGATCCGCCGATAGAGATATTTGTGCTCGAAGAAGAGCACCGGATCGTCATCTCGAATCGCCGCCTTCAGCAGTCCTTTGGCGTCGTAGGCGGTCGACGGCTCGACCATTTTGAGGCCGGGCGTGTTCAGGAAGAACGATTCGGGGTTGAGCGAGTGAAACGGACCACCGCTCACGCCGCCGCCGCACGGCCCCCGGATGACGATTGGAACGCCGGCGCCATTGCGGTATCGACTCGTCGCCGCAAAGTTCGTGAGCATGTCGAAGCAGCACGCGATGAAATCGATGAACTGAATCTCCGCAACCGGCCGCATCCCCATGTACGAGGCACCGATCGCGGATCCCACGATCGCCGCCTCGGAGATTGGCGTGTCAATGACTCGACCCTCGCCGAAACGCTCCTGCAGCCCGTCGGTCACCTTGAACGCGCCGCCGTAGACGCCCACGTCCTCGCCGAGCACGAACACGCGCTCGTCGCGCGCCATCTCGTCGAACAGCGCGCTCCGTATCGCTTCAAGATAGGTCATGACAGCCATCGGCGAACGCTCGCGAACTCGCACAGGAGACCAGGAGATCAGGAGTTTTGTCTTTGAAAAGATTCCTCCTGATCTCCTGATCTCCTGTTGAAGGACGCCTCCTGATCTTGGTCAGCGCCCGAAGGGCGACTTCACGAACTCCAATCTCGGCTCCGCAAAATCGTCACCGGCGTAGACGCCGCGTGTCACCGTGGCCGGGTCGGGCATCGGTGACTCCTCGGCAATCCGCGCTTCTTCGGCGGCGTAGTTCTTCGTCATCGCGTCAATGTCGTCGAGCTCGCCTTCGGTGCCGACATCGGTATCGAGGAGATGGCGACGGTATTGCGCGATTGGATCCTTCGCCGCCCACTCCTCGAGCATCGACTTCGGCACGTAGCGCGCGTCGTCGTGCTGTGCATGCCCTTGCATGCGCATCGTGTCGACGCCGATGAGCGCGGCTCCGGTGCCCGCCCGCGCGCGATCGACGAAGCGCTTGGCGACGTCGTAGACAGCGAGCATGTCATTGCCGTCCACCATCTCGTGCGGTATGCCGTAGGCGGCCGCGCGCTCGTCGATGCGGCGAATGGCCATCTGCTTCGAGATTGGCGTCGAGTACGCGTACTTGTTGTCTTCGGCGACGACGATTACCGGTAGCTTCTGCACGGCGGCGAAGTTCAGGCCTTCATGAAACGCGCCGGTGCTCGTGGCGCCGTCACCGATCCAGGCCATCGTGACGAGCGTCCGGCCGCGCATGCGAGCGCCCATCGCAATCCCCGCGGCGACGGGGATCGAGTCACCCAGCATACTGATCGGTCCCACGACGACCGGCTCGTCAGGCGATCCGCTGTCGTGGCCGTTCCGCGTCCACGCCGGCAGGTTCACGATGTGAATGTTCAGATCCCGGCCACGCGAGTTCGAGTCGGCCTTCGCCATGTACTGAAGGAAGATCTCCTTCGGGCGCACGCCGATCGTCGTCCACGTGCCCATGTTGCGGATGAGCGGCAGAACGGCATCCGATCGCTCGAGCGCGTACGCGGTCGCGACGGACTCACCTTCCTGGCCAAGACTGCGATACAGCCCACCGACGACTTTGCTCTGACGAAACAGGATGACCAGCCGCTCCTCGATGTCGCGCGCGAGCCGCGCGAAGTAATACATTTCGAGAAGCTGGTTTCTGCTGAGCGCCTCGGAAGGACGGGCAGTGGGTGCAGCTGTGACCATCATCGAACCTTCGACGGTGAACCTCTCGAGCGCTATGCGTGAATAGGGGCGCCATGCGCCGCGTGCGCGGCTTCCCCGACCGCCTCCGACATCGTGGGGTGCGCATGAATCGTCCGCACGAGCTCCTCGACGGTGCATTCGAGACGCAGAGCCAGCGTCGCTTCGGCGACCAGCTCCGTTGAACGCAGACCGATCATGTGGACCCCGAGGACCTCGTCGTACTTCGTGTCGAACACGATCTTCACGAATCCTTCGGTCTCCCCGGCGATCCGTGCGCGTGCCAGGATGCCAAACTTGAAGCTGCCAACCTTGACGTCGTACCCACGCGCCTGCGCTTCCGTCTCGGTCAAGCCCACGCTGCCGATTTCGGGATCGCAGTACGTACACGCCGGCACGTGATCGTAGTTGATCGGACGATCCTCTCTTCCGGCGATTCGCTCGGCGAGGACAATGCCCTCCGCCGACGAGAGGTGTGCGAGCTGTGCGTGGCCGGGCTTCTCGAACGTGATCACGTCACCGATGGCAGAGATGCCCGGGACGCTGGTCCGATACTGATCGTCGACGACGATGTATCCACGGTCCATTCGCAGCCCGACGTCCTCGGCGCCCAGCCGTGACGTCACGGGACCGCGTCCCGTCGCGACCAAGAGGTAGTCCGCCTTCGATTTCATCGACTTGCCGTCTGGCGTCTGGCCTTCGAGCTCCACGCCGTCCGCCAGGACTTTCGCCGACGTCACCTTCGTCCCGGTCAGCACCTTGATTCCCTGTTTCTTGAATGCCTTCTCGAGCTCCGTCGAAACCGCCTCGTCTTCGATCGGGACGAGCCGCGGCAACAGCTCGATGAGCGTGACATCACTCCCGAATCGCCGGAAGATCGACGCGAACTCGACGCCCACCGCGCCGCTTCCGAGGATCGCGACGGACTTGGGAACATCCTTGAGGCTCACCGCCTCGTCGCTGGTGACGATCCGCTTGCGATCGATCGTGATTCCAGGGACGCTGCGCGGCTCAGAGCCGGTGGCCACGATGATTTCCTTCTTGGCCGTGAGCGTCTGCTTCTGACCATCAGTGATCTCGACCTTTCCGTTGCCGGTCAGGCGTCCGCTTCCCTTGATCCAGTCGATCTTGTTCTTCCTGAACAGCAGCTCGACGCCGCCGGTCAGCCCCTTGACGATCTTGTCCTTGCGCGCCTGCACCTGCGCCATGTCGAGCGCAATCGCTGCTCCCCCGATCGTAAGCCCCCATTCCTTCCAGTCCTGCGCGATCTTCAGCGCATGCGCGTGCTCCAGCAACGCCTTGGTTGGAATACAGCCCACGTTCAGGCAGGTGCCGCCGAGCGTGGGCGCGCGCTCGACGACCGCGGTGCGGAGGCCGAGCTGCGCCGCACGGATCGCCGCTACGTAGCCGCCCGTGCCGGAGCCAATCACGACAACATCGTATTCATTAGCCATACGCGGAAAGTCACTGACCCTTGCGTCGGATGGCCGAGAGCGGGACGAAGGAAACCGACGGCGGCGCTGGGGACTGTGCCGCAGGCTCCTGCTCGTCGGCCTCGGCTGGGTCCAGCCGTGCAACCTGGGAGCGCAGCCGGGTGTAGTCGTAACGGAGCTCCCAGTACGATTGGGTCAACGCCTCGAGCTTGCGCGACAGGCGCCGGACCGTCGTCAGCGCAGCCAGCGCGACGACGAGACCTAGAACAGCGATAGCCGTAAGGACCACAACCGCCGTACCTTACCGGTTCGGTTCTGGGAGTGTCAATGGGACGGAGGTGTCTCAAGCGGCTCGAGGCCCACGGCTCTGGGCGTGCCTTGTCGAATGGCACCATCAGAAAATGAGTTGTGCAAGTTCCTCTTTCATTGAGTTCTCGTCGGAGCAACGCGCGACGACTTGCTGCGGGCCCAAAGCCGAAAGCCATGAGCCTAAAGCTGAATGTCACCGGAAGCCGGACGAGGCGGCGGCCTGATACAATGGCCGTCCATTACCTCGCGATGGCGGCGACTTCGAAAACAATCCTCATCTGCGACGATGACCAGGGAATGCGGGACACCATTGCCGCGATCCTGCGGCGGGACTATCGCGTCCTGACCGTGTCGAGCGGCGAATCCGCCTTGGCACTGCTGAAACAGGAAGACGTCGACCTCGTGCTCCTCGACGTCCGTCTGCCCGGCATCAGCGGTTTCGACGTGCTCCGCATCGTCAAGGAGAACTACAGCCTCGTCGAATGCATCATGATCTCGGCCATCAACGAGGTCGAGACGGCCGTGCAGGCGATGAAGCACGGCGCCTACCACTACATCACCAAGAGCTTCGATTACGACGAGCTCCGGTCGCTCGTACGAAATGCGTGCGAGCGTCAGGATCTGAATCGTCAGGTGATCACGCTCAGCGCACAGGTCGCCGAGCAGGGCGAGCGCGAGTTCCTGATCGGCCCGAGCAAGCAGATTCGCGACATCGTCGATCTCGTTCACAAAGTGGCGAAGTTGTCGGCGACGGTGTTGATCCTCGGAGAGAGCGGAACCGGAAAGGAACTGCTCGCGCGACTCCTCCACCGGGAATCGGGCCGCGGCGAGGCGCCGTTCATCGCGGTAAACCTGTCAGCCATCCCGCACGAGCTCGTCGAAAGCACGCTGTTCGGACACGAACGTGGCGCCTTCACGGGCGCGCACAAGCAGCAGCTTGGAAAGTTCGAGCTGGCGGCAGGAGGAACGCTGTTCCTCGACGAGATCGGCGACCTGCGGTTCGATTTGCAGGCCAAGCTGCTGCGCGCGATCCAGGAAGGAGAGATCGAGCGGGTGGGAGGCGCGAAGCCGATACGGACGGACTTCCGTCTCGTGGTCGCGACGAACGTCGATCTCGAAAAGGCGGTAAAGGAGGGGCGGTTCCGAGAGGACCTCTACTATCGCATCAACGTCATTCCAATTCGAATGCCGCCCCTTCGCGATCGAATCGAAGATCTTCCCGAACTCGCACGCCTTTTCCTCGAGCGTTACCGCTCCAAGTTCAGGAAGCCGGTCCGTGGCATCTCCGACTCGGCACTCAGGATTCTGGCGTCCTACTGGTGGCCTGGGAACATCCGTGAGCTCGAGAACCTGATCGAGCGTCTCGTCGCCGTGAGCGACAAAGAGTGGGTGACGGACGAGGATCTGCCACTCGAGTACCACTTCGCCAAGCTCGATGCCGGGCCGACGATTCCCGACGCCCTCTTTCAGGAGGCGCTCGACACGTTCGAACGCAACTTTATCCTGCGAGCGCTGGAGAAGGGCAACTGGAACGTGACGGCGACCGCTCGATACCTTGGTATTCCGCTCAGCACGCTGAAACATAAGATGTCCCGTCTGGGCCTCAGCGATCTCGCCCGCAAGCTTCGAGGAGCGTGACTCACGTTACTGACGAGCTTTGCTTTCTAGCGTGCCGCGCCCGCCTCCGCACGCCGACTTGCGGGTCGGATTAGCGCGAGCGGAGGCGGGAAGCTCGCGGACGGATTCACGTGAGCGACGGCGAGTTACTGCTGAGATTGTGCGCGCGAAGTGTAGGATCGGCGCTGCAGAATCAGGCCGTTCATTGGCCGCTCTGCTCGGCGCGATCCGAGAATCGGCCAATCCATTGACCGAACAGGCCAATCCATTGGCCGGCGCGCCTCCACTCGTAACACTCACCGCGGGTTGGTGGCGCAGTCAGTGGTGATGTCAACGTCCTAAAGAGTCCGTTCGACGGCTGGGTATTTCCGACGTTGACGCGCGTTCGTCTGTCGCGATGTGACTCTTTGGACAGTCGTTCGTCACATCGGAATATCGGTTGCAGTTTTTTGTGATCGACGGCCGGAGTTTACGCGGCTCTCCCGAGCTCACACCATTCACGCGATCTGAGGTTATCCGGAGAGGAGTGCCATGCAGCCCTCGATGTTCAACGTTCGTGTACCCCTCGAGGACCGCAACGAGGTGTTCCTGATGAACACTTTCACGGATGCGCAGCTGATTGTCTCACGAGATGTCGCAGACGTGCTGGATCGCGTGGGCGCCGGTGACCACGCGTTCAGCGCGGAGGAAACCGAGGCGCTCGCGACGCTCCAGGAAAACGGCTTCATCGTCGAAAGCCGTGAGTCGGACCGGCGTCAGCTCGAGCAGTTCTTCCGGGAGTTCCGGGAGTCGTGCGAACAGCTGCGGGTCACGGTTCTGACGACGCTGCAGTGCAACTTCGCGTGCGACTACTGCCTCCAGGGAGACCATGGTGATTACAACAGGCATGCCGTGAAGATGTCGCTCGAGACCGCCGAGCGAGTTGCGAGCTGGACCGAGGGACGGCTCGACGCCGTCTCGCCGGAGAGCATGGTCCTGACGTTCTTCGGCGGCGAGCCTCTGCTGAATCTGCCGGTCCTCTACTACCTGGCCGAGCGCGTCGCGGCGAGCTGTTCTGCGCGGGGCGTGCGCCTGCTGATCAACATCATCACGAACGGGTTGCTGCTGACTCCCGACATCGTCGATCGCCTGCTCCCCTTCGGGCTGAACGGCGTGAAGGTCACGCTCGACGGCGATCGGGAGACGCACAACCGGATGCGGCCGCTCCGCGGTGGACAGGGGACGTTCGACAGGATTGTCAACAACATCCGACAGGTCGCGCACAAGTGCCGGATCTCGATCGGCGGGAACTTCGACGAATCGTCGGTCGATAGCTATCCGGCGCTGCTCGACTTCCTCCGCGAGCAGGAATTCGCCGACAAGCTCGCGAAAGTCGCGTTCAAGCCGATCATCCGCGAAGCCCGAGCTCAGAAACCCAAAGGGTACATCCCCCTGACCGCGGTCGGGACGTCGGGCAAGCCGCTCAACGGAAGCTGCATGACCGCCGCGGGCACCGGCACGAACGCCTGCAGCAACTGCTCGTTTCTGGACGAGAAGATCTCCTACCTCCGTGAAGAGACTATCGCGCGCGGCTTTCGCACCGTGGACGGCGTCCACATGGGGCCGTGCGAGATTCACAAGCGCCACGCACACACGATCGGCCCCGACGGCTCGATGTACGCCTGTCCCGGATTCGCTGGTGAGTCCACGACGTCGACCGGGCACATCGACGGACGCGAGGAGGAGTGGCGAAATCGCGCGGCGGAGCGTTTCGAGAGGCTCGCGGCGTGGAAGGAGTGCAACGACTGCGCGTTCATCCCCGTCTGCGCCGGCGGCTGCAGCGTAGCGTCGCACAGCGAGCTGAGCGACATGAACAAACCGAACTGTCACAAACCAAGTTTCGAATCGAGCCTCGCGGCGCTGGCGCACCAAGCTGCGCGCGAGATGGCGCCAGCGCTGGCTGGATGAACAGAGCGTGAGGGCGCGGGGCGTGGAGGCCCTGCGTGCACCTCAGCGGAGCGCCCGTGGCCGCGGCGAGCGGGCGGCGGGGTCCCCGACGCGCGTTGTTTGCGCGTTGGGGGCTCGTAGCAAGTCGAGCCGCAGCGCGTCGGGATAGAGCCCGACGCGCGTGAGAGAAGCAATCATTCAGAGGAGGCAAAGCCATGAAAGGGCGGAAGGACGCGAAGAAGAAGGGAACGCTGCGGCCCTGGTTAGTGGACGTCGTGGTCGATCAGCTGCGGTAGTCGCGACACGAGAACATCGTCAAGGATTTCAAGAACTGAGGAGAGTTGCGATGAAGATTCAGGTCGTCAAGGCCGGAACGAAGAAGGTGAACCCACACGCGCGGTGTCCCTTCTACGTCGACGAGCCGTCCACACCGACGAAGTAGACAGCGAGCGGTGGCAGCAAGCCCGTCGCCGGGGAGCCACGGCAACGGGCTTTGCCGTCCCGCTGAACTCGCATCTGGCCTCGCCGTCAGCACAAGGGACGGCGACTGCTCGTAGCGAACGGAGGTCCGGTCGGCTCATCGACTCTGCTGTCGGCGAGCGTCGGTTTGCTCCGTTGGTGTGCGCATTAGAGTCACTCGATTAAGAGGAAGGTGCTTACGAGTACTCTTTGGTATCGGCCACGTTCGGCATCGGTCCTCTGGCGCACAGTCCTCGCCAGTTCTGCCGTCGTGTGTCTCACCGGTTGCGGCGCCTCCAATCACACTCGGGAAGCACCGGCAGTGTTGCGCATCGGAGCCTCTATTCCACGCGGCGCCGGGGGCGATGGAGTCCGGGCAATTGTTCGAAACGTCACCGTCGAGGCGCCGCTCGGCATCGCGTGGGATGGACGGCTCCTCCCGCGCGCGGTCGAGAATTGGACCTGGCTTCCTGACAACCTCGGCCTCCGGCTTCGATTGCGTCCGAAGGTCTATTTCCACGACGGCACGCCGCTCACCAGCGATTTGGCCGCGTCCATTCTCACCGATGCTTTGAAAGGCGCGACGAGCTCCAGCATCGTGTCGGTAACCGCTGAGGGCCCGGACGTTGTAATCAAGACGTCGCAACCGGAAGGGTTTCTGCCAGCCGATCTCGCCACTGTCGATCTCGTGTTACCGAATAAGCCAGCGATTGGCATCGGACCGTTCAAGCGTGTGTCCGACGATTCACCCATCGTTCTCGACCGCTTCGACGCGTACTACCAGGGACGCCCTGCCATCGATCGTATAGAAGTCATCAACTATCCGACACAGCGTGGCGCATGGGCCTCCATGATGCGCGGTCAGATCAATATGCTCTATGAGGTGAGCGCCGACGCCGCCGACTTCCAGGAAGCGGAATCGGCGGTCCAGACACATACCTTCGTACGGGCGTACTACATCCACCTGTTGTTCAACCTGCGCCATCCGGTGTTCAAGAGTCGAGAGGTGCGTCAGGCTCTGAACGAGGCCGTGGACAAGCAGCGGATCGTCGACGTGGGGATGCGCAAACGCGGGATGGTACTCGATACTCCGGTGTGGCCGTTTCACTGGGCCTACTCTGCGGCGCAGCGGACCTTTGCATACAATCCCGATGCGGCCCGACTGCGTCTCGACGCTGCGGGATACCCCGAAGGTCGAGAACGCGTTCAAGGCCGCATGCCGAGCCGATTTCACTTCACGTGCCGCGTCGTCGCGGGCGATCCCGCTCTCGAGCGGATTGCTCTCCTCGTACAGAAGCAACTTTTCGACATCGGTGTAGATATGGAGGTCCAGCCAATCTCGTTTGGAGATATGGCCGAAAAGCACCTCTTCACAGGCAACTACGAAGCCGTCTTGATCCCGACGCTCGGATCGAGGCCACTCGACTTCCTGTACTCGGTCTGGCACTCGCCCCCACGCGGATCGACACGAGCTGTCCAGTCCGGATACACATCGGCCGATCGGGCGCTCGACCGGCTTCGAGCCGCCGTCGCTGATGATGATGTTCGCTCGGCGGTCGCGGACCTGCAGCGCGCGTTCTTCGAAGACCCGCCAGCAGTGTTTCTCGCATGGACTACGGCGACTCGAGTACTGACGAACGACTTCCAAATCCCCGACCAGGGACCTAGCGACATCATGCCGGCCATACGGCTCTGGCAACCCGTGAGGCCCGCGGTCTCAGCACGAAAATGAAAGGGATCACCGGACGCTTCGTGATGCTGATCGCGACGGCGGCCGTCGGCCCGCTCGTCATCTACGGCGCCGTGTCGCTGTATCAGCTTCAGGCAGGCACGCGCCAATCGGTGACCGAGGGCAACCTCCGCGTCGGCCGTCAGGTGGCCGAGCAGATCCGCCTGTACATCCGCAACAACGAGCGCGTGCTCAAGTCCATTGGCGTGGAGCTCCGTACGCCCGGAGTCGAGGCGTGGCAGCGCTCGCGAATCCTGAAGGACTACGTACTGGAGTTCCCCGAATTCCGTGAGATCACGATGTTCGATGTCGGCGGCCGCGTCATGGCCACCAGCCGCTTCGACAAACCGCGAGTCAGCATTCCCAACGCGCGCGACGTCGGCAGCGACGGCGTCTACGTCGCACCCTTGCGGCAGGACGACGACGGTCTCCCAACGACGACGATCGCGATCCGCGCCGCTGACGTCGGTCAGGAATCCGCGTGGGTCGTCGGCGAGATCGCGCTCGAAGAGCTGTGGCGCGTGGTCGACCGGATACGGGTCGGTCAAACCGGCTACGCGTCGCTGCTTGGCGAGGACCTGCGAATCGTCGCGCACGGGAATCCGAACAAGAAACGACTGGCGGCCAACCCCGAGCAGAAGAGCGCCGAGCAGGAGTTCGTCAGAAGCCGCGCGAGAGAAAAGGAAGCATCCGGCCGGTACCGCGACGAGACCGGCGAGAAGATCCTGGCAGCGATGTCCCGCGTCGAGGATCTCAATTGGACCGTCGTCGTCGAGCAACCCACCACCGAGGCGTTCGGCATCGCGGCGCGTCTCCAGCGCAACCTGCTCGTGGTCATCGGTCTCGCGCTGATGGGCACGATGACGCTCGGATGGCTCTGGGGACGATCGTTCATCACACGCATCTTCGCGCTGACGAAAGCCACGCAGGCGATTGCCGACGGCCGGATGGATGAACGCGTCGCGCTCTCGGGAAGCGACGAGATCCATCAGCTCGGAGAGTCGTTCAACTCGATGGCCGATCGCCTCGTGCAGCTGCAGGAGGACGTCCGCAAGCAGGAGCGGCAGGCGATGTTCGGCCGGATTGCTGCCGGCCTCGTCCACGACCTGTCGCACCCGATCCAGAACATCGGCAACAGCTGCAAGCTGATTCAGAAGATGTTCGACGACCTGGAGTACCGCGACATCTTCAAGCGGACCGTCGAGCGTGAAATGGTCATCATCAAGCGGGTCCTCGACGATCTGCGCAACATCGCGAAGCCGATTCCACTCGAGCGGTTCCCCGTCGACGTCGATCGCTCGATCGCGGAGGTCGCCGAGTCGATGCAGCAGCACGCAGAGACGGCTGGCGTGACGCTGCGAACGGAGCTCGCCGCGGAGGGCGCTTACATCGAAGCCGACGTGTTCGCGCTCGGCCGCGTGTACCGCAACCTGATCATCAATGCCATCCAAGCGACGGCCCCCGGCGGGCTCGTTGCGGTTGCGACGGAATTGCGAGACGAAATCGTGCAGATTCGCGTCTACGACACGGGCTGCGGGATTCCACCCGATCGGCTCGGAAAGATCTTCGAGGACTTCGTCACCACGAAGCGCCGCGGCCTCGGGCTGGGACTCGCGATCTCGAAAAAGATCGTCGAGCAGCTCGGCGGCGAGATTTCGGTCGCGAGCGAAAGCGGGAAGGGGACCACGTTCACGATCGAGTTTCCGCGAACGCGCGCGAAACCTATCGCGTTGGTTGCAGGCTGAAATGCGGGTTTATACGAACGAAGACGGATCTGAAACGAACGAGACGCGATTTGCACGCTGCGCGCGGATCGCGACAAACGATGAGATGGGTACTCTGGTTGTGCCGTTTCCGCGGCAGTCCGCGTCCATCCGCGTCTCGTTGAGTATTCGCGGCAACCGGTGTTCATCAGCGGGAGGATTTCGATGTTCCGCAAACTCGTGAAGACGTCCGAGATCGAGATCGACGGCCGAAGCTACATGTTGAGGTATTTCGAGCAGAAGACGGCACGCGGCGCGTGGCGCTTCAGCTGCGAGGTGCTGCTCGGCGCCGCCGATCGAATCATTCTCGACGATGATTCACTCACCAGCCTGGAATCGAAGGTGGCTCGTCTGGCGCCGGCCACCGTCTACAGCCGCATGCTCGCGGGGCACCCACTGGTTGCGGCGTAGCACCAGCGGAAGGAAGAAACATATCAGCCCGCTGGACGACGGCGCGGCCCGGGCCCCAGCGTGCGTTTTCTGCGCTGGGCGCCGGGCCGATCATCCATGGATCGGGCTCGTGCGTCTGGCGGCACGCTGAGCCGGACTACTTCCGCGGCAGGACCGAGTCCTTCAGCTGTTTCGCGATGCGCGCCTTGACGACGGTCTTCGCGGGGATCTTGATCGCCTCGCCGGTGGCCGGATTGCGGCCCATCCGCGCCTTGCGCTTCTGAACGACGAGCTTGACCATTCCCGGCAGTACGAACTCGCCGGACCGTTTCAGCTCCTTCTCGGCCAGCGTCGTCAGCTCATCGAAGAACTCACGCGCCTGCGTGCGCTTCACCTCGAAGCGATCCGCGAAGTGCGAGAAGAGTTCGGATTTGCCCATCCTGCGGGCCTCTGCCATCGGCTATTCCCCTTGCTTGGGCGCGCTCTCAGATGCCCGCGACGGCCGCGCGCGCGTGCGGCGGAAGCGAGAAAAGGCCTGAAATCAGCGGGTATCCTAGCGCGCCGTGTTTTCCGCTGTCAATCGTGCAAAGCCGCGAAACCGGCGGAAACTGGCCTGAATGCTACAATTTCGCCGCATGCCGCCGGCAACGCTCGAAACCTTCCCGAACCCGAGTCCGGAGCGCGACTACGAGATCGCTATTGCGTGTCACGAGTTCACCTCCGTCTGCCCGAAGACAGGACTCCCAGACTTCGGCGAGATTCGGATCACCTACGTGCCCGATCGACTGTGCGTCGAGCTGAAGTCGCTCAAGTACTACATGGTGGAGTTCCGCAATCGTGGCATCTTCTACGAAGCGGTCACGAACCAGATCCTCGGCGACCTCGTGGCGGTGTGTCAGCCGCGACGAATGACTGTCGTTGGCGATTTCTCTGTACGTGGCGGCATCAGCACAGTGGTGACGGTGACCTACGAGAAGGACGTTCCTTGAGCCCTGATCCTGCGCCGATGCACCGAGTTCCTATCGAATCCGCGCTCGACCTTCACACCTTCCAGCCGCGTGACATCAAATCGGTAGTCGAGGAATACGTGACCGCGGCCTACGAGGCTGGGCTGCAAGAGATCAGGCTGATTCACGGCCGCGGAACCGGCGTGCAGCGCGGAATCGTTCAAGCTGCGCTCGATCGTCATCCTCTGATCGAGGAGTTCTGGGATGCGCCTGAATCGCATCTTGGCGCCACGGTGGCGCGGCTTGTCAAAGGAAAAGGGAAAAGGGAAAAGGGAAACACGGAAGGCAACTAGCCATCCGCGCGTTTCGCTTCTCCCCTTTTCCCTTTTGCGTTTTCCCTTTTTCGCCAGGCGTCATCGTCAGAAAACGCCTGGGAGTACTCTCCACCGCACAATCTGCCGATAGCCGCGGTACGCTTCGTCACACGCGAGCGTGCGCTCTTCACACACCGCGCGAGCGAGCAGCGCGACATCCGCGCCGAAAAGCACGATGAGGTTCCACAGCGTCGGCGTCGCGGCGAGGAAGGCAATGTGCGTCCAGAGATAGCCCATGTAGATCGGATGCCGCACCAGTCGATACAGACCGGTAGAGACGACGCCGCGATTCGCGGGCATGAGGCCGAAGCTGCGGCCGAGCGACAGCTTGCCGCCGATGACCACGAACAGGCCGCACGCCGACAACGCGACGGTTGCGATCTCCGGCGCGAGCGGTCCGACCGATGACGGTTGAACCAGAGGAGGCCCGACGATCGAAATACCGGTCAGTATCCGAGCCTTGAGGCTTCGGTCGACGATGCCCGCCGCCCGCCGGAACACGGTCAGTACGACGACCAGGCCTTCGCTCGCCAGGAGCAGCAGACCCGTGAGCCGGCCGGTCTGCAGGAAGTCCAGGCCAAGGCGGACGGCCATCATCGTGAACAACACGACGACGAGGGTGCGGGCTGCAAGATCGGCGATGTCACGCCTCATCGTCGTGGCGTCTTCATCGCTCGAGCTCGACTCCGACTTGTCCAGTTCGAGATTCGTCGTCGGGCTCCCCATCAGCTCCCGACCGACGGCGATCGCCATCGCGGCTCGCTTCATCGCGCCGTCTCCGGCGCCCGCTCCGCGCTCTGCGACTCGGTCTCTTCGAGGAAGTAGCTTCCGCAGGCGGCATCCAGCAGCTCGCGGGTGATCGTCGGTTTGCGGTTCTGATAACGACACATGTCCACGACCTGCTCGATGAGGTCGCGGGGATGGCATGCGCGCCGTTCGAGCCGCCGCGGCTGGTAGTACTTGCGATTGAGGTACTCCACCATGACCGGGTCGAACTCCAGCCCGCGCCGCCGGCAGTTCATCTCGAAGATGCTGCAGTACTCGTCGAGCGTCGGGTTTTTCGCCAGAATCTTGTACGGGATTCGGCGGAGGAACGCTTCGTCGGCGAGTGACTCCGGCTTGAGGTTCGTCGCAAACACGATGAGGACGTTGAACGGCACCTCGAACTTCCGTCCCGTGTGCAACGTGAGGAAGTCGACGCGGCTCTCGAGCGGCACGATCCAGCGGTTCAACAGGTCGCGTGGCGGAATCCGCTGGCGGCCGAAGTCGTCGACGACGAACACACCGCCGTTTGCCTTCAGCTGAATCGGCGCTTCGTAGAACTTTGCGATCGGGTTGAACGTCAGGTCGAGCATCTCGAGCGTCAGCTCGCCACCGACAACGACGACAGGACGGCGGATCCGCTCCCAGCGTCGATCGTGCTCGGCCGTCGTAACGACGCTCGTAACCGAGGAATCGCCGCCGGCCAGCAGCGTGTGGTTCACGGGGTCGAACATCGTGATCACCTGACCGTCGACGTCGATCGCGTAGGGCACGTGCATCTCGTCACCGAGCGCGCGGCCGATCCCTTCCGCGAGCACGGTCTTCCCGTTGCCCGGTGCGCCGTACAGAAACAGGGATTTGCCCGAGTTCACGGCGGGACCAAGCTTGTCGAACATCGCCTTGTTGACGATCAGGTTCTGGAAGCCGGTCGAGAGCTTGTCGCGATCCACGTAAGGCCGTGCGGCCATACACGCGCGAACGTACGCGTTGTACTGCGCGAGCGGCACCGGCGCCGGACCCACGTATCGCGAGATGTCGAAGAACTGTCCGGCACGATCGCGGCCGAGATCCGTCAGGACGTAGCGATACCCCGCCATTCCCGCCCCGCTCGCGCCGCGGACTTCGAGGAGCTTTTCGACCCGCGCGTGCTGAACCAGCGAGTCGAGCACCGAGTACGGCAGCTTGAGTTTGTCGGCCAGCATCGTTCCGCTCGCTTCACCGGCAACGAGCGTCTTCAGCAGCAGCTGCGCCAGCGTGTCCGGATGCAGCCCGGTTTCCTGCAGAGTCGCGGGCGGAGCCTGCGGCGTCGGCAGGCCACCCTGCGGCTTCACCTCGACTGGAGAAACGGCCACGCTCATTGAACTTTCTCCTGTTACCTATCGTGACCTTTTTCGATCACTAGACCGAGGACTTCGTCCCCGGTACCCCTATCGTCTTCGCTCGCGGGGGCCCTTTGTCCCGCTCCGTGCGGCGCGAGCGTCGCTTGCCCGTTACAGCACTATTTCGATTTTTCGATCATGGGGAACAGCACGGTGACGAACTTGATCGCCGCCGGCCCGATGGTCACGACCCAGATTGCCGGAAAGATGCAGAAGACGAGCGGAAACACCATCTTCACGCCGGTCTTCGCCGCCGCTTCCTCGGCGCGCTGCCGCCGCTTGGTCCGGAGCGTCTCCGAGTACACGCGCAGAGAGTGCGCAACGCTCGTACCGAACTTGTCGGTCTGAATCAGCATCGTCACGAGCGCGCTCAGATCGTCGACGCCCGTCCGGTCGGCGAGATTTCGCAGCGCCTCCGGCCGCGGTTTGCCGGCGCGGAGCTCGAGATTCACGAGCTTCAGCTCGTCCGACAGATCCGGGTACGCGAACGCCAGCTCGTGGCCAACGCGTGTGAGCGCCTGATCCAATCCCAGGCCCGCTTCCACGCTGACGACGAGCAGATCGAGCGCGTCGGCCAGCGACAGACGAATGCGGTGCGAGCGGCGTTTGGCCAACCGCGCGAGCACCATGCCGGGCAGCAGATAACCCGCAAGCATTGCCGCGAGCGCAAAGGAGATGTTGGGTCTCCCGAGAATCGATGTCCCCATTAGCAGGAAAAGGCCCACCGCGAACACGACGCGGATCCCGAAGAAGATCGTGATCGCCTCGGGCCGCCGGAAGCCCGCCTGCACGAGACGCAGTCGCAGCGGACCCAGTTCCTTGGTGCCTCTCGGGGCCTTCTCGCCAACACGCTTGATGAGTCCGAGCAACGCCTGCGAAGCTTTTCGCTCGGACGGGCCGTCCTCACGTCCCGCCGTCAATTCGTCGAGCCGGCGATCGATGGCTCCGGCGCGCGCCGGCATCAGCAGGAACGCGACTGCCGCGACGATGACCGAGCCGATGAAGAATGCGAACAGCGGCAACATCGTCGACACGTTACACCTCGATTTTGATTACTTGCCGGATCCAGAAGTACCCAATCGTCTGCATCACCAGCGCGGCCATCAGCAACATCTGGCCCATCGGCGTGCGGAAGAGCAGGTTCATATGATCCGGATTGATGAACCTCAGCGCGATGCACAGGAACGCCGGCAGCGCGAGCAGCACGTACCCGGTGAAGCGTCCATGCGCCGTGTAGACGCGGACCTGGCGTAGAATCTTGAAACGTTCGCGCACGACGTGCGCCAGGTTCTCGAGGATCTCGGCGAGGTTGCCGCCGGTTTCCCGCTGAATCAACACGGCCGTGGCGAAGAACCGCACGTCGATGTTCGGGATGCGGAGCGTCAGGTTGTCCAGCGCGTCCTTCAGCGGCAGACCGAAGTTCTGCTCGTCGAACGTCTTTCGGAACTCGGGGCCGACGGGCTCCTCCATCTCGTCGGCCACCATCTTCAGCCCCGTCGCGAACGCGTGCCCGGCCTTGAGCGCGCGCGAGATGAGATCGAGCGCCTCGGGGAAAGCTTCCTCGAAGGCCCGAAGCCTCCGGCCGCGTTTGAACTTCAGCACCGCGAACGGCACGACGAATCCGAATGCGGCGCCGACCGGGAGACCCCAGGGCGCCCGAACGGCCATCGTGACGATGAACGCCAGCGCGACCGCGGATCCTGTCGCCATGAGCAGCACGGCGCTGATCGTCGTCTTCACGCCGGACTGCTCGATCCAGCGGGCCAGCGACGCTCCACGTGACGTGCCGCGCATCATCCGATCGAGACCCGGCAGCGGTCCGCTCTTTTCTTCCTTGAGGACCTTGACGTCGCGCCCCCGCTCCGACCGCTCCGCTGGCGCGTGCGACACTTCCTCGAGCCGCGCCTCGAGCTTGCGCTGCAGCATCATGCCGGGAAGCTTCGTCACTGCGCCGTACGCGCCCATGACGAGCGCCGCACCGATGCCGAACGCAAACAGCACGAGAATCACCGCCATTACCGGACCTCCGTCACACCCTCGAACATGTCGGCCGGCAGGTGAACGCCCGAGGCCTTCAACCGCTCGCAGACCTTCGGCCGCACGCCCGTCGCGCGGAACCGGCCGATCACCTTGCCGTCCTGCGTGACACCCAGCTTCTCGAAGCAGAAGATCTCCTGCATCGTGATCACATCCCCTTCCATGCCAGTGATCTCGGAGATCGACGTGACCTTTCTCGTGCCGTCGCTCATGCGGGTCTGCTGGCAGACGAGCTGGATCGCCGACGCGATCTGCTGGCGCATCGCGCGCTCCGGCAGGTTCATGCTGCCCATCGAGATCATCGTCTCGATGCGCGACAGCGCGTCCCGCGGCGTGTTCGCGTGGACCGTCGTGAGCGATCCGTCGTGGCCGGTGTTCATCGCCTGGAGCATGTCCAGCGCTTCCTCACCGCGGACTTCGCCGACGACGATGCGGTCGGGACGCATACGGAGGGCGTTGATGACGAGCTGCCGCTGACGGATCGCGCCCTTGCCTTCGACGTTGGGCGGCCGCGTCTCGAGCCGGCCGACGTGCTCCTGATGGAGCTGCAGTTCGGCGGCGTCCTCGATCGTGACGATGCGCTCGCGCTCGGAGATGAATCCCGACAGCACGTTGAGCAGTGTCGTCTTGCCCGCGCCGGTGCCGCCGCTGATCAGCATGTTCAGCCGCGAGCGGACAGAGTGCTCGAGGAACTCGAGCATCGGCCGCGTCAGCGAGCGGATCGTGACGAGATCCTCCGCCTTGAGTCGCTCGGCCGGGAAACGACGGATCGAGAGCAGCGGACCATCGACCGCGAGCGGTGGAATGATCGCGTTCACACGCGAGCCGTCCGGGAGGCGGGCATCGACCATCGGCGAGCTGTCGTCGACGCGTCGTCCGACGCCGCTGACGATCCGGTCGATGACGCGCATCAGGTGACGATCGTCCTGGAACGATGTCGGCAGCCGTTCGAGGCGGCCCGAACGCTCGACGTAAACCTGTTTGTACGTGTTGACCAGAATGTCGCTAATCGTCGGATCACGCAGCAGCGGCTCGAGCGGCCCGAGCCCGAAGACCTCGTCGATGACATCGCCAAGGATTGCGTCGCGCTCGCTCATACTGAGCGGCATGCCTTCGTCGGCGATCAGATCGAACAGCAGCGTGCGGATCTCCGACTCGGCGCGCGGCCGCTCGACGGAGGCCAGCGCTTCCAGGTTCAAGCGGTTGAGCAGCTTGCGATGTACGTTCGCCTTGAGCTCGATGTACTGCGGGCGCGGTGAATCCGGACGGCCCGGCGGCCGAGGCGGCGCGGCCGGCGGTTGTATGGTGTTAAGCGACACACTCATGGGTCAGCTCTTCCGCGTGGAATTAAAGGAGGCCAAGGAACGTGCGCCGTTTCTCCGGCTCCTTCACCTCTTCCTGCTGCCCGAGCAGCTGCTTGGTGAACGTGCCGAATTGCGACGAGATCTCGGAGTGGTTCGCAAGCGTGAGCGGCACACCCGAATTGAGCGCCGTTGAAACGGCGCGGTAGTCGCTCGAGAACGAGTGATGAATGCCGTACCCGAGCGCGGTTTCGATCTGCTTGGGCGCGATCAGCAGGTTGTCGGAGACTCGATTGAGCAGAATCTTCACGCGTTCGCTGCCCGCGCCAAGCTGGCGGACACGGTCGACGAGCCGCTGCGCGTTGCGGATCGACGGGACGTCCGGATTCGTGACGAGGAAGATCGTGTCGGCGGCGTACAGCGCCGCGACGGCGCACGAGTTGATCATGTTGCCGGCGTCGATCACGATGTAGTCGTAGGAACGCGCCAGCACGCGGAACAGCTCCTCGACGGCGCCTGCGTCCTGCGCGTTCGGCCGGTCGAACTGTTCGGACCCGGCGAGGATGTCGACGCCCGACTTGTGCCGCGACATCAGCTCCTTCAGAAAGTCCTTGTCCAGCCTGTGGAGGTTCTCGATCGCGTCGAGGACCGTGAATCGGGGGCGGACGCCGAGGAACAGCGCCACCTCACCGAGGCAGGGTTTCAGATCGACGACGACCGTCGGCTGTTTCGTGAGCCGGGCAAGCTCCACGGCGCAGTTGACCGAAACAGTCGTGGTCCCTGCGCCCCCCTTGGCGCCGAGAAACACGTGCGTCACGCAGGGCGGCCGCGCACCAGCGGTCGCGGCGTCGCGCCGCGCGGCCGTTCGCCGCACGGCGCCGTGAAACGATTCCTCCATCGAACGGGACGCCGGCGTCGTGCCGCCGGGCGTCCACGGGAAGAACTCGTTCGCGCCCGCACGCATCGCCTGCAGAATCAGCTCGGGCTCGGCACTTTTTGCAATCGCGAAGATTGCCATCCCGGGATGTGCTGCGCGCAGCCGCTCTACTGCGGCCATCCCCGATGACGCGTCGGCGCGGATGTCCACGACGGCGACGTCCGGAGACGAGGCTTCGAGACTCGCGCGGCTTTCGATGATGCCGACCGGTACGCCGCAAGCGCGCAGGAGCTGCGCCGCCTGCCGTTTGAATTCTTCGTCGTGACTAATAATCAACGTCCCGAGTTGTGCCATGGAACATCTTCCGATCGGATGTGGAGGGGTGCGTGAGAGCACCCGTCCGACGGCAACGTCGCAACCTGTATGCCGCACGCCTTCCGACGCGTCGGCAAACGTAAATCGTTGCCAGCACGCGCGTTCACTGGTTCGAAGGACGTCAGGCCAGCTGCGGAACGCGCGACGTTCTGACGGTTCCGTTTCGCGGAGCACGTTTTCGTTGCCGAACAGGCGCGTCGTGAGAGATCGCACGCTCGTCTCGCCCGAAAGCAAAAACGCGCGGCCCGACATCGTCGGAGCCGCGCGTCGATTTCGATGCGAGGTTGACTACTGAACGAGCCGAATGGCCTTCGGCAACGCTGCGCTACCCCCCAAACCCGTCTTGTCGCGAATGCCGGCAATCGGAATGATGCGCCCGTAGATGCCATTCCCCTGGATGTACTCGAGGAAGAAGCCGATCCAGTTCGCCGTTATCAGCGACGCGTTGCGCCCGTTCCGCTTGCCCTCGTCGTAGTACTGGGGGTCATACAGAGGAATCGGGAAGACGCGCGGACTCTTCACGCCGTATGCGCTACCCTCGACTTTGTTGGTCGTGTCGTTCCAGACGGCGTTGGGATCCCTTGCGATGAGCTCCTCGGCGCCCTGAATGGTCGGCCCCTCCATTGCGCCAGGCTCCTGGATGAGCGGGTCCCCCCAGTGGTAGATCGTCTTGTTGCAGTTCGCGATGTTCCACCGATAGTCGTCGCCGCCCATGTCGTCTGTCATCGACAGTGAGTAGTAGAAGCTCACGTTGATATTAGTACCGGTGGCCGCGCGGAGGACGAGCGGCTGGCCTCTGTTTGTCTCGTTGTTGTAGCCGGTGTAGTTCGGGTTCACGGAGCCGTCGGCGTTGAACATCGGGATGTACACGTCCGCCTCGGAGGCAGGCAGCGGTACGCCCTTGTTGTCGTACGCGTCATACACCGAGTCTCCACTCCATGGCGCGTCGGAGCCGACCTCTTTCCACTTGTCAGGAATGGTGAACGGCTTCACACAGGTCATCGCGTTCGCCGGCGAGGCTTCCGCCGTGGCGGCGGCACGCATGTCGGATGTCTCCATGCCGAACATACCAGCGGTGGCGATGGAGAGCGTACGGGCGACGAGAAGCGACAACGGATTTCCTTTCGCCGCCGTGCGATGGACCGTCACCTTGACGCGATTGGAATCGCCCGTCGTGGGATCGTTCAGGAATTCGATGTCCGTCGGACTCACAGACACGGTCTCCGCCATGACCGCATTCGCCGTCGCACCGTTGATGGCGCTCGTGACGGCGGGGCCGGAGGCTGACCGATCGTCGAAGCTGTCGAAGTAGAGCGCCGTTGCTCCCGCGAGCGCCCCCGCGTCAGCGGAGTTCTGCGCCTGGTTGCGTGCGGTCATCAACATGCCAACGTCTATCGCCAGCATGCTCGCCGCGAGGAACGCGACGAGTCCGAACCCGACGAACACGAAGCTCATGCCCGTCTCGTCGCGAAGCACTCGACGAAATCTCGTCATCATGATCGCTCTCCCCTGTGGTCCGCCACCGATGGTCCGGCTGAAGCCGGACTCTACTGGCCGCCGCCGCCCTTCGCCTTCTGCAGCTCTGCTTCGTAGGCCGCCTGCGCCTGCTTCAACTTCGCCGCGGCTTCCGCGAGCGCCTTGTCGCGCTTCTGGTCCTGCTCGCTCTTGTTCGCGTTCTGCTGACCCTGCTTGGCCGCCGCGGTCGCGCGCTCCTTCGCCTGCTTGTCCGCCGCGCGCTTCTCGTCCTCGGCCTTGTTCTGCGCTGCTTTCTGCTGTTCCGTCTGCGCGGTTTTCTGCTGTTCCTTCTGCTGCGCCTGCGCCTTCTTGTCCTGCTCTGCCTTGCGCTTCTCCGCGGCGGCACGCTCGCGCGCCTCGGCCTCGGCGGCCTTCTTTTCCTGTTCCTTGGCTCGCTGAACCAGCTTCGCGCGATCCTTCTCGCTCAAAGGCTTCGCGTTGGTCTTCTCGGCCTTCGGCTGCGCAACGGGCGCAGTCGGCGGCGCGCTCGGCGCGGGCTGCGCCGACTCCGGCTGCGCGGGCATCGGCACCGCGGCAGTTGCCGGCATTGGCGTGGACGCAAGCGGCTGCGCCGGAGAAGCGGCCTTGCTCTTCTCAGGTGCCACGGGAGCCGATTCAGCAGACGCACCGGCTGTCGACGATTCGGGCTTCGCGCTGTTCTCGGACGATTTCTTCTCGACCGGGTAACGCGGCGAGCCGACATACGCCGAAGGATTCGGCAGCGAGTGATCCGGGCGGCCCATGTAGGGCGCCACGAGGCTCGGCAATCCTTCTGACACGCCCATCTGCCCACGCTTGATGATCGTCGGCGTGATCATCACGACGAGCTCCGTCTGATTCTTCTGATGCGCCCTGCTTCGGAAGAGCAATCCGAGCACGGGGATGTCGCCGATGCCGGGAATCTTCTGGAGGCTCTCGTTGAGCGTGTTGTTCATCAGTCCCGCAATCGCGAATGTCTGACCATCCTGCAGCTCGACTTCCGTTTCGGTGCGGCGCGTGGAGATGGCCGGCACACGGAACCCGGCGAGCGTCAGCGCGTTCGAGAAGTCGAGCGAGCTCACCTCCGGGCGGACTTTCAGGTTGATCAGATCTCCTCCAAGGACGGTCGGCGTGAAGTTGAGGCGAACACCAAACTCCTTGAACTGAATCGTCACGGAGTTGCCGCCCGAGCTCGGCTGCACGACTGGATACGGATACTCACCGCCGGCGAGGAAGCTCGCTTCCTTGCCGTTGATCGAAATCAGATTCGGCTCCGCCAGACTCTGGACCAGACCCTTGTTCTGGAGGGCGCGCACCACTCCGCCCAGTCCCTCTTTTGCGTTGAAGACGAAGATATTGAGGAAGTCGCTGAACACCAGGCCGCCCTTGTCCGTGTCGAAATCAGGCGCCGCGAACTGCTGGGTCGTCGCACGGCCGAACCACTTGTTCTGGAATCCATTGACGATGTAGGAGGCGCCGAGCTCCTGCAGCGCGCTGCGGCTCACTTCGGCGAACCGGACCCGGAGCATCACCTGGTTCGAGGCCACACCTTCCTGCTGCTTCAGCAGGTTGACCACGTTCTCCTTCTTGTCGACGTAACCGCCGGCAACGTCGGCGGCCTTGTCGATCACGTACTTGCTCGTGACGGTGCCGGCGAGGACAACGTCCTTGCCGCTGCCGATCACCGAGATGCTCTCACCAGGAAAGAGCTGCTTGAGATACTCGACCAGAGCGCTCAGGTCGCGCCGGACCGTCACCTCGTACGTCTTGATTGCGCCGCTCTTGTCCCACACGAAGAGCGAAATCGTGCCCGGCTGTTTGCCGTGGATGAGGAGTTGCCCGGGCGACGTCACCATCGCATCGGCGACCTCGGGGACCGTCAGCGACACACGGGCGATGGCCGCGCCGACGTTGAGGATCGTCGAACGGCCGACGAGCAGGTCGATGTCGGTCGGCGTCAGAGGCTCGATCCCGCTCGCTACGGCGGCCGTCGTTGCCGGTGTGAGCGACGACGCCTGCTGTGCCTGCGGCGCGGCGACGAGGATCACGATGATGTACACGACCAGCGCCGCGACGAAGGCGCCCGGCCGGCGGCGTAGCTGCCGCAAGCGACGGAAGTTAGTCGTGCCTACCATTGAGTGCCTCCCGATGACTTTCTGCATGACGGTATCCATAACTCTCTTCGTGTATGCGAACCTTTAAGCGGCGTGCTGTAACCTACCTGATGACCTCGGTTGCACGCTTGTCGCCGCGGATGATCTCCACCGTGGGCATCGGCGGCGGCGCGGGTGCTTCCACGGTGACGGGCTGGCCGACCTTGGGCCTGGCCGACGCCATCTTCTGCACGGGCGCGGCGGCCTTGGCCACACCGAGCAGCACCGCAGGCTTGACGCCAGGCGTCATAGGCGCACCCTGATCGAGGGGATTGCGCAGCGCGAGCTGAATCTTGCCTTCGTTGCTCGCGAGGGCCAGTCTCTCCGCCTGCTCGGGCGTGACGAGCAGCGTCACGACCGTGACCTGCATCGGCTTGCCCTTCTCCTGGTCCTGCTCCATTCGCGTGCCGGAGGTCAGCACCTGCACGTTGGCGAGGACGACCTTGGAAATCGTGTCTCCAGGCTGATTCGTCGCGGTCGCCGTCGCCACGACGTCGACGCGGTTGCCAGGCAGCACGTAGCCGGCGACGCCAACGACCTCGTTGACGCGGACCGACACCGCGCGCATCCCCTCGGGGATGACCGGCGGCAGCCCCACACCGGCTTCCTTCGACGCGAGCTTGGCGGGAAGGATGATCTCGTTCTTCACCAGCGGCACGATCAGCCCGCGGCCGACGATGTCCTGTGGCTGCGAGAAGGCGCCGTCGGGGGCCTGCCCGGCCGGAAACGAGATGACATGCAGATCCTCCTTCTTCAGCTCGGCTCCGAGCGAAAGATCGGCGGCCGCCACGACGACGGGCTGCGTCGGCGTAGTCACGGTCTTCACCGGTTGGTTCTGCATGAAGTTGTAAGTGGCATACGCCAGACCGCCTCCGGCAAGGATGGCGATGGCGAGCACGGCGAAGAATCGATTCCGCATGATCGTCCCCTAGCCTTCGTTCCGCATGACCGCGACGGCCGACATCGTTATCGGCGCGCCGGCACTTGAAGTCCGGTCGACGAGGCGCGCAACCGGGTTCAGTACGATGAATTGGAATGGATAGCTGATGGTCACCTGCGATCCGGTGGTGGCCCCGAGCGTCACGTTCTGGTCGACGCTGACCTGATCGGGTGACGCGTCGGACAGCTGTCCGATGTTCATGTAATTCACGACGGTGGCCTTCACCTGATCCTGCGTGGTGCCGGCAAGGATGGCGACGCGCGCCCCCTCACGGGCGGCGTTCGTCAGCACCTGCCAGGTCTGATACGCGCGGCCGAATTCGAAAATCGCGACCGAGATCAGCAGGATGATCGGGATCGTCACCGCGGCCTCGATCAAGGCCGCGCCGCGTTGGTTCTTCGCGAGCTTTTTGCGCATACGAGTCACCCTTCGCCAATCGAACCCAGGCCGCTGCTTCGACCCTCACCAAAGCGTGTCGGGCGCCGAACCGTGCCCAACCTTTCAATCCGCGTAATCGGCGTAAATCCGTGTTAATCCGCGTTTCACGCCAGCAGCACCGCGAGCATGCTGCCGATTGCGATTGCCGGACCGTACGCGAAACGGCTCGCCGGCGCGGCCGTCTTGATTTCGTGACGCGCGTCCGCGGGCATCGCGATCATCCGTGCGGTTGCCGCCAGCGTCGCCGAGAGGCGCCGACGATGGAGGCTGATGATGACCGCCAGAAGACCGCCGGCAATCGCGGTGAACAGAAACGCCTTCACCGCCAGTGCCGGACCCAGGAACGCGCCGACTGCTGCCATCAGCTTGACGTCGCCGGCGCCAGTGGCGCCGAGAACGTGGCCGGGCAGCATCAACGACAACCCAACTACCAGACCCAGCAGCGACGCACCCACCGACAGACCGCTCAGGCCGATTGCTGCGAGCGCCACGCCGACCGACGCCATCGTGCCAGTCAGCGAGTTCGGGATCCGCCGCGTGCGCATGTCCACGACCGTCGCGATCAGGACGCCTGCCGTCAGGGCCGCGAACGAGGGACTAGAAATTGGTAGCAATGGTCTGCCAGAACACTTGGTTGATCACGTTCCCCACGGTCGTCACGGCTCCGACGGCGACCAGCGCGATCAAGCCGCAGAGCAGGGCGTATTCGAGCAGGTCCTGGCCGTCCTCCCGACGACCAAGCCGTCCGCTCGCAAGGTCTTTCAGCTTTGCAACAGCAACTGGCAACAGCATGATGTGCTCCTCTCCCCTGTCATTCGCACGAAGTGCGAGGGCCGGCATCCTCCTGCCGGCCCCTGGCACGCTGTTCTACGCTGCGGTCGCGAGCTTGGTCGCGATGGTGGTGAAAATGTCGGAGACCGCGGTCCCGGCGGCTGTCACCGCCACAATGGCTACCAGTGCGATCAACGCAACGAGCAGCGCGTACTCGAGCAGGTCCTGGCCTTCGCTGTCACGAACGAACGACTTTACGAAATTGAGCACCGACATGTGATCTCCCCCGAGGCTTGTGCACCGCTCGTGCGGTGCAAGTTCATAAGAGTGCGCCGCGGCGCTTGGCCGCGGCGCCGATGTTCCTGTTACGCAGCCGCCGCAAGCTTGCCAGCGATGGTGGTGAAGATCGCCGAAACGCTGCTGCCGGCCGCGGTGACGGCCACGATCGCCACGAGCGCGATCAACGCCACGAGCAGGGCGTACTCGAGCAGGTCCTGGCCTTCGTTGTCACGAACGAACGACTTCACGCAATTGAGCATCGACATGTGAATCCTCCCCCGAGGCTTGCGCACCGCGTTTGCGCGGTGCGACGTTGCGGCAGCGCCGCATTTGGTTGTTCTTCGTGCGCGCGGCGCTTGCCGCGTCACGGCCCGGCCTATCGCAACGGCTATGCCACTAGCTGAGCCGGCTGTCGCGAGACTCGCGACAACTCGTTCGATTCCCAGCGACTTCGCGACAGAACGCGCGGTGCGGCAACGTGTCGCGCAGCGCTTCGCGAGGGCTCGCGGCGCCGCAGTTTCGTAACGACTCCCGCGAATTTGATCGGTGGGATCATTTGCGCTGCCCGAGCGCGGCTGCCGCGTCTCAGCGTTGTGACGGTTCTTCCTCTTGTCTTCCTTGGGCTTAGCGATAACGAGTTTGGTAGGCCGCGAGACGGTACGTCGATTGCGATGCGAGTGTCGGATCTTTGTAGCTGCCGACGGCAGGAGCTACAAGTGGCTCGCGAAAGAGGCCTTCGCCGGTTAGTTCACTGGGAAGCAGATATGAAATTGCGAATTGGCCAGTCGGCGCTCTCCATCGGCGTCTTCTGCTGCGTGCTTGGCGCGCTGATCTGTTTCGACGACCGGGTGCGCGACAAGTTCGCCGACCTGATCTACGGCACCGATCCCTGGTCGCCGTTCAATATCCGTCTCGGAGAGCTCGGGTCCGCGCTCGTCTCCGCGATTCGGTATCAGAGCATCGAGAACGCGCCGGTGCTGGTCTTCACCACGGTCGGCTGCATCTTGTTCGTGTTCATGGCGAAGATGTGAAGTCAGCAGCCAGAAGTTAGAAGCTAGAGTGACTGCGATCGCGATCGCTCTAGCTTCTTACTTCTCGCTTCTGTTTCCGGCCGACGCATCGACACAGGTCGGCCGCTGGAGCAGCATGTGGCCCTCGTTCTAGCAATCGAGCCGGACCACCGGCAGGCGACAATCCTGAAGCGCATCGTGCGCGAGAAGGTCCAGGCCGATTTCGTGCACGTCGACACGCGAGATGCGGCCATTGCCGCGCTGCAGGCGAATGTTCCCGAGGTCATCCTCGTGACGGCGCTGCTGTCGCCGCGTGACGAGGAGGAGCTGTTCGCGCACCTGCGGGCGCTCGACGGCGCAGAGTTCGTCCAGACGCATACCATCCCGCAGCTCGCGTCAGGCCGCGCCGACGACCAGGACGGCAAGTCCGGGGGTGGTCTGTTCGGCAAGTTCCGGCGCAAGAAAGAGGCGCCCGAGCCGATCGCCGGATGCGATCCGGACCTCTTCGCAGAAGAGATCAAGACCTTCATCACCCGTGCGCACGAACGCCGATCCGAGGCGGCGATCGCACGCCAACACCGCGCGGCGCATCTGGAATACACGGCGCGGCAGGCTCACAACGATGCTCCCACCGAGGAGCCGGCGGCGGCATCGCCGCAGGATGCACCGCCTGCGGCTTCGTCGTGGTCGTCTCCATTCGAGTGGCGGCGCAGCGAGCCCGTGACGACGGCGTCCACGGAAGCAGGGGGACAGTCCATCCCGCCCGGCGCCAGCACGGACGTCCCCGCGGCCCCGGGGAACGAGATCGAAGCGCTGCAACGCGCCGTTCGCGACGAAGAAGACCGGCAGAACGCCGAAGCGGAAGCCGCCCGCGAGCGCGAGGAAGCCGAACGCGAGCGACGCGAAGAAGAAGAACTGCGCCGGCTGAAGGCGGAAGCCGACGCGAGACGTCAACGCGAAGAGGCCGAGCGCCAGGAACACGAGGAACAAGAGCGCACGCGGCTCGCGGCCGAAGCGGAGGCCAAACGGCAGCACGAAGAAGCCGAGCGCAAGCGTCGAGAAGAAGAAGAACGGCAGCGCCTCGCCGCCGAAGCGGAGGCCGAACGGCAGCGTGAAGAAGCCGAACGCAAGCGCCGCGAGGAAGAAGAGCGCAAGCGGCTGGCGGCCGAAGCCGAAGGCAAGCGCCAGGGTGAGGCAGCCGAGCGCAAGCGGCGTGAGGATGAGGAGCGGCAGCGGCTCGCCGCCGCGGCCGAAGCCAGGCTCCAGCGCGAAGCAGCGGAACGGGAGCGCAAGCGCCGCGACGAAGAAGAGCGAACGCGTCTCGCGGCCGAAAAGGAAGCGAAGCGTCAACGCGAAGAGGCCCAGCGCAAACGGCGCGAGGAAGAAGAACGCCAGCGAATCGCCGCCGAAGCGGAGGCCAGGCGTCAACGCGAAGAGGCGGAACGAGAACGGAAGCGGCGCGAAGAGGAGGAACGGAAACGCCTGGCCGCCGAAGCCGAAGTCAAGCGCCACCGCGAAGAAGCAGAACGGGAGCGTAAACGTCGCGAAGAGGAAGAACGCAAGCGCCTGGCCGCCGAAGCCGAAGCGAAGCGTCAGCGCGAAGAAGCCGAGCGCAAGCGGCGCGACGAAGAAGAGCGCCGACGCCTGGCCGCTGAAGCCGATGCCAGGCGCCACCGCGAAGAAGCGGAACGGGAGCGCAAGCGGCGCGACGAAGAAGAACGGAAGCGCCTCGCCGCCGAAGCGGAAGCGAAGCGTCAGCGCGAAGAAGCCGAGCGCAAGCGGCGCGACGAAGAAGAGCGCCTGCGCCTGGCCGCCGAAACCGAAGCTAAGCGTCACCGCGAAGAAGCGGAACGGGAACGCAAACGTCGCGAAGAGGAAGAACGGAAACGCCTGGCCGCCGAAGCAGAGGTCAAGCGTCAGCGTGAGGAAGCGGAACGGGAGCGCAAGCAGCGAGAAGAAGAAGAGCAAAAGCGCCTCGCCGCGGAAGCGGACGCCAGGCGTCAGCGTGAAGAGGCTGAACGCAAACAGCGCGAGGAAGAAGAGCGCCAGCGCCTCGCCGCCGAGGCGGACGCCGGACGCCGGCGTGAAGAAGCCGAACGCCAGCAACGTGAGGAAGAAGAACGCCAGCGCCTCGCGGCGGAAGCGGAAGCCAAGCGCCAGCGTGAAGAAGCCGAACGCAAGCAGCGCGAGGAGGAAGAGCGCCAGCGCGCGGCCGCCGAAACCGAAGCCAAACGGCAGCGTGAAGCGGCCCTCCAGCGACAGCGCGAAGAGGCCGAGCGTCAGCGCCGGGAGGAAGAGGCACGTCAACGGGCGGCCGCCGAAGCCGTAATCGGGCAACAGCGGCAACGGGAAGAAAGCAAACGTCGCCAGAAGGAGGCGGATGCCGCAGCCGAGCGGCAGCGGAAAGCCGAAGCAATCGCCGCACGCGAACGCGATCGCGAGCAGGCCCCGGAGCCACAGGCCGATCCGTTCGCCGAGTTCAGGGCGGACCACGACGAGTCCACCGGGATCCTTCAGCTGATGCCACTCTCCGGGTGGGCGCGCGTCGAGCCGAGACGACAACGTGTGGATGACAAGCGGCCAACCGACGACCTGCACGAACTCCTGGCCGGCCTTTCGCTGCCGCTGCAGGTCGCGGCAATCGCATATCCGCGTGGGTGCCGCATCCGGCGTGTGCGTGTGCGCGCAGTGGACACGCCCAAGCCACTCGGCGGCGACAGGCGTCCGCTGATCGTCTCCCGTCGCGCGCTGGAGGAGTCTCGCAGCGAGCATCCGGCGCCCGGAGCGCCTTAGCAGGCCGCTGAAAGAAAGGACGGCCTGATGATGCGTCCTTCAGCATCCCGTTAGAGAGCACCGCGTGTCCGGTCCCGTATCACGTCGACACGTTCGAGACCGGATCCGGAATCATGCCGTCGTGCTCGCGATCACACTCTGGGCAGTGGTTGGCGTCAATCTCGCGTGGCCAGGTGTTCTCGGATTCAGTGGACACCTGAAAGGGGAGGATTACGCGCACTTCTACGTCCTTGGCAGAATCGTCCGCGAGGGGCGGCTCGAGTTGCTGTATGACACGCCAGGTCAGGCGGCGTATCTATCGAGCGTTATTCCCGGAGCGCCGTTGACGTACTTCGTCCCGGTCTACGGACCGCAGGTCGCCCTCTTTTTCCGCCTGTTCGCGTCGTTCCCTTATCTGGTCAGCTTCGGCCTGTGGACCGCCGCAACGATCGTTCTCTACCTGTCATGCTGCTACGCCATCTGGCAACGATGCGGGGCGTTGCGGGAGTTCAGGACGGAGGTTCTGATTCTCGCCATCGGGTCACCGGCTCTATGGCAGCTCGTGGTCTACGGCCAGAATTCAGCGATCGCGCTCGCGACTCTCACGTTTGGGTGGATCTTGCTCCGGGCGCAGCGACCCGCGCTCGCAGGGCTCGTACTGGGCGTGCTCTTCTACAAGCCACAACTTGCGTTGGCAGCTGTCGTTCTCCTGCTCGCCACAAGCGAATGGCGAGCTCTCGCCATGGTGGCTGCGTCAGCGATAGCGCAGATGCTCTTGGCGATCTGCCTGCTTGGCAGCGCACCCCCACTCGACTACCTCAGAACGCTTCTGCATCTTGGCGAAATCACGGCACTCCTCGAACCGAAGCCATATCAGATGCATTCCTTTCGCGCCCTCTTCACGCTGCTTGGCAGTTCTCCCTTTCTGGCTACGGTGCTCTCGATCGTCTGCGCAGCCGGGACGATGATCGTCGTCGTGCGGCACTGGCGAATCGGCGGCGATCCGCTGATTAGTTTTGCGCTCCTGCTTCTTGCGACAGTGCTCATCTCGCCTCACACGACCGTCTATGACCTCGTAATCATTGCGCCCGCTCTCATGATCGTCGCCGACCGACTGCTGTC
The DNA here is from genome assembly GCA_046727175.1 of Acidobacteriota bacterium. Taxonomy (GTDB): domain Bacteria; phylum Acidobacteriota; class Vicinamibacteria; order Vicinamibacterales; family 2-12-FULL-66-21; genus JBKPCD01. The sequence goes on along the minus strand of JBKPCD010000092.1, from coordinate 37,360 downwards.
GAGAACCGTGGCCGGACCTGCAACCAGTACGCTCTGGGTAATCGTCGGGGCTCTATTCCTTCTTCCGCTCGGCTCCCACTATTCGAGATTCGTCCACATTCAGCCGTCGGTGATCTGCATGACCGCGCTTCTCTGGTGGCAGGCGCGGGGTGGCCGGTTGCTGCGATCCTTTGCGTAGCTCGCTCGTTTCAAATCCTGCCCGATCGGTGCGAGCGCGCGTTGCATTGGCTGCAACAGATCTGGTTCGGCGGTGCACCCGTATCTACCGTTCAATTCGCTCTGCCCTTATGTAACTGGCTCAGGGATGTTGACTTGAGAGCGCTCTGAGTCGTTTCGCGCGGTTCCGGCACTCGCCTTGCGGTGACACCTCGGACGTGGAAGCAATGGCGATTCGACGTTTCAACCACTGGCGAGTGGGCGACATCGTCTGCGCGCGCGGCGAACGGTGGACGATTCGAACGCTCCGCACCTGGCCGGACTGCACGTCGCTGCATCTGTCAGGCAGCCGCGCCGCGAGCCGAACGCTGCTCGTGCCGTTCGATCGGCCGACTCGCGTAGAACGCGCAGGGGCACTCCGGAAGGTAACCGTTCGTCGCTGGCTGCACGAGGTTCGCCGTGCCGCGTGCGAGCTGCATCCGTTCGGATCGCTGAAGGCTGCCAGCGCATCGATCAGGCTGGTCGCCTACCAGCTCGAGCCGGTGCTCGCGATGCTGCGCCGCGGCGCAACCCGCGTGCTCGTCGCAGACGGCGTGGGCCTCGGCAAGACCGTGCAGGCTGGCCTCGTGATGGCCGAGCTCTCGGCGATCGACGGGGACTTTCGCTGCCTCGTGGTCACGCCGGCAGGTCTGCGCGATCAGTGGGAACGGGAGCTAGACGCGCATTTCACGCTCAAGGCCACACAGGCGAATGCGGAGTGGTTGCGCGTGGCGGCCGCCAGCTATCCCGAGGACGTGAATCCCTGGTCCGTACCCGGCATCCACATCGCGTCCCTGGATTTCATCAAGCGTCCGGAAGTCCTGCGGCCCCTCGAAGACGTCACCTGGGACCTCCTCGTCATCGACGAAGCGCACCAGGCGACGCTTGGAACGGATCGCCGCACCGCGGCGCATGCGGCTGGCATCCGATCCCGACGCATCATCTTGCTGACGGCCACGCCGCATCTGGACAATCACGAAGAGTTCGACGCGCTTTGCCGGATCGGTCGTATCGACGCCTCCGACGATCCCGTCGTGTTCTTCCGCCGTCTTCGTGGCGAGGTCGGTAGCGGACCTTCCCGACGCAGTACGTTTCTACGGGTGCAGCTGACGCCGGCGGAAAAGCAGATGCACCAGCTGCTCGAGCGCTATACACATGCCGTGTGGACCGAAGCGCAGCTTCGTGGCGACGCCCGGGCGAAGCTCGCATCCATCATCCTCAGGAAGCGCGCGCTCTCGAGCCCTGCGTCGCTCGCCGCGTCCGTACGACGACGGCTCGAGCTCCTCTCGAAGCCGCAGCCACAACCAGCGGTGCAGCTGCTTCTTCCGCTGGCCGACGAAGATTCACTCGAAGACGCGGAGCCGCTGGATGCGATGGCTGCACCCGGCCTCGACGATCCGCGGCGCGAACGCCGATGGCTCGCGTCGATTGCCGAAGCGGCGCAGCACGCATCACGCGTCGAGAGCAAGACACGTCGGCTGCTTCGCCTGCTCGCTCGCATTCGCGAGCCACTCATCGTCTTCACCGAGTATCGAGACACGCTCGTTCGTCTCGAGCGCATCGTCCTTGCCGCGGGACGGCCGGTCGTCGTGCTCCACGGTGGACTCGATCCGCGCGAACGATCGCGGATTCAGCGCCGATTCAACGCAGGAGATGTTTCGCTCCTTGCGACCGACGCCGCGGCGGAAGGACTCAATCTCCATCAACGATGCCGTCTCGTCATCCACTACGAGCTCCCGTGGAGCGCGGCGCGTATCGAGCAACGAGCGGGTCGCGTCGATCGACTTGGGCAATCGCGACGCGTTCACGAGATCGCGCTGGTTGCGTCCGACACGGCCGAGCGGCTCGTTCTGGCGCCGCTTGCCGCCCGCGCAGCTCGCGTGCGAGCGAGCGAAGGAGGCGCCGCAGGGCTCCTGGACTACCTGACCGAGTCGAAAGTCGCGGAGCTCGTAATGGAGCCGGCGACCCTGCCGCGAGCGGAGCCGACAAACGCACTGTATTCGCCGATCGAGGGTACCCGGCATGACGTCCATCGTTCGTCGAACGTCGCGTCAATGGATGTCAGAGTGGAAGCGCAGGAAGAAGTTGCGCGTCTCGAAATGATTCGATCGTGGCGGCAGCGATCGTCGGCCATCGTTCGTCGACGGACCAGCGGCGGTCCGGTTGCTGCCGTGATTCGGCGAACAGCGGCCGATCTCGCGCCCGGTCTCTCATTCCTCTTCGCAGTCAGACTGCGTGATGAGGACGGCAGAAGCGTCCATGCCGAACCTGTTCTTCTGCACGTGTTCCCGCGCCGGGATCTCGTGCAGCGCCGAACCCAGGACATGACCCGCATCGTGCGAGCACTTACCAGTGGACCAGATGCACCGCTTTCCCGGTTCGTTGCTGTGCGCGTCCGCCGATTGGTTTCGACGATGGAGGCCATGGTTCGCCGGCAGCAGGAGGCGGTCCTTCGTCGCGAAGAGGCACTGGCGCGGACGCTTCCGTCGGCGGCGCGGCAGCTGGTTCAGGCTGGACTGTTCGATCGGCGCGACCTCGCGGCCGCCGCAAGGCGCGAGCGAGCGGACAACACCAGATTGGAGGACGCGCAGGCCAGAGTCAGCGCGGTCGAGAATTTCCGAGTCACGTCGACGGCAACGCTTACGGCCGTTCTGTTCGTCGCCAATCGCCGGCGCGGTCGATGATTCCAGGGATCAGCGGATCGCTTCTGTCGCTCGACGCGCTCGAGCGCGTGCTTCCCGATGCGCTGCGCGGCCTGCTCGACGAGAACGGCCGCGAAGCGGCCCGTCGTCGAGTGCGATCGTGGCATCAACCGCTGCGACTGCAACTCGGCCCGGCGACCGGCGCGCGTAGCCTGTTCGACAGGCTCGCCGTGCCACTGATGGCGCAGCTCGGGTATCACGTGCTGCCGATTCGGGGCACCGGGACGACGTTTCGCGCGGTCCTGGAAGCCGACGGGATGGCGGTTGCCGTCCTGCTCGTCACCGGTTGGGGTGCCGATTTGGCAAGCGCGTGGCGTGAAGCGGTCACGCACGGCATCGGGTACGGTCTTCGATGGTGCCTGTGTCTTTCGGGCCCGGCCCTTCGCGTCGCGGATAGCCGCCGCACTTACTCACGCCGCTTCGTTGAATTCGACCTGCAGATCGCCCTCGACGATCCACGCTCTTTTTCCGTGTTCTGGGCGCTGCTGCGCGCGCCTGGCATGCACGGCACCACGGGCGACGGGCGATCGCTGCTCGATCGCGCCGTGATTCTTTCAGAGCAGCATCGCACCAACGTTCGCAACTCTCTTCAGCACGGCGTGCAAGAGGCGCTGCAGCACCTGGAGCGCGCGTTTGTTGCCGCACGGCGACCGAGGCGATCGAAGCGATCATCCACGGCTGCAAGTGTCGACGGCCGGAACAGCGACGAATCTTTGATCATCATCTACAGAATCCTTTTCCTGCTGTTCGCGGAAGCGCGAGGCCTCGTCCCTCGCTGGCATCCGGTGTACCGGGCGAGCTACACGATCGAATCGCTCCGTGGAGCAATCGAGGTGCGGCCCCGCCCACGAGGTCTCTGGGAGGCGCTTCAGGCCATTGCACGTCTCGCTCACCGGGGTTGTCGTGCTGGCTCGCTACGTGTGCCGCCGTTCAACGGGCGGCTCTTCTCTCCCACCGCTGCTCCGCTCGCCGACACGTTGCCGCTGAACGATGGCGATGTTCGACAGGCGCTGCTCGCCTTGACAACGCGCCGCGGATCGTCGGGACGCGAGCGAATCGCCTACGGAGACCTGGGCGTCGAGCAGCTCGGTGGCGTGTACGAACGGCTCCTCGATCTCGAGATCGCTCACGAGAACGCCGCGAGCGCCCCGACGCTCGTCAGGAGCGAACGTCGAAAGGCGACCGGCACCTTCTACACGCCCCGGTCGCTCACGGAGTATCTCGTTCGCCGGACCCTGGCTCCGCTCGTTGGCGACGCATCCTCGACCAGCATCCTTGCATTGCGGGTTCTGGATCCTGCGATGGGCAGCGGCGCCTTCCTGGTGGCGGCGTGCCGTTACCTCGCTAGTGCGTACGAGCTCGCGCTCCTGCGCGAAGGCGTCCTCTCGTCATGGGACATCGGCGAAGCCGACCGATCCGGCTTCCGTCGGCTGATCGCGCAGCGATGCCTTTTCGGCGTGGACATCAATCCGATGGCCGTTCAGCTGGGTCGACTGTCGCTTTGGCTCGCCACGCTGGCGGCCGATCGGCCGCTGACGTTTCTCGATCATCACCTGCGCGCAGGAAACAGCCTGGTTGGCGCGTCACCAGCCGATGTCGCGCGACAGCCGCCGCCCGGACACACCGCTCGTGTCAGGCGTGCACACCTTCCACTTCTCGAGGAGACGCTCGAAGGGATGCTCGGGTCTGCAATCGGCGTGCGGACCGGGATTGCCACCGAACCCGGCGACACGCTCGATCAGGTCCGCGCGAAAGAACGCGCGCTCGAGCGCCTGAACCAATCCGACTCGCCGCTGGCGCGCTGGAAGCAGCTGCTCGATCTGTGGTGCTCAGGCTGGTTTCGCAAGCCTGCGGGCCGATCCGCTCTGCGAACGAGCTTCGCAACGCTCGTAGATGCGGTCATGCAGGGAACCAGCGCCTTGCCAGCACATGTTCAGGCCGAGATGCTGAAGCAAGCCGCGGAGATTGCGGCACATGAGCGCTTCTTCCACTGGTCGCTCGAGTTTCCGGAGGTCTTCTACGATCACAATGGCCAGCCGCTGAAGACTCCGGGCTTCGACGCCGTCATCGGTAATCCGCCCTGGGAAATGCTCCGCGGTGACCGAGGCGACGAAGATCTCCGTCGCGCGGGACGTGTGGCGGCGGCACAGCTCTCGGATTTTGCGCGGGGCTCCGGAATCTACACGCACCAGGGTAACGGTCATTCCAATCTCTATCAGCTGTTCCTGGAACGGGCGCTGACGCTCGTCCGTGACGGCGGGCGGATTGGTATGGTCCTGCCATCGGGCTTTGCCACCGATCACGGATGTGCGCTCCTCAGGCATGCCTTGCTCGATCGCATGTCGATTGACACGTTCGCGGGCCTCGAGAACCGTGACGGTGTCTTTCCCATCCACCGTGGACTGAAATTCCTTCTGACGACTGCCACAGCCGGCGGGCGTACGTCGACCGTGCCGTGCCGCTTCGGCGTGCGACGGCCGGAGTCGCTCGACGAGCTGGCAGACATTGGAATCGATCGCGAGACCGTTCCCGTCAGCCGCACGCTTCTCGAGCGCCTCAGCGGATCGCAGCTGGCAATCCCGGAAATCCGGTCACGACAGGATCTGGCAATCGTGACCACGATTGCGTTCACGATCCCGGCGCTCGAGGATCGGGACGGCTGGCATGTGTCGTTCAGCCGCGAGCTCAACATCACGGAAGATCGTCATCACTTCACCAGCGACAGCGATGGAGTCCCTGTCGTCGAAGGCAAGCACGTCCACCCGTTCGAGGTCGAGCTCTCCGCGGTCCGCTATTACGTTCCTGACGCGATCGCGACCACGCTGGCGCGCGTGAAGTCAACCTATCGACGCGCCCGCGTCGCGTATCGCGACGTCGCCAGCGCAACGAATCGTCTGACGCTGATTGCTGCCATCATTCCAGCCGGCGTGTTGACCGCCCACACACTTTTCTGTCTGAAAGAGGATCTCGATGACCCGGCGCAGTTCTACCTGTGCGGCATCTTCAACAGCTTCGTGGCGAACTATCTCGTTCGGCTGCGCGTGAGTACTCACGTTACCGCATCGATTGTCGGACGTCTGGCGGTGCCGAAGCCTGCGCGTGATGCGCCCGCATTTCGCGAGATCAGTGACCTTGCGCGAAGACTCACCGCACCGCCGTGCGACGCGAATGCAACAGCGCGTCTGCAGGCGCTCGTCGCACGCTCGTACGGGCTGAGCCGCGATCAGTTGCGTCACGTGCTCGACACGTTTCCTCTCGTGGCGCTCGACGAACGTGCGGCGGTCATGTCCGCGTTCTGCGATATAGTCTCGTGATCGCTGCTCGTGATCGGCTCTCGGCTCAAGGCTCTCGGCTTTTGGCACGAATTGGAGGCCGGGCATCTGGCCACCTCCTCACGTCGCGACTCTCTCGAGGCGCCTAAAGCCAAAAGCCCTTAGCCGAGAGCCAGGTGTCGCGACGACTTCCTCGCATGCCCAACTTTGGGTTCGTCATCGATCTCCGCAAGTGCATCGGCTGTCACGCATGCACGATCGCCTGCAAGGCCGAGCATCAAATCCCTATCGGCGTCAACCGCTGCTGGGTGAAGACGGTTGAAAGGGGCGCGTTTCCCGACACCCGCCGGTTCTTCTTTCCGGTTCTCTGCAACCAGTGCGACCAGGCGCCGTGCGTTCGAATCTGCCCGACCAACGCCCTCTTCAAACGCCGCGACGGCATCGTCGATCTGAACGCTCAGTCGTGCATCGGCTGCCGCGCGTGCATGGAGGCGTGTCCGTACGATCAGCTGTTCATCGATCCGAACACGCGGACCGCAGAGAAGTGCAACTTCTGCGCGAACAGGGTGGAGAACCGGCTGCTGCCAGCCTGCGTGAGCGTGTGCCCGACGGAGTGCCGCATCTTCGGCGACCTCGACGATCCAACGAGTGCGGTCGCACAGGTCGTGCATCGTGAGGCGTTTCACGTACGGAAGCCCGAGAAGGGGACGCAGCCGAAAGTCTTCTATCTGGGCGCGGAAGAGAGCACGATCGTTCCCGAAGCGGCCGTCCGGCCACTGCGCTACAAGGAGGGACAAGTTCACCTGCGGCCGCTCGGCGCGCCGTTCCCGGAGCGTGATTGCCCCGATCAGGCGCGCGTCGACTACGATGTGCCCCACGGCAAGCCATGGGGGATCGACATGGTTCTCTACCTGCTGTTCAAGGCGGTTTCGACAGGCGCACTGCTCGTGTCGTCGTTGATGTGGTGGATGGGATTCGACGACACGCTCACGAAGATCGTCGGCCCCGGTGTTGCCGTGCTCTTCATCAGCCTGACGGCGGCCGTTCTGGTCATCGATCTGGATCGGCCGGAGCGCTTCTACTACATCCTCACGCGTTCGAACTGGCGATCGTGGATGGTGTGGGGCGCCTGGTTCCTCACGGCGCATGGTCTGCTTGGCGCCATCTGGCTCGTGAGCGGGTGGTTCGATGCATACAACGTTGTCAATGCGCTCGTGTGGCCTTCGGTGGTCGTCTCCGTCTTTGCAACCGCGTATACGGGATTCCTGTTCGCCCAGGGGCACGGGCGCGATTTATGGAAGGGACCATGGTCGACAATTGACCTCCTCGCACAATCCGGCCTCGCGGGCTCGGCAATCCTGCTGCTCGTTGCGCCGCTGACCGGCGCATCAATCGATGCGATTTCTCTGCTCGGACGGACGCTCGCGGGCTCGTTGCTTGCACACCTGGTGATCCTGATCGTCGAAAACCTTCTGACGCCGAGTCCGACGCGCCATCGTGAGCTCGCAGTCGAGACGATCCGCCGTGGCGTCTACGCCCCGTTCTTCTGGTGGGGCGCAATCGTCGCTGGTGGCGTGATTCCCGTACTTTTGCTCTTCGTCGGCCGACCGCCCGCCGGCGCGACGCTGTCGTCACTAGCAGCGCTGCTCGCGCTCGCTGGAAGCGCCGCGTGGGAATACGTCTGGGTGGAGGCCGGGCAGAGTGTGCCGCTGAGCTGAAGATAACGAGGTCGGCGGAGGGCACGGAAATCATTCACCGCCGAGGCACGGAGTGCACGGAGATTCATTTTTTGTCGTGATCACTTGGAGCCGCGGGCGCGGGTTTGCAGGTTCTTATCATGCACGGAACCGCGTGAGGTGCGACGCCATTGCAATCACGAATGGGCTGTCGGTCGATCAAAGATCCAAAAGAAATCTCCGTGCACTCCGTGGCTCCGTGACGCTTTGTCCGTGGTCTCCGCCTCCCTCGTGATCGAGCTGGCGCCCCAATTAACCCCGATGTCGAAAGAACAACAGCAAGGCTTCCGCACGCACCCCGACCCCACCGAGTGGGACAACTACGTCGACTACGAGTCCACGAGCTGGCCTCGCAAGGAACGACGACGCTACTGGATCGTTCCGAGTGTCTGCTTCAACTGCGAGTCGGCGTGCGGCATTCTTGCCTACGTCGACCAGGAGACACTCGAGGTCAGGAAGATTGAAGGCAACCCGCTGCACCCTGGCAGCCGGGGACGCACGTGCGCCAAGGGCGTCGTCACGCCGAACCAGCTCGACGATCCCGACCGGATCCTGTTCCCGCTCCGCCGCAAGGGCGAGCGTGGTGAAGGACGATGGGAACAGGTGTCGTGGAACGAGGCGCTCGAGGACATCGGCGCCCGCATCCGTCGTGCGATTGTCGAAGGACGACGGCACGAGCTGATGTATCACGTGGGCCGGCCGGGTGAGGACGGTTATGCGAACCGCGTCCTCCAGGCCTGGGGGGTCGACGGCCACAACAGTCACACCAACGTCTGCTCGTCGTCGGCCCGTCTCGGGCAGTTCCTGTGGTGTGGTGACGACCGTCCCTCGCCCGACTACGCGAACGCGGAGACGATTCTCCTTCTATCGTCGCACCTGGAGAGCGGCCACTATTTCAACCCGCACGCCCAGCGGATTATCGAGTCGAAAGCGCGCGGTGGCACGCTCATCGTCATCGATCCGCGGCTGTCGAACTCGTCGGCCAAGGCGGACCTCTGGTTGCCGGCATATTCAGGGACGGAGGCCGCACTGCTGCTCGCAATCGCACGCATCCTTCTTGACGAGGATTTGTTCAACCGCGAGTTCGTTCGCCAGTGGGTGAACTGGCGCGCGTACTTGAGGGCTGCGCGACCCGACCTGCCGGAGACTTTCGACGCGTTCGTGAGAGCGCTGAGGGAACTGTACGCGCAGTTCACGCCAGAGTTCGCCGAAGCGGAGACCGGCGTCGCCGCTTCGAAGATCATCGAAGCCGCACACGCGATCGGCCGCGCGCGAACGCGGTTCGCGTCGCACAGCTGGCGCGCCGCCGCCTCGGGCAATTTATGGGGATGGCAGATCACACGCTGTCTGTTCCTGCTCGTGGCGCTCACCGGGTCGGTCGGCACGGTGGGCGGAGTAAACCTGCACTATCAGAACAAATTCATTCCACAGCATCCAAATCCCCCGCCGCCTCCCGAGTACTGGAACGAGCTCCTGTTTCCGCGCGAGTTTCCGCTCGCGTTCTTCGAGATGAGTTTTCTCCTGCCGCACTTCCTCAAAGAAGACCGCGGCCGAATCGATGTGTACTTCACGCGTGTCTACAACCCGCTCTGGACGAACCCTGATGGCTTCTCGTGGATGGAGGTCCTGCAGGATCGCGACAAGATCGGCTTGCACGTGGCGCTGACGCCGACATGGAGCGAGACGGCGTGGTTTGCCGATTACGTGCTGCCGATGGGGCTCGGCACCGAGCGTCACGACACGATGAGCCAGGAGACGCATGCCGCGCAGTGGATCGGTTTCCGACAGCCCGTCGTGCGCGTCGCGCGCACGAAGCGAGGCGAGCAGATCTCAGCGACGCACGAAACGAATCCTGGCGAGGTCTGGGAGGAAAGTGAGTTCTGGATCGCCCTCACCTGGAAGATCGATCCCGATGGCTCACTGGGTATTCGCCGGTACTTCGAATCGCCATCCAGGCCAGGCCAGCCAATCACGATGGACGAGTACTACGGGTGGATGTTCGAGCACTCGGTGCCCGGCCTTCCCGAAGCAGCCGCGAGGTTACAGCTCTCTCCGCTCGAGTACATGCGCAAGTACGGCGTCTTTCAGATCGCCGACGACGCATACAGTCGAGGGTACGAGCGTGCTCTGAACGACGTCGAACTGAGCGGAGCAACGCAGAACGAGGAGGGGGAGCGGATCCTTGTCGACGGTCGCCCGATCGGCATTGTCGTCGACGGTACTCCACGGCGCGGGTTCGATACGCCGTCGCGCCGTCTCGAATTCTACTCGAGCACGTTGGTCGAGTGGGGATGGCCGGAGCATGCCATTCCGCAATACGTTCGGGGTCATGTGCACTGGCGCGACCTCACGCCATCGACGGGCGAATTCGACCTCCTGCCGAACTTCAGGCTTCCCACGCTCATTCACACGCGATCACCGGTCAAGTGGCTTTACGAGATCTCGCACGACAATCCGCTGTGGATTTCCACGGAGGACGCGCGCCGGCTAGGGATTGACACCGGGGATCTCGTCAAGGTTCGGACACGAATCGGATCCTTCGTTACGCGCGCGTGGGTGACCGAAGGCATCCGACCCGGTGTGCTCGCCATGTCGCATCACCTCGGTCGATGGCGTCTTCACGAAGACGCCGGAGGCTCACGTGTCGCGTCGTCGCTCGTTCGCATTGCCCGTGACGACAAGGGTTGCTACGTGATGAAGCAGGTCCACGGCGCGCAGCCATTCCGGAGCGATGATCCCGACAGCGGTCGCGTGTGGTGGAGCGAGGTTGGCGTTCATCAGAACCTCACGTTCCCCGTTCAACCCGATCCGGTCAGCGGGATGCACTGCTGGCACCAGCGGGTCCATCTCGAGAAAGCCGGTCCGGACGACGGCTACGGCGACATCGTCGTCGACACCGAGGCGTCGCATCGCGTCTACAAGGAATGGATGGCAATGACGCGTCCGGCGCCAGGTCCCGCAGGCCTTCGTCGTCCTCTCTGGTTCGATCGGCCGCTGCGGCCCGTGAATGCCGCGTACAAAGTGAGGTCTGAAGACGACGACCTCTCAAGTGCCTAGAGGATGACCCCCGAGGTCGATCGAAACCAGCCAACGTCGAGGTCTCGCCCGTCCGAGTCGCTGCGGTGGGTCATCACCATGCTGGCTGCCGGATGTGGAATGGCCGTCCCGCTTCTTCACAATCGAACCGGAGAAGTCTTCGGACCCGGTCGTTCGTACGCTGTCGGCACGGTAGCGCTTCTGGTATTGGCCGCGATCTCCATTGCGTCCTGGCCGCTTCTGCCGACAATCCGAGCGCAGCAGCCACTCTCGCGCAGGTCACTCGGGCTCTTTGGGGTATGGACGACAGTGACGGCGCTGTTTATGTATTCGATCGCGTCCAGTCTCCTTCCCGTCGTTTTTGCCGGCCCTGTTGATCCCAACCGTGGTGACATGCTGGTGGTCATCGAGGCGGGTGTTCGGCAGTTCTTGCAAGGCAAGATGCCATACTCCATTTATCACGTTCCGTGGGAGGCTGCGCTGCCGTACGGTCCCACTCTGTGGATGCCGTTCTCGTTGCCGGTCATCGCTCGTACTGACCTTCGATTGCTGACACTGATCATCTACCTCTGTGTCGTCGCGACCTGTCTTCTAGCGGCTGCGGCGAATGCGTACGGAGGTCGTTGGCTTCCAGCTGTGACGCTTACGGTGTTGGGCGTCTTCCTGGGAGTCCATCCCGAGATTCACACGTTCTATCCAATCGGCCACACATACGTATACTGGCCGCTGCTCCTGATCCTTTGCGTGCTCCTGCATCTGAATCGCTGGACGGGCGCCGCGGTGACGCTCGGCTTGCTGGTTTCGGCACGGACGACAATGCTGTCGATAGTGCCGATATTCGTCATCGCGGCATATTACAGGGGCCAGTTGAGCCGCACGTCGATTCTATGGCTTGTCCTCGCTGCTGTCGGGCCCTTCCTACCATTCCTGATTGTCGACAGCCGCTCTGTGTATTACGCGCTTTATGGCAGCTATCTGACACTCATGCGTGGGTTCGTCTGGACTCATACGACATGGGTCCTGAACACCTTTGGGATTACCGGGCTGCTGCTCGCGCGAGACTTGAGTGCGTATATTGGAATCGTTCAAGCAGCCTGTCTTCTCCTGGTTTATGGGTTCGCGTGGAGGGCACTTCGGCGAGGCGCGAGTCCTGAACCATGGTGCGCGTTCGCCTTGCTGATCTTCAGTATGACCGCAGTGTGGCCCGTTCTGTATTTGTATTTTGATGTCTGGGTGCTTGTGATTTCTGCGCTCATCGCTCGCACGTCGGTGCCGTCAGTCACGTCACTGAAGTCGCTGGCAGCGCTTGCCTGCGTCCTGCTCGTGCTGACGCTCGCTGCTGTAATCGCGGCGGGGAGTGTGCAGGCTGGCGCTCTGAATCCGATCGACGTCGGCACGCCAGCGGCATCCGGCTTGACGGGTGGTGGCTTTGGCCGGGATGAAACGTCCATCGATGAAGGGCGCACGTTTGTGTGGGTGGAAGGCGAAAGTGCTCGCATACGAATGCCTCGCGCAGCCTGGGGCGGCGCAACCATTCATATCGACATACGACCGTATGAGCTGACCGGCGGTTTTGGACAGAGGCAGCACGTGGCGGCGTCGTTGAACGCGAACACAATCGGCGTCGTTGCTCTCGAGCCACACTGGCAACGGATTTCCTTCCACGCGCCGGCGCTCGTGTGGAACTACGGGTTCAATATCCTGACCCTCAATTTCTCACATGCCTCGCTCGAACGGCAGTCTGGAAGGCGGCTCAGTGTCGGGATTGATCGGGTGTCGGTGGATTAGCGCCTCGGGTGCGACGTCACCTCCGCGTCAGGGCAAGCACGAACGTGATCGTCAGCTGAGTCAAAACGACGAGTGTCGTGACGACGAAGAACCAGTCGCGCATCCGCGCGTATTCGACAACAGAGAGCACGACCCTCAGCACCGGCGTCGCCATGAGGGTGAAGAGACCCGCTCTCAGGAGCGACGCGCTGAGACTGTTCTCAGGTGAAATGAGAAACCCCACGAGACCGACGGCAAGCGTTGTCGCACTCACGAGGACACACGTGGTGAGCAGGAAACCGAGGTTCCGCTCGAAGCGCGCCAGCGAATCCGGAGAGGTCATAGCGCTTTGACGAAATACATCATTGAGACTGCTGCGAGCACCGCCGCCATCAGGAGCTTCAGCCATCGCGCCCGGGCGCGCTCGCCGAACCAGAATCCGATCCGCGACCCCGCAAGCACACCGAGGACGGCTGCAGCGGCAAGCGGCGGACGAATGTAGCCGTTGGCATAATGCAGCGGAACCGTCGCGACAGCGGTCACGCCAATCATGAGCGCGCTCGTCGCCGCGGCAGCGCGCATCGGCACGCCGCAGAAGGCGTTGAGCACCGGGACCTTCAGAACTCCGCCGCCGATCCCGAACGATCCTGAGACGCAGCCCGCGACGAAAGCCGCGATCATGCCGATGTGCAGCCGCTTCACGCGATAAACGACTTCGCGACTACTGTCTTCGTCGTAGAACCTCCCTCCAAGGATGCCCGGATTGACATTCGCCTCGAGCACGTTGCGACGGCTGGATCGACCCACCATGATCACGGCGATGGCCGCGGTAAACGCGGCAAAGGCCCCGAAGATGACGCGATCGGGCAGGGAGCTCAGCGTCAGCCCTGCCACCTGGCCGCCAGCTGCCGAAGCGACCTCGAGCAGCATGCCGAGCCTCACATTAATCAAGTTGCGGCCGATGGTTCCGGCGGAGACGGCGCTCGACGTCGCGATCACGGTGACGAGGCTGATTGCGGCGGCAACCTTGAACGGAAGGCCCATCACGACGTTCAGAAACGGGACGAGGAACACGCCGCCGCCGATCCCGAGGAGCGCACCCAGAGAGCCGGCTGCGATGCCTGCAGCCATGACGATCGCGATCACGAGGAACGAGCTCAGTCCCAACGGTCGCCAGCGTGCAGATGCATGGAGTGGATGACGTGAAAACCAGACGCGACGAGGTGCTATGATCTCGACGAATCTTATCCCATGTTCCAGGCACGCGATCGCGCTCCGGAGGCGAGACGATGACGCATGCAGTCGAGTCCGGCTTCGACAGGCTTCGCGCGCGGCTGGACGACGCGGTGATGGCGGGGGAGACGGCTGACATCGTGATTCGCGTGAAGGAGGCGTTGGAGTGCGCGCTCCGGGATGGCGACCTCGCGCTTCCCGCGCGGTTTCATGTCGCGCGGAGCGAGTCGTACGCTCGTCGTCTGTTCCACCGCGATCCGCGCGGCCGCTACATCGCCGTCGTCATGACGTGGGGACCGGGCCAGAAGACGGCGCTCCACGATCACGCCGGAATCTGGTGCGTCGAATGCGTCGTCGACGGCGAGATGACGGTGACGCAATACGATCTCGAGTCCGAGCGCGACGGACTATATCGGTTCACGCGACAGAGCAGTGTCACGGCCGCGCGTGGATCCGCAGGATGCCTAATCCCACCGTTCGAGTACCACACGCTCGGGAACGCTCGCCCCGACGCCGCCTCCATCACGCTGCACGTGTACGGCGGCGAAATGGATCACTGCCACATCTTCGAGCCGCTGCCGGATGGCTCGTATCGAAAACTGACCCGCTCGCTGTCCTATAACGACTGACGGTACAATGAGCGGGTCGGCTTTTGTCATTGTACCCGTCTCGCTCGATGGACGCCCGACCGCAAACGCCTGACCAATGCCTCTTTCGATCGGCACACGGCTCGCGCAATACGAGATCCTCGCGCCGCTTGGTTCCGGCGGAATGGGGGACGTCTATCGCGCGCGCGATTCGCGGCTGAATCGTGAAGTCGCGCTGAAGGTCATGGCGGCGCACGTCGCCGCCGATCCTGAGCTGCGGCGCCGGTTCGAGATCGAAGCGCGCGCCGTCGCGGCGCTGTCGCATCCGAGTATCCTCTCCATCCACGAGCTCGCCGTGATCGACGGCATTCAGGTCGCGGTCATGGAGCTGCTCGAAGGAGAAACGCTCCGCGAGCGGTTGAGGAAGGGACCGCTCGGGTGGCGCGACGCGATCCCGCTTGCGGTCAGCATCGCGGACGGACTCGCGGCCGCGCACATGCGCGGGATCATCCATCGCGATCTCAAACCCGAAAACGTCTTCCTGACGAGCGACGGCGCCGTGAAGATCCTCGACTTCGGTCTGGCGCTCCAGCGTCTCGAGGGGCCGGAGGTCTCGACCGACAGTCCAACGATCGCCCGGACGATGCCGGGAGTTGTACTCGGCACGTTCGGCTACATGTCGCCGGAGCAGGTGACCGGCGAACGTGTCGACGGCAGGACCGACATCTTCGCGCTCGGGTGCCTCGTTTACGAGATGCTCACCGGGCGCCGGTTGTTCGACGGCGCGACGCCGCAGGAGGTGATCGCGCGCGTGCTGCACGACAGCCTGCCCGACCTCTCCGCATTCGATCCGATCGCACCGCCCGAGCTACGCATGATCGTCGCGCGATGTATCGACCGCGATCCGGCCCGGCGATTCGAATCGGCTCAGGATCTGAGCATGGCGCTCAAGGCACGCCTGACCGGCTCTGCGGCAGTGCCGGGTCGCCGATCGAAGGCGCGAGGCAAATCGCTCGCGATCCTGCCGTTCGTCAACGCCGGCGCGGACCCGCAGATCGAATACCTCACCGACGGCATCACCGAAAGCATCATCAACAGCCTGTCCCAGCTCGGAGGCCTTCGAGTCGTTCCGCGGAGCCTCGCGTTCCGCTACAAGGGGCTGCAGGCCGATCCCGCGACGGTGGGCCTTGCGCTCAACGTTCGAACGATTCTCACGGGACGAGTCGTCCAGCACGGTGACGTGCTGAACATCCAGGCGGAGCTCGTCGACACGCAGACCGAATCGCAACTCTGGGGGGAACAGTTCCGCCAGAAGGTCAGCGACATCCAGACGGTGCAGGAAGAGATCGCGTGGCAGATCTCCGAAGCACTGAGATTGAAGCTAACCGGCGAGCAGAAGAAGAAGCTTCGAAAGCGACAGACCGTCAGCCCTGAGGCCTATCAGGAGTACCTGCGTGGTCGGTATAACTGGAACAACTGGACTCCCGAGGGATTTCGGATGGCCATCGAGCACTTCGAGGAGGCCATTGCGCTCGATCCGAACTACGCGCTCGCTTACGCCGGCATCGCGGACAGCTACGGAGCGATGGCGTACTACGGCTTCGTCGCGCCGGACGTTGGCTATCCGCGGGCGCGGGACGCCGCGCGCGAGGCGCTCAGGCTCGATCCCGACGTCGCAGACGCCCACGCGTCGCTGGCGCTTGGGGCGCTGTTCTGGCAGTACGACTGGAAGACGGCCGAGCGGGAATTCAAGGTTGCGCTGAAGCTGAATCCGCAGTATGCCGCGGCGCATGCGCTCTACGCGATCTTCCTTATCACCCTCGGCCGTCACGATGAATCGGTCGAGGAAGCGAGGACGGCGCAGCGTCTCGATCCGCTCTCGCTGCTGACCAACATGAGCGTGGGTTGGGCGTTGTATTTCGCGGGGCGTCACGAGGAGGCGATTCGCGAGACGCTGCGCACGCGGGAGCTGTCGCCGGGCGCACACGAGCCCGGGAACGTGCTGGCAAACTCGTACGAGTCGGTCGGACGGTACGAAGACGCGGCGCGCGTCGCGCTCCAGCAACCGCTGTATGGCGTGCCCGTCGACGGCAATGCG
Source organism: Acidobacteriota bacterium (assembly GCA_046727175.1). GTDB lineage: Bacteria > Acidobacteriota > Vicinamibacteria > Vicinamibacterales > 2-12-FULL-66-21 > JBKPCD01. Next base: position 20,734 of record JBKPCD010000092.1, on the reverse strand, counting down.
CTCCTAGAGGCATATCGCAGCGCCGGGGCCGACGCGTACTGGCGGAAACGGCTCGAAGCGCTGAACGCCGCGAAATCACACACGTCACCGAGCATCCACTATGCCTGGGCGTCGATCCACGTCCGCTTGGGTCAGGTCGAGGCCGCCCTCGAGCACCTCGAGCAGCTCGTTGCAGCCAAGAGCGGAAACGCGGTGTTCATCGCGGTGGATCCGACGCTGCGCCGATTACAGGGTGAGTCTCGCTATCAGCAGATCGTCAAGACGGTGGGAGTGCCCCTTGACCCGGCTCGGGACAAACCCACGGCTTCAGCACCGCATACAGTGTCGACATGATCGGGACGGGGATGCCTGCCCGAGCGGCGCGACGTACGACGGACCCGTGCAGCGCTTCGACTTCGATCCTTTTGCCTTGTGACAGATCGATCAGCAGAGACGAACGCATCGCCGGCGGGATTCCCTGGATGTAGCCGGCGATCCGATCGACGATGTCCTCCGCGACCTGCACCCCTTCTGCTCTCGCCAGCCGCTCCACTTCACGACATCCGTCGAGGAACTGCGCGCGGATCGTTTCGTCGCTCCACAACGGCCCGATTGGCAGTCGCGCCGCACCCGTAAACCCGGCCAGCGACACGAGGAACACGAACTTCTCCCAGATGGGAATGCGGCCGTCCTCGACCATCTCGGACTGAATATCCGCCCCGGTCAATGCGTCGTGCAGCCGCCGCACGCGATCCGACAACCGCGGCAGATCGCCGAAGACCTCGCCGAAGACAATTCGCCGGTGCGTGCCCGTCTGCTCGATGACGCCGGGCGCGACCATGGCCGTCGCAATGTACGTCGTCCCGCCAAGCACGGCACGCTCGCCGACGACCGCCGCGAGCTCCTCCGCGCTCTCGACGCCGTTCTGGACGCTCAGCACTGTCGTGTCATCGGCAAGCATCGGCGTGATCAGCGGAAACGCGGTGCCGTTGTCGTACGCCTTCACCGCGACGATCACGACATCGACCGGGCCGACACGCGACGTGTCTTCCTCTGCGCGCGCCCGAACGATGAAGTCACCGAGCGACGGGCTGCGGATCTCGAGACCGCGTGCGCGAATCGCGGTCAGATGCGCGCCGCGCGCGATCAACGTGACATCGTGACCAGCGTGCGCCAGTCGTGCACCGTAATAGCCACCAACAGCGCCTGAACCCAGAATCGCGAATCTCATTTCTTACCCGGGGGACTTCGTCCCCCGAACCCCCTCACGCCGTCGCTCGCGGGGACCCCACGATCCCCGCTCCGCTCCGGCGGCTCGCTCGCGGCACTCGCTCGCTCGTCTCTCTCACTTCATCTCCCGGACCCCCTTACGCGTCGCTCGCGGGGACCCACGATCCCCGCTCCGCTCCGGCGGCTCGCTCGCGGCGCTCGCTCGCTCGTCTCTCTCACTTCATCTCCCGGCCCCTTACGCCGAGCCCAACTCACTCGCCTAACAAAGTCCTCGATGCAGCGCCGTCGGGAGCAGGAGGGAGCAACCACTGGCCAAAAACTCAGTGGTGCGCGAACCGGCTAGACTCTCCTCCAGTACCAATACACAGGCAACCCGAGCGCCACGAGGCCGAGACCGGCGAGCGACTCCATTGGCCGCTCCATGACCGTGTTGATCACGAACGCGATCGAACCAGCAATGAAGACGATCGGCACCAGCGGATAGCCCCACGTCCGGTACGGCCGCGGGTGATCGGGAAGCTTGCGACGCAATCGGAACAGCGCCAGGCCAGTGGCAACGCTGAACAGGATCGACGCGAACATCACGTAGGTGAAGAGCTGCTCGTAGGTGCCGGAGAGTGCCAGCAGAGCCGACCATGCGGTGAGGCCTACGATGGCCAGATGCGGCGTCCTGTAGCGAGGGTGCACTCGGCTGGCTGCCGGAAAGAAGACGCCGTCGCCGGCCATGGCAAACAACAGCCGCGAGCCGGCAAGAATTGCCGCCGCATTGCAGCCGAACGTCGAGACAACGACCGTGAGCGACACGAACGTCGCGCCGGACGGTCCGACGAGGGCGGCCGCGGCGCGCTCGGCAATGCGGGTCACGCCCTTCAGCTCGGCGATCGTGAGCGCGTAGAAGTACGACGCGTTCACGGTCAGATAAATCATCGTCAACGCGAGGATGCCGCACACGAGCGCCAGCGGAAGATTCCTTCGCGGGTTGTCGATCTCACCCGCTGCATACGTGACGAAATACCACGCTTCGTACGTCCAGAGCACCGCGATCATCGCGACGCCGAAGGATGCAACAGGTCTCGACAGCTCGGGCGGAACAACGGGAGTCAACTGCGGCGTCACGCGCGCGAACGCGAGCGCAAGCACCGGAATCGCCGCAAGAGCCGCGATCTTCGCAGCCGTGAGCACCGCGGTCGTACGATTGCCGCTGCGGACACCGATGTAGTTGACGGAGCCGAGGATCAGGATCGACGCCACCGAGACGAGTTGGGCGGTCGAGATCGTCACCGGCGCACCCACGACCGTCGGCAGCGTGAAGAGCACATTCTGTCGAGATACGGCCGGGACGAAATAGCTGACGTATTCCGCGAAGCCGACGGACACCGCTGCGATCCCGCCGCTTACCACCACGAGCAGCGCCGCCCATCCGTAGAGGAATGCCGGCAGCGGTCCGTACGCTTCCTTGAGAAACACATAGACGCCGCCCGATCGCGGGAACATCGCGCCCATTTCCGCGTACGTCAGTCCACCGGCAATCGCGAGCACGCCGCCAAGCGTCCACGCGAAGAGCAGAAGCGACGCGGACGGGATGCTGACGGCCATGACGCCGGTCGTGAGAAAGATTCCCGATCCGATGACGCTGCCGATCACGAACAAGATCGCGGATCCGAGGCCGATCGCGCGGATCAGTTCAGCATCGCGGGACTCCTGGACGGCTGCTGGGGCGATCACGCCCGAGACTGTACCACTGACGGTGCTCGAGATGCGGATTCTTGCGGATCAACCATCTCAACGAGACGCGGATTCTCGCGGACTTCTCGCGGATCAAACCACCTCAACGAGACGCGGATTCCCGCGGACTCTCGCGGATCAAACCATCTCAACGAGACGATAAACGCGGATTTCGCGGATACAGATCGCTCACCAGCGATGGACCTGCGCGGACGTTGGTATCGCGAGCGCGACGCGTAATCCGCGTGAATCTGCGTTCGTCCGCGTCTCGTGAAAATCTGTTCGCGGTGATTCGCGCTCATCCGCGTCTCGTGGGTGTTCTGATCCGCGAAGATCCGCGGATCGACGCGACAGGGGCATCCGCGTTAGAATTCCAGTCCAGCCAGAATCGGCGGCTCGGGCCGTCGCGTCCGGAGGTTGAATGGCTGCCCGCCTGACTGCGTACGTCGTCGTCGGAATCGTCGGGGCGACGCTCATTGCCGGCCTGATCGTCGGCGCGCAGCGCGACGACAACGACGGACCGGTCGACGTCATCATCCACAACGCCAAGGTCTATACCGCGGGCAGCCGTGGCGCGATGGCGGAAGCGGTTGCCGTACGCGGCAATCAGATCCTGCGTGTCGGGACCGACCGCGAAATCGCGCGCCTTCGGCGCCCGCAGACGCTGATGATTGACGCAAAGCGAGCGGCTGTCCTGCCGGGCTTCAACGATGCACACCTCCGGTTGATCGATGGGGGCCTCGCGCTCGATCAGGTCGATCTCCTCGATGCGTCGACGCTCGAAGAAACGCAGGTACGGATCCGGAACTGGGCCGAGGGAAATCCCGATCGTCCGTGGGTGCTCGGCGCAGGCTGGTACTATCAGTCGTTTCCCGATAACCTTCCCACCCGTCAGATGCTCGACAGCATCGTGTCCGATCGTCCGGCGCAGTTCCTGAGCCGGGACGGACACGTGTCCTGGGTCAACACGAAGGCACTCCGGCTCGCAAAGGTGACCCGGCACACACCTGACCCGCCGAACGGCACGATCGTGCGCGACGCGCGAACGGGGGAGCCCACGGGTGTGTTGAAGGAAGCGGCGATGGCGCTCGTCAGCCGCTTCGTGCCGCAGCCGACGGCTGAAGCGCGGGCGGCTGCGCTTCGAGCGGCGATAGCCGAAGCGCACAAGTACGGAATCACGAGCGCGCAGGACGTGAGCACGAGCGTCGCCGAGCTCGAGGTGCTCGCGGAAGCGCGACGTACCGGCGATCTGCAGCTTCGCGTCTATGCCGCGGTGCCGATCGCTGAGAACAACCCCGATCCGACTGCCCCTGACCTCGACGGCCTGGATCAAATGCTCGCGAATTTTCCAGACGATCCGCTGTTGAAAGCGGGCGCCGTCCAGCTCTCGCTAGACGGCAGCGTCGAGGCGAACACCGCGTTGGTGACCGAGCCGTACGCGAACAAGAATTCAACTGGTGAATCGCGCTACGTTGCGGACGATCTGAACAGGGTGATTCGCCGGCTCGATGCCAGAGGCTGGCAGGTTCTCATGGACGCGATCGGCGACCGTGCCGTGCAGCAGGCCCTCGACGCGTACGAGCACGCGATGCGATCGAACCCCGCACCGAAACGTGGCCGCCGCCATCGAATCGAACACGCGGAGATCGTTGCTCCCGCGGATATTCCGCGCTTCGGCGCGCTCGGCGTGGTCGCCTCGGTCCAACCCTTCGTCGGAAGCCCGACTGACGATCGCCTGAAGATGTGGTCGCGGAACCTCGGACCAGATCGTGGGTCGAGAGAATGGCCGTTGCGCAGCATCGCCGGCAAGCGTGGCCGGCTTGCGTTCGGGAGCGATTGGCCGACAGCGCCGCTCAATCCGTTGCTCGGCGTCCTGACTGCCGTCACCCGAACGACGCCGGAAGGGATGCCCGAGGATGCGTGGCATCCCGAGGAGCGCCTGGCGGTGAAAGCCGCCATCGACGCCTACACGTCGGGGGCGGCATGGGCTTCGTTCGACGAGCAACGGAAGGGCACAATCGAGGCGGGCATGCTCGCGGATCTCGTCGTGCTGTCCGACGATATTTTCAACTCCCCAGCGTCCCGCCTGGCATCGACCACCGTGGAGATCACGATCTTCGACGGCAAAGTCGTCTTCCGCAGAGCGGAACGTTCGTCGAATTAGACCGGGGGCTTCGCCGCGCCGGAGCCCCATCCCACCCCACCGCACACAATACGTGCGGTGGGGGCCCCGGCGGAGCACGTTACTCCGTCCTACCTCCTACCTCCCGCTGTCTTCATCGATAGTGGAGGCGCAGCAAGCGGGGTGAAACGCCCTGCACGACAACGAACAGATTGTCGAACTCCGCGTCGGCGATCGTGACGGGCGTGTTGACGCCGAGGGACTTGATGATCTCCGGCACCGTGTTCGAGTGGCCGACGACGAGCACGTTTCCGGTTGCGGCTTTGAGCTTCGCCACCAGACCTGCCACATCGTCGGCGGCAACTGTCTTCACCGTCAATCCCCGTGCCGCGGCTGTCGGCGCGGCCGTCCGTTGAGTCCGCTTCAGCTCGGTCGCGTAAATCTCGGCGATGCCGGCATCCTTCAGCACGGCAGCAAGTGCCTTCGCGCGCGCGCGGCCGGCAGTCGACAACGGCGGGTCCGCGCCTGTCATTGGCGGCCCGCCGCGACCGGCGTCAGCTCGCTCAGCATGGCGCACGAGAAAGATCGTGGGCGCGGATGCCTGGGCGGTCAGCATGACCGATGAGCACAGCCAGAGCACCAGGACTTTCGACAGCCGATCGACCATCGCTCAGAACCTTTCTCGAGCGTTGAGGCTCATCGTGTAGAGTAGCGCGCCCACGGCCACGGCCGCGGCGCCGCCAACGAGTTGTGGCGCCGTGGCGCCGGCGATGATCGCCAGCGCAATGATGATCGCAGCAGACGGGATCAGCGGACCAAACGGCAGCGTGAACGTCGCAGGATTCACGTGGCCTGCGAACCCTGGATTGCGCAACCGAATTACGGACGCACACGTTGCCACGTACACGAGCAGACGGCTGATGGCGCTCACGGTCGCGGTCGCGGTAAACGTTCCCGACAGCGCGAGCGCCAGCGAAATCGCCCCTGTGAAGATGATCGAGTTGGCCGGAGTACGGAATCGCGGATGCACGCGCCCGAAGAAACGCGGCAGGTCGCCCTGCTCCGCGAGCGCGAACAGGTTTCGCGGGCCCGAGAGGGCTGCGCCCATGTTGTTGCCGGTCGTCGAAAAGACCGCGCCGATTGTGATCAACGCCGCGCCGGCGCTGCCGAGGAATATCGTTGCCGCGTCGGCAAGCGGAGTATGGGAGCTCGCGAGCCCCGGGAGCGTGCCGAGCGCAACGATCTGCGCGAGCGTGAAGACCGCTGCTACAACGGCGATTGTCATGACGAGCGCGAACGGCACGCCCCGCCGCGGATCCTTCGCTTCGCCAGCGGGCACGGGCACGACCTCGTACCCGCCGAACGTGAATATCAGCAGCAGCGCCGAGGCCGAGAGCTCAGCGAACGATACTGCCCGCGTAGACGCAAGGAGCGCTGGATCGACGTAGAAGAGACCGACGGCAATGAAGATCGCAAGCGGGGTGAGCTTGCCAATCGTCAGCGCGTTGACGACCAGGCTGCTCTGCCGGATGCCCAGTACGTTGACCACCGTGATGACGATGACGATGGCGGCGATCAAGGACATGCGCGGCCAACCACCCGAGAGCGCGGGCGCGTAGAACGCGAGCGACGTCGCGAGCACGTTCACCACGGCGGCCCAACTCGTGGTGCGTGACACCCAGAGCAGCCAGCCCACTTCGAAGCCGGTGAACCTCCCTAACGCCGCGCGCGCGTACAGGTACGCTCCGCCAGTGCGGTCGAACCGGCTGCCGACTTCCGCGAAGCACAAGGCAATCAGAAGCGACGCGAACCCGACGGCTACGACGAGCCATGGGCTCCAGCCGGCAACGTTCGCGGCAAGCGTCGCCGGCACGGCATACACTGCGCCGCCGATCACCTGGTTCACGCCAATCGCAGTGAGATCCCATTGACCGAGCTCGCGCCTCAGCGCGGGCTCACTCGGGCTGGTCGACGTCAACGTCGTGTCGCTGGTCACGGGTGAGTTGTATCATGGGGGCCGAGTAATCGGAGGAGACGGAGGACACGGACAAAGCTTTCACCGCGGAGCCACGGCGCACACGGAGCAACAAGACGGTGATCGGTCGATGCCGCTTCGCGGCCTCGAATCGCTGGGCGAACGACCCCACTGCGCGGCTCTCAATCGGCTCACCTCCGTGAGACGAGATGAGAGCGCCCACCGAACCCCGAATCCCCGGGACGCGAGCTACCGAGCTACCGAGCTACCGAACTACCGAGCCAGCGGCGCATTCTCTGATCAGCGAGCCATGCACGACTCTGACGTCACGATCAAACCCCGCGAGACGATGCCGGCAGACGCGCGGACGCTGCCAGCGGAATACTACGTTGGTCAGGAGCATTTCCATCGCGAGATGGAGGCGCTCTTTGCGAAGATGTGGGTCTGCGCCGGGCGGACGGAGCAGGTCGAGACACCTGGATGCTTCTTCGTTCGTGAGCTCCTCGGCGAGAGCGTGATTGTCACGCGCAGCGCGCCGGGCCGGATTCACGCGTTCTACAACGTCTGCCGTCATCGGGGCACGAAGCTGTGCACCGAAGAGACCGGCCGCTTCGGGACCAGCATCCAGTGTCCGTACCATGCGTGGACGTACGCGCTCGATGGGCGGCTCATTGGCGCGCCACACATGGAGGAAGTGCCGCACTTCCGCAAGGACGACTACCCGCTACACGCCGTGCACGTCGACGAGTGGGACGGTCACATCTTCATCAATCTCGCGCATGACCCGCAGCCGCTCACGGCGCAACTCGCGGATCTCCCCGCGAAATTCCGCACCTGGCGCATGCACGACCTCCGTCTCGGCCATCGTATCGTCTACGACATCCAGGCCAACTGGAAGTTGATCATCCAGAATTACAACGAGTGCCTGCACTGCCCGAACCTGCATCCCGCGCTCAACAAGCTGTCGCACTACTTGAGCGGTGAGAACGAGCCGCTGCAGCCAACCTACATGGGCGGGCGGATGGATCTTCGACCTGGCGTCGAGACGCTCTCGATCGACGGGACGTGTCCGCGCGACCTGCTGCCGGATCTCAGTGCCGAGGACCGTCGCCGTGTGTACTACTACGCGATCTTCCCGAACATGCTGCTCAGCCTTCATCCGGACTACATGATGGTGCACACCATCTGGCCGCTGGCGCCGAACCGGACGATGAACATCTGCGAGTGGCACTTCCACCCGGAAGAGCTCGCGCGCGACGGTTTCGATGCGTCAGACGCCATTCAGTTCTGGGATCTCACGAACAGGCAGGACTGGCATGTGTGCGAGCTCTCGCAAGCCGGTATTTCCTCGCGAGCCTACGCACCGGGGCCCTACTCGAATCGTGAGGATCTGCTGTATGCGTTCGATCGGATGATCGAGGATTTGCATCGCCGCCGGGCGGTCGAAGGAGACGGAGGACACGGACGAAGCTTTAACCGCGAAGCCACGGGGTTCACGGAGAAAACGTCGGGAAAGATCGTTCCAGATTAACCTGCATGTGCTCCTTGACTCTGTGGTGAACGGTTTTCCGTGATCTCCGTCTCCTCCGGGCGCATCACGCGGGAGGAGTGGCGGTCTTCCGCGCCGGATTGAAGAACGGCGTCTTCACAACCGTTACGGTCACCTTGTGACGGACGGCCTCGACGGTGAACTCCATCTGCAGCTTCGTGCCCTCGTTGTAGTGCGGCCGCTCGATCGTGGCGAGCGCAATCATCTTCTTCAGCACTGGTGACCACGTGGTCGTCGTCGCGCGGCCGACCTGACGGCCGGCGGCGTAGACCGGGACGGGGACACGGGACGCGGTGGCAGCAACCGCAGGCGCCAGGCCCAGCTTGTCGTATATTGCTTCGACCTCGGTCCAAGTGACCTCGAGGCCGACCACCTGGCGTGCAGGGCCTCGCTGATGCTCGTCGCGCAGCGCGCGATCGCCGATGAACCGGCGCTTGTCGAGGCTGACCAGCCGTCCCAGCCCCATCTCGAACGGCGTGTACTTCTGCGCTTCGATCATCGCCTTCTTGCTGCTGAAGAAATCGACGTCGATGAGCAGCAGCCCCGCTTCGACGCGCCCCACGTCGAGCGCCAGCATGCCTGCCGGTTTGATATCGAACGGACGACCGGCCGCCATCAGCGCATCCCAGACCGTCACGGCGTATCGCGCCGGTATCCAGATTTCGTATCCGAGATCGCCTGTGTACCCGGTTCGAGAAATATCGACCTTCACGTCGGCGATGGCGCCGCTCGTGACACGAAAGTACTTGAGGCGATCGATGCCGGCGTTCGAAACCGTGCGCAGCACGCGCGCTGACGTGGGCCCCTGCAGCGCCAGCGCGGCGACATCTTCGGAGATGTCGTCGATGGTGACCTCGAGCCCTGCCGCGTTCTGCCGAAACCAGCGCAGGCTCGGGTCGGCGGCCGTCCATCGAAAACTGTTCTCTTCCAACCTCGACACGGTCCCGTCGTCTATTACCTTCCCGTGCTCGTCGCACCACGGCGTGTAGTACACCTGGCCGACGGCCATTTTCGCGACGTCCCGCGTGATCAGACGATCGACGAGCCGCGCCGCATCGCGGCCCGTGACGAGGTACTTGAAGAGTGGAGAGACGTCGATGAGCGCCGCGGCGTTGCGAATGGCGTTGTACTCGTGCTCGTGATGCCCCTCGTACGCGCTGACGGCGTAGTAGCCCGACCACTCGCGGTAGTTGAGGCTCTCACAAAGCGCAAAGGTGCGCTCGTGTACGGCGGTTCCAATTGGCATATCCGGTCGGCTTGCTCGAAAGAGGTTACCTCGCTTAACAGGCCTTCGACCTGCGTTCCACGATAGAATACCCGACGGGTTCGTTCGATGGCTGTCCCTCCAAGCCGCGCCCATCTGTTCGTTCACGCCCGTCTGGGACTCAACGAAACACGTTCAGCAGGACTCTGATTGCCGTCGGCCACGCGAAGTGTCGATGCGTCACTCGCATTCGTCAATCGGTAATTCGCCAATCCACAATCGGTAATCGTGCAATCAGCAATCGGCAACCGGCAATCCGCAATTTGCCTATGTCTCATTACGACGTCATCGTGATTGGCGGTGGCCACAACGGCCTCGTGAACGCGGCGTATCTGGCCCGAGCAGGCCGGAAGGCCCTCGTGCTCGAGCGGCGCCATGTGCTGGGCGGTGCGGCCGTGACCGAAGAAGTCTTCCCGGGATTCAAGTTCTCGGTTTGCTCGTACGTGGTGTCGCTCCTGCGTCCCGAGATCATTCGCGAGCTCGACCTGCCCCGGCACGGGCTCGAGATCCTCCCGCTCGACGGCACGTTCACCCCTATGTCGAATGGCGACTATCTCTGGCGCGTGAACGATCACGCGAAGACGCGCCGCGAGATCGCCCGGCACTCGAGGGTCGACGCCGAGGCATACGACGAGTACGGGAAGGCGATGATCGAAATGGGACGGTTCGTCAAACCCATTCTCAACATGACGCCGCCCGATCCGACATCGCTCGAGCCGCGTGGGCTGCTCGATCTCCTCTTCCTCGGCCGACGCTTCCAGGCGTTGTCGGACCAGGACAAGTACAACCAGATTCAGCTCATGACCATGAGCGCCGTGGACTTTCTCGACCAGTGGTTCGAGACCGATGTCCTCAAGGCGACGATGTCGGCGTCCGGGATCATCGGAACGTTCCTCGGCGTCCGCTCGCCGGGCACTGCGTACGTGTTGCTGCACCACTACATGGGTGAGATTGATGGCGCGTTTCGATCGTGGGGGCTTTCGCGGGGCGGAACCGGCGCAATCTCGAACGCCATCGCCGACGCGGCACGAGAGGCGGGCGCTGAAATCCGGACCGAAGCGGCCGTTTCGAAAATCATCGTCAAGGAAGGTACCGCCGTTGGCGTGGTGCTGGGCACCGGCGATTATCTGACTGCGAACGTTGTCTCATCGAGCGTCGATCCGAACCTGACGTTCCTGAAGATGGTCGGGGCCGAACACCTGCCGGCGGAGTTTGTCGCGGACGTACGTCGATACAAGTTCAGAGGCTCGTCGGGAAAGGTCAACCTCGCGCTCGATGCGTTGCCGAACTTCCGCTCGCGTCCGGGTCCGGGAGCGCATCTTCGGGGCGCGATCTCGATCTCGCCAAACATCGATTACATGGAGCGGGCGTACGACGACGCGAAGTACGGGCGCTACTCGCGCCGGCCGTACATCGACATGGTCATCCCGAGCCTGACCGATCCATCGGTCGCGCCTCCAGGAAAACATGTGATGTCGTGCTTCGTTCAATATGCGCCGTACCACCTGAAAGCGGGGACGTGGGACGAGCAGCGCGAAGCATTTGGCGACACGGTCATCGACACGCTCGCCGAGCACGCGCCAAACATCAACGACATCATCCTGCACCGGCAGGTGGTCACACCGCTCGATCTCGAGCGCGAGTGGGGGCTGACGGAAGGAAATATCTTCCAGGGGGAGCTGACGCTGGAACAGCTGTTCTTCCTGCGCCCGGCGGCGGGATGGGCGCAATACCGCACGCCAATCCGGAACCTCTACATGTGCGGCTCCGCCACCCATCCGGGAGGGGGAATCATGGGAGCGCCGGGAAGGAATGCTGCGTTGCGAATCCTGAAGGAGGGAAGAGGTAGGAAGTAGTCAGGAGACAGGAGACAGGAGACAGGAGACAGGAGACAGGAGACAGGAGACAGGAGACAGGAGACAGGAGACAGGAGACGGTACTACTTCATTCTTGCTGTTGATCTCGAATACCTCGGAGGAGGGAGTGGCCGGCGCTGTTAGAGGACGTTGCCCGGCTGCTCGGTGCCTATTCACGAACCCTCCTATCTCGTGTCTCCTGACTTCTGTCTCCTGACTTCTGTCTCCTGCTCAGTGTCATGAATACATCGACAGCAATCATCATTGGCGCCGGCCATAACGGTCTGACGACCGCCTTCTATCTCGCGAAAGCTGGATTCAAACCTTTGGTGCTCGAGCGACGCGAGGTCGTCGGCGGCGCCGCGGTGACCGAAGAATTCGCGCCCGGGTTCAAGTGCCCTCTCGCACATGCAACGGGACCACTGCGCGCGGCCGTTGTGCGCGACATGCAGCTCGATCGACGAGTCGAGTTCATCCAACCCGATCCGCGATTGGTTGCGGTGACGCCAGATGGACGCGCGCTCGCGTTTTCGACCGATATCGGGCGCACGATCCAGGCAATCAGGGCATTCTCGCCGGCAGACGCTGAAACGTATGCGGACTTCTGCGGGACAATTGCGCGGCTCGGCGCATTCCTGCGCGGACTCCTCGAAATGACACCGCCATCGTTGAACGAGCCGGCGGCTGGCGAGCTCTGGGAGCTGCTGAAAATCGGCCGGCGGTTTCGTTCGCTGGGTCGTGCCGACGGTTTCAGGTTGCTGCGCTGGATGCCGATGGCGGTCGCCGATCTCGTCAGCGAGTACTTCACCACGGACGTGTTGCAGGCGGCGATTGCCGCGCGTGGCATCTTCGGCACGGCACAAGGCCCGTGGTCGGCGGGAACCGGCGCCGTTCTGCTTCTCAACGCCGCCGTCGACCCGTCGCCAGGTGGCGCGAGCGTCATGGTCGAGGGCGGTGCGGGTGCGCTGGCGCGCGCCATGGCCGATGCGGCGCGTGAGGCGGGCGCCGAGATCCGCGTCAACACGCCGGTGGTACAGATCCTCGTGAACAATGGCCGCGCGACCGGCGTCGTGCTGCAGGACGGCGCCGAGATTCCCGCAGCGGCGGTGATCGCGAATACAGATCCGAAGCGGACGCTTCTGACGATGGTAGATCCAGTGGAGCTCGCTCCGGGTTTCGTGATGAAGATCCGGAACTACCGGATGCCCGGAACCGTCGCGAAAGTGCATCTTGCGCTCAGCGCGCTGCCGGTGTTCCGCGGAATTGCAAATCCCGCGGACCTTCGAGGCCGCATTCACCTCGGGCCCACAATCGATTACCTCGAGCGCGCCTTCGATGCCTCGAAGTACGGAGAGATCTCCTCGGATCCGTACCTCGATGTCACGCTTCCGTCGCTGCACGACCCTTCGCTCGCACCTTCCGGCCGACACATAATGTCGATTCACGTGCAGTTCGCACCATATCGTTTGAAAGCCGGCGACAACTGGGGCGAAAAACGGAGCGCTCTGTTCGAGACCGTCATGCGGACGCTCGAACTCCACGCGCCGGGCATTGGCGTGCTCGTCGAGCATCAGCAGACGATCACGCCTGTCGATCTCGAGGAAATCTACGGCCTCTCCGGCGGCCACATCCTCCACGGCGAGCCTTCGCTGGACCAGATTTTCACGATGCGGCCTGTTCTCGGCTGGGCCGAATACCGCACACCAATTCATGGATTGTTCCTCTGCGGGTGTGGAACGCATCCTGGAGGGGGGCTGACCGCGGCGTCGGGGCACAACGCCGCGCGCGAAATCATTCGCACGCTCCGCTCGAACGCTCGAGCATCTGCAGATAAATGACCCGATCGGCGCGCCGCCACTCGAAGGAATGACGCTGCAGTAGAATAGCCGTTCGCGCTGCTCCGGAAACCGATCCAACCCAATGCCGCAGAAAACCCGCGCATGATGACGCAGAGGCGAACGAGCGCAGCGAGTGAGCCGCCGGAGCGGAGCGGGGCGACAGGGCCGCCTCACCCCAACCCGCGAGCGAACGGCGATGGGGGGGCCGGCGGGGCGAAGCCCCCCGGATGAAAAATGTCTGGAGCCAGGGCGCTCGCTGTTGTCGTCCTGCTGCTGTCGTATGGCGCCGTCGGTGCGCGGCAGCCATCCGTGCGTACGGCTGCACCCCTCGGCATCGCCTCGTCCACACTCGCCAAGGGCCTGGGACTCCCGTCTGACGATCGCAGTTCGCTCCTCATCGACATCGTGCGGCTCGTCTTCGATTCACCGGATGGTCACGACGCCACAGACCTGAAACTTCGAGCCGAGCTCCGCAACCTGCTTAGGGCGCCGCGAGACACCGCTCAGCAGCAGACCGTCCCTCTTCCGCTCGACTCTTCCATCTGGCGCGAAACGATCCTGGGACGTCAGGTGGCTGACGATCAGCTGATCGCGGCCATCTTCTCCCAGTGCGCGACGGCACTCCTCTACCACGGTCTCGCCCCGCTCGATGACGAGACACTCGCCGCGTTGGGACCTGACCGCGAGACGTTGCAGCACCTGCTGCAGCACGCCGGCTCCTTCGCAGTGTTCGGTCGCAGCGTTCGCATTCACGCAGGGCGCATCGTTGTTCCTGGCGGCGCCGACGCGGAGCCACTATGGCAATCGCTCGTCGGCGTTGAGCCCACGCGTCCCGCAGCATTCGTACGGCGATTGTTTGAGGACGGCGCCGGTCGGCTCGCATTCCTGTACGACACGATCGCACATCTCGATCCGCCGCATCAGCGGTTCGCCCTCGGTGCGTTCCTGCCGCCGGCGTCACGACCGGACCGGCTGCGTGCGTTGTTCGAAGTATTTCAGCAGATCTCGGTGGATTGGCGCGCAGATGATCGTCCGTTCATGCGCCCACCCATGGATCCCGCGCTGACGCTCTCGGTCGTCGCGGTCGCTGGAGACGGGACTCCGGTTGGCCCGGCACGGCGACGGCTGTGAAATCGTCTGTTTCGCACGGACGAAACCATCGACGTCACGTTCGCCGAGCAGACGTCGTCGGAGCCGACCGGCGAGACCGACGCCACACTCGTCGATGCCGCGTGGCTGGCCGCGCGCGTGCATCGAAGCCCGATGGCGATCGGACGACGGCGGCTCGAGGCGTTTCTGTTCGCGCAGCGCACGTTGAGCGGGCCGAAAGAAGACGATGCTGCCGTCGCTACGGCGGTCGTCGGATTCATCGCGTTTCCGGCGCTGATGCTGGAGCTCGAAAGGATCGGCATTGCATCGGTCGAGACAATCACGTCAGCCACGCTTCGCGCGAAATCGCTCGCCGAAATCCGCGACGAGGCTGCGAGACAGGTTGCAACGCTGCAGTTCCAGGCGGCGCTCGGGATCGTCGGACGTGCTGCGCGGCGTGGTGGGCTCTCGGCAGACGCCGCCGCCGCACGCGTCTCATCCCTCATAGCCCTGGATGTTTCGGATCGAGGCTACGAAGGACGCATCGCGTCATGGATTCGTCACGAGCTGGTCGAGCGGCCATCATCGGGTTCCGCACCATCCGATGCGTCCGCAGAGGACGCGCCCGATCCTCTGGAAGATGCGGTTCTCATCGCGATGGCGGGCGTGAGGCCGGACGGTCCGGCTGCTCCCATCGTGGAGTGGGAAGGACGGTCGTATCGCGTGGATCCTGCACGGGGGGAGCTGATGCGGCTCCGCCGCGTGCGCAAGGAGCAGGGCGGCCTTGTCCTCGATGCGGCGATCGACGCGGTGCTGTAGTCATTGCAGCTGGCAACGGTTTCAAAGGCCGATCACGAGGCCTTCGCACACGCGGAGCGAACGCTGGCTCAGACGCTGACCTCGATTCTTTACGACGCACATCTTGGGGATCCTGAAGGCGCAACGCTGGAGCGGGGCAACGTCGCACTCCGTCACAACCTGGAGGCCAGCGGCGGCGTTCAGCGACGACCGTCGAGTGCGTGGCGCGTCGCTGTCGAGGAGTTCGGCGGGCGCCAGGGATGGCATCTCAGTGGATCGTTGCTGGGTCTCGAGATACCGCTCGTCCGTCTGGCATTGCGTCGGCTCGACCCGAGTGCTATGCCATCAGAGCCGCGACTCAGCACGAACGAGCAACGTACCGCGATGGCCACCGTCGCGCTGCTGAACCCGCACCTGCTGACCGATGCGGCAAGGGACGAGATTGCGGCAGCGCTCGCGCGCGGACGCGCGCGATTGTCGTCGATGACGGGCGATCGCAACGATCTCGAGCGCGTGGCTCGCGATGCCGGACTGAGCGAGTGGCGTCGTGAAGCGCTCGCCTGGACGATCGCGCACGACCGCGATCGCCTGCTCTCGCACCTGTCGTTCCTCGAGCTGCTCTGGCTCGGCGCACCGCGCCCCTCGACAGCGGCGCCGCTCGACCCCTGGGGTGCAGCCATGGGACCGCTCACGGGCTGCCCGTGCCTTCAGATGCCGCGCCCACGGGCCTGGGAGGAACTGACCGGGCACCCTGCATCCGGCCTGCTCGCGATGCGCAGCGTCGAGGTCACACTGCTTGTTGCCGACACGCTCGCGTCGCTGCAGCTGCCGGCGGCGCTCGCCCCGAGCGTCGCGTCGTTCGCCATGCAGGACGCCATCGACGAGGCACGGCTCGCGTACTTCGACAACTGGCCCGAGTTCGAGCGAGCGGTGCGCGAGCTGCCGAGAGATCGGCTCACCGACTACATTGCTGCTCTCGCGGCGAACGGCCCGCTGCTGCCCGTCCAGGTGACGGACGGCCGCGATCGATAGTCGAGCATGCCGAGCTCTCGGCTCTCGATCCCCGCGCTCGTCCAGCCGCTGTTCCTCGCAGTGACCATCGTTGCCGCACAATCGCGATCCGATCCGATGCTTCGGATCGTCGCGCCGACCGAAGGCACGTATGTCAGTGGCCCTGCGCGTCTCGTCGCGGTCATCGACTTCCGCTGCGTCGAGCGTCACGCAGGTCACGTTCTTCGCCGATGGGCGTCAGACCTGCAGCATCGCGCGCGCTCCGTTCGAATGCGACTGGGATGCCGGGGAAGGCATCAGCGAGCATCAGATCCGCGCCGTCGCCACGCTCAAGAACGCTCAGCGGCTGGTGGCGACCGTTCGTACCGGCGGTGTAGCGTACACGGAGTCAGTTGACGTCGACGTCGTTCAGGTCACCGCGGTCGTCACCGACGGTGACCGGTTCATCCGAGGACTGACCGACAAGGACTTCCGCGTGTTCGACGACGACGCCGCAGCGCATCACGAGCTTCGCGGCCGAAAACATTCCGCTGGAGCTCGTCGCGGCGATCGATGTCAGCTCCAGCATGCAGGACGCCATCCCGCACGTGAAACAAGCCGCGAAGGCATTTCTCGCGGGCCTGCAGCCCACTGACCAGACTACTGTCCTGGGATTCAACGACAACATCTTCACGCTGGCGCGACGGGCCACCGATCCAGCGGCGAGGGCAAAGGCCATCGAGCGGCTCGCGCCATGGGGAGGCACCGCGCTTTACGACGTCATCATCAGAGCGGTGGACCTGCTCGGACGGCAGTCGGGACGCCGATCGATCGTGCTCTTCACCGACGGCGACGATCAATCGAGTCATGCGCCGCTCGACGCGGCGATCGCGCGAACCGAGGGCAGCGATGCGACCATCTACGCCATCGGCCAGGGGCGCGCCGTTCACACGGCGGAGCTCCAGAAGCTGATGCGGCGGCTCGCGACCGTCAGCGGCGGACGCGCGTTCTTCACGGAAGACGCCAACAAGCTCGCTGGCATCTTCCAGGAGATTCTCGAAGATTTGCGCAACCAGTATCTCGTGTCGTATCCGGCGCCGAGCAACCAGCGCGACGGCGCGTGGCATCGTATCAGGCTCGAGGTCGTCGGTGGCAGGTATCACGTGCGGGCACGCCAGGGCTACCGTCGGAGCAGACCCTAGGCTTTGGGCTTTGGGACAACTATGAAGTCATTTGGAATCGGCTGGTGCATCGCGGCGCTGCTGACGCTGACTGCGCTCGCGCAAACGCCGCGTCGCGGGTTCTGGGCCCCCAGCGCTCGTTTCGTGCTCGTTGGGGTGGAGATGCAAACGCCGACATTCAAGTCCGCCGTCGACCTCGTGCCTGTCGACGTCAGCATCGTCGACAAAACCGGTCGGCCGGTGAGAGGACTCGAAGTTTCGGACTTCGTCCTCTCGATTGATGGCCGACCCCGAAAGGTTGAGTCGGCGCAATTCATCTCGTCGGCGAGCGCCGATCCGCCCCCCCACGCCGTCGTACTACAGCTCGAACACGTCGGCTGGCGGCGGCCGATTGATCATGCTCGTTGTCGATCGAGGAAATATCGGCATCGGCCGCGGCAAGGTTGCCGTCGATGGAGCGCGCCGGTTCATCTCGAGCCTTGGACCCGCCGATCGCGTCGGCGTCGTCGCTATTCTCGGAGCAGGGCCGCACATCGACTTCACCTCGAACCATGCGGCGATGGAGGCGATGCTGCCGAAACTGTTCGGTACGGCAAGCGCCCCTGAAGGTCAATATCGCGTCGGGATTTCGGAGGCGTTCCAGATCGATCGTGGCGACGAGGTGGCCCTCCGCCAGGCAGTCGAGCGCGAATGCCCGGGAAATCGCGGGCCGGATCTCGAGGCCTGCGCGTCTCAGCTGCGATCGGATGCGAATCAGCTCTATCACGACATTCGCGAGTGGTCTGTCAACTCGCTCGTGGCGCTGCGGTATCTCGTCGAGCGACTCGCCCAGGCACCATCGCCGAAAGCTGTTGTGTTCATCTCCGGATTCTGAATGAGGCGTCGACGTTGTGGCCGGGGAACGAAGCGGTGCAGATGCGGCTGGGGACGGCGTTGGTGATGGGCGGCAAACGGACTGAGGCACTCCAGATTCTCGAACCGTACTTGCAGAAGCACCCCGAGGATCAGGAACGGTTCATGGCACTGCGGACGCTGTACGAGGCCCACTCGCAGGGAAGGTCGATCAAGTCGGCCGACGAGGATCGCGCGCTCTTTGCGCGGTACGCGAGCGAGTACGTGGCAGCCAACGGGCCGCAAGCGGCGCTGGTCGAGAAGTGGAAAAAGGTGATGCAGAAGTAAGAGCCGCGGGGTCTGAAGACCCCTTGCCACAATCCTGCAGCGCGGAGTCTTCAGACCCCGACGCTCCTCACGCACCCGTAGGACCGGGTCTTCAGACCCGGCCGCTCTTCATGGCGTGAAGCTCCGATAGTACGGCACGCCCGACAGCGTCACCCGCAGCGCGCTGCCGTTCACGATCGTGTCGAACCGAAGCCGCTCGGCAGATTCCTTGTCTTCGAGCGCGAACTCTTCGCCAGCAGGAACGAGGAGTTTTTCGCGGCCGTCCGGCGAAACGAGCAGGAGCTGTCCCTTCCTCAGAACGATCCTGAAATTGCTGAACCACGCGTGCGGCGTGCGGTAATGGCCGGGATACGCGTTCCACGCCTCGGGGTAGGTGAACGTGCGCGGTCCCTCGTAGCGTTCACTTGCAAACCACGAGTCGCCGTGCGACAGCTCCGTCACCCCCTTCTTCGTGGCATCGCGACCGAACTGCAGGAGAAACAGCGCGAAGTCGGGATGATTCGCAAAGAAGCGATCCCGTCCCCGGCGTTCGAGCGCAAGCCGCTCGCCGCGGTACATGATCCACAGCCGCTCTTGTTCGGCGATCACCCGCAGCACGGCGCCAGACGGTGACGTGTAGGTACCCGCGAAGTCCGCGGAATCCGGCACGCGAACCGGATCGTCGACTGACGGCAGCGAAGGAAGTGGGGCGTTGTTGGCTGCCGCCCGTGCCGCGCTCAACGCAAACTCGGCGAGAACCTGAGGGGAACCGGGTCCATTGATCATCACGACGGCTCCGAGACCATTTGTGATGTCGGCCATCAGCGTGGACGAGTAGCCGACCATGCCGCCGGAGTGTGTCATCGACAGGCGCCCCTCGGCTTCGCGGATATGTAGACCATAGCCGTACCACTCCCCCTCTCCCGTGCGCACCGCCTTTTGAGTGAGGAGACCGAACGACTCACGTGAGATCACCGCGCCGCTGGATGTTCGCCCGCCGTTCAGGATCATGCGCGTGTATGCCGCCATGTCCTCTGGAGTCGCCGCGATGCTCCCGTCTCCAGAGGCATACTCCAGCCACGTTGCCGGCATGAGTGGATGTGAAACGTGCTCGGGGCGGTCGTCGTACATGTCGCTGTATCCCACGGCCAGCCTGAGCCTCGTGTCGTGCACGATCTGCGGTTCCGAGGACGTCATGCCGAGCGGACGGAAGATCGCCTCGCGAATCACGTCGGGATAGGGCCGACCCGCAATTGCTGCGAGCGCGTATCCGAGAACCTGATAGCCGACGTTCGTGTATGCGAACCGGGTCCCGGGCCTGGCCGGGACAATCTCCCGCAGCGCCGCCGCCTGATAGAGCGACGACGGCACATCGTCGCGATCGGCGGGGAGGCCGGCCGTGTGCGTCAGCAGCTGATGGCCGGTGATCGGCTCGTACTCGGTCCGAACATTGAACCACGGCAGATAGGTCGCGATCGGCGCCTGCGGATCGAAGCGGCCGGCTTCGCGTTGCTGCAGGAGCGCAATGGCGGTGAATGACTTCGAGATCGAGCCAATCTCGAACAGATGGGCCGGCGTGAGCGGCACCCGGGCGCGAAGATCTGCAAACCCGTACGTGCTGACCATCAACGTCCCCTCGCGTGACGTGATTGCGAGAGCCACGCCTGGTGTGCGGTCCTGGCGCATCTGCCGCGCGACGAGCTCGTCGACGAGCTGAAAGGCGCCGGACGCGCGAAACCGGTCCGCAGCGGTCGCTTGGGGTGTCGCACCCTGCAGAATGCATGCGTAAGGCGACACCACCACCGTCCCAGTACGCAGAATCGTCGACTCGGAAGCTCGAGAAACGGTCCCTGCTCCAGCCAGGATGGCCAGAACTGCACCCCCGGCCAGCAGCAGATTTTTCATATGTGCGCATTCTAAGATGTTTGAGAATCTTCAACCTCACGTCCGGTCGGCCGGTCTAATCTGGCAGCTTGCACG
>JBKPCD010000091.1:0-8327 GCA_046727175.1 Acidobacteriota bacterium | reverse complement strand
CCGGTCGGTGCCGCGGTACCTCGTTTGCCGACCCGGCCCCCCCCCTGGGGGCGCGGGGGCCCGCCCGCCCCCGCGACCGCGGCGGCGTCTGAAGACGCCGCCCTACAGTCGGAATTCACCGTTTACCTTCTGTAGCGCGGGGCCTTCAGGCCCCGCATTGGCGGCGTCGTCTGAACGCGGCTCTACAGTCGGATCACCAGAGGCTCAAGATGAACAAGCGTTCTTTCCTGCCGTTTGCGCTCGTCGTACCCGCTGTCTGCGCCGGCTTCGGCGCGACTGATGATCCACCCCGCGAGTGGATCGAACCTCAAACAGGCCACCGCGTCGTCCGATTGTCGAACGTGGCTGGCACTGCGAGCCTGTACTTTCATCAGAACCCGTACACCGCGAAGGGCGACCTGATGGTGGTAACGACGCCAGACGGTCTGTCGACGATCGATTTGACGTCACGAGCGATCACGCCGCTCGTCTCAGGCCGCGTCACGCATCTCGTCGTCGGGCGCAAAACGCGCCAGGCCTTTTACGTGAGAGACGGCACCGCATACGCCGCCGATCTCGATACCAGGAAGGAGAGGACGATTGCGTCAGAGCCGCGCTTTCGGACCGGATCGGGCTTCGGCCTGAGCGCCGACGAGGCGATGCTCGCAGGCAGCTACGTGGAGAATCCGGGTCCGACGACGACCTCACCGGGATCGATTGGGAGCCCGCTCATCCCAGCAAATCAGGAAGCCAGTCTCGAGGAACGCTGGGCGGCACGTCGGCCGATGGCGTTGTACACGCTGAACGTCAAGAGCGGCGAGCTCGAGCCAATTCACCGGTCGGGCGACTGGCTGAATCACGTGCAGATGTCGCCGACCGATCCGACGTTAATCATGTACTGCCACGAGGGACCCTGGCACAAGGTCGATCGCATCTGGACGATCCACACCGACGGTTCCAACCGTCGCCTGATGCACGCGCGAACGATGGACATGGAAATCGCCGGTCACGAATTCTTCAGTGCGGACGGCCGGACGATCTGGTACGACCTGCAGACACCCAAGAGCCAGGTGTTCTGGCTGGCCGGCGTCGACATCGCGAGCGGCAAGACGACTCGATATCGCCTTCAGCGCGAGCACTGGTCGGTCCACTTCAACCAGTCGCCGGACGGGAAGCTGTTCGCCGGTGACGGCGGTGGACCGAACAGCGTCGCGGCGCCCGGCAACGGACAATGGATTTATCTGTATCGACCTGCGAATGGCGAGCTGGTCGCCGAGCGGCTCGTCGATCTCTCGAAACACGAGTACCGGCTCGAACCGAACGTCACGTTCACGCCTGATGGAAAATGGATCGTCTTCCGCTCGAACATGCACGGCGCCACGCACGTCTATGCGGTGGAAGTCGCGAAGGCCAAGGAACAATTGTGAGTGGACGATGTGACCCGGTTGCTGCTCAATTCACGATTCACAATTCACAATTTCCCGTGGCGCGCGCCGTTTGCCTCGAGGTGAAAGACTTCGCGCAGCTCCCGTGACACCGGACTGCCGTCTCCGTTGGCAGGCATGATCTCGCGCATGAATCGCCACCAGCGGCGGCACACCTCCGTCTCGGCAACTGCCGCCCACTGCGACTCGCTCTCCACTTCGACGTAGCCGAACAGATCGCTCGTCTGCGGATCCAGATAGATCGAGTACGTCATCACACCGTGTTCGATCAGCGTCTCCCTGAGCTCCGTCCACACGTCATCGTGCCGCCGTTCGTACTCCGCCTCGTGCCCGCGGTTCACCCGCATGCGAAAGGCCTTTCGGATCACGCTGCGGATGATCGCGCGGGACGAATGTCCGCCGCGACAGTTTTCAGGCGTGTATCGAAGCGTTCTGGAGTGCGAAACCCCGCCAGCGAAGTCCCGTCCTTACAGTCAGCACCTGCGCAGAACACTGCGCCTGCGGCATCCGGTTTTGGTTTTGTCCTAGAGAACGATCGTCGGGCTCGCGGTTCGAGAGACGCGCGGTCTGAATGAAGACCCCCGCTACATCTTGCATGCCGAACCGTGCCTGTAGCGCGGGCTTTCAAGCCCCGCCGACGCGGCGCGGTCTAAAGACCGCACCCCACAGCGGAATTAGCCTTAAGAAGCATCGCTCGATCTCTGAACAGACACGCGCACAACGTGCAAGGCAATGAGCAGCGCCGTGATCGCGAGCAACGTGGCGAGGCCGGATGTGAGTGAACCCGAGTAGCCCGACACTGCCCCAACCACCCAAGGCACCGTGGCCCCTCCAAGACTGCCCAGAGCGATCATCGGCCCGCCCACGCCGGCACGAACGCGGCGGGAGAGCGCAGCAACGGTCACCGGAAACACGGGCGCAAGACCCAGACCGCCAGCGAACGCCGCAGCCGTAACGGAAATCACGCTTCGGGCGCGAAGCAGCAGCACGAGACTGCACGCGGCAACAACGAGCCCCGCAATCGCGACGCGGTCCTCGAGGCGACGTTGCAGGCTGAACGCAAACAGCGCGCGACCGCCTGTCAAGCCGCTCCAGAATGACGTCGCCGCAAGCGACCATTGCATCGGCGGCGCATTGGCCATCGATCGACGCGCCTGCTCCGGCAGCCACCCGCCGAAGGCGGTCTCGATGCCCGTGTAAAGAAAGAGCAAGACTCCGAACAGTGCCACGTGCGCTGCTCGTGCTTCACGAGTGTGCAGGATCCCACTTGCGGGTCTGCCGAGAGTCGAGTCAACGGGCCTGTTCCGCTCGGGGTCGAGGGGCCTGTCCCGAGTGGAATCGAGGGGCTTGTCCTGGGCCGGATCGCGCGGCGCCGTTCCAAGCGCGGGAACTCGAATGACGATCGATCCGACCACGAGATTGAGGACGGCCAGGCCCGCCAGCGCCCACGACGATCCTCTCACGCGCGTCGCCGCGGCGACGATGAGCGGCCAAATCGCCGCGCCGGCGCCCCACGCAAGGTTCACCGCGCTCAGCGCCGACGCCGCACGCTCGGGCTGCAGTTTCGCGACGAGCAGATTCGTCGTAGGGATGACGAACCCCATGCCGATTCCGGCTGCGCAGATTCCCGCGACGCCGCTCAGGTAATCGCCGATCGCGAGCACCAGCGTTCCCGCGCTCATCACCGCAAATCCGGCGGCGAGCGTGCGCGTATCGCCGATGCGCTCCACGAGCTGACCCGACGCGCTGCCCCCGATCAGCCCGCACACGAACTGCAGCGTGAACAGCGCGCCTGCCGCGGCATCCGACAAGGCCCATCGGGCCGCCAGCCACGGCAGCACTGGTCCAAGCACCGTCGTGACCATTCCGGTCACGACGAATCCGAGCATCAGGAGCAGGCCTGCCCTGAGCGAGCGGCCGTGCACCCGAGTCGGAGGGGTGGATTGCGTGTCGGCCGGGCGCGTCACGGCGCCTTTCGTACGCGCTGGTGCGGAGGTCGCCTGCCGTGTCCTGAAGAGTATCTGCGCGTCTCGGGCCTCAGTCTCCGACGCCCGGCAGGCGCCCTGGTGGGTTGAGATGCGGACGCCCGATTGGCCGCGGATGCTTCTGCCACTTCAGGTCCGACCGGCGCCGACGTGCCGCGGACGATGAGCCGAGGTTGGACCCGAACCAATCGCGGCGCCGCCTGACGGCCTCCCGCTTCGATGCGCGAGACGAGGGTGCGCGCCGCGAGCTCTCCCATTTCCCGCAGCGGCTGTCGAACGGTCGTCAGCCCCGGATTCTGGTACGCCGCGCTTTGAATATCGTCGAAGCCGATGACGGAGACATCCTGCGGCACGCGCAGGCCAGCCTCTCGAAGCGCGCTGATCGCGCCGATGGCGGAAATATCGTTGAACGCGAAGAGCGCCGTGAAAGGGCGACGAGCGGCCAGCAGCTTGCGCGTCGCCACCTGCCCGACTTCGGGCAACGGGCTGTCGCCGTCGAGTTGAACGGTGAGGCGCGAATCGACCTCGATGCCAAGCGCACCGGCGACTTTCCGGATCGCATTCCACCGCACGTGCGAGTCCGAGCTGAACGGCTGCCCTCGAATCACGGCAATCCGTCGATGCCCGAGTTCGTGAAGGTGCGTGAGCGCGACGCGGGCCGCGTGGTCGTGGTCGAGGGTGATGTTCGTCACGCCGGGCGTGCGCGAGTGACCGGACACCGAAACGACCGGGACGGAAAGCGCGCGCCGGCAGGGCGTGTCGACAGCGATGATGCCATCCACGGATCGCTCGAGCATCAGCTTCGGGTACTCGTCGACGAGGTCGTCGCGATGGCGATGGCTGGTAATGAAGTACAGATAGCCTTCCTGCAGCAGGCAATCCTCGATTCCGCTCATGACCAGCGACGCATACCCTTCGCTGATTTCCGGCACCATCACGCCGATCGTAAAGCTTCGTCGTCGTCTCAGCGATCGCGCGAGATCGTTCGGGCGGTAATGGAACTGGCGCGCCGCGTCGAGGATGCGGTCCTGGGTCACGCGCGGGATCGCGCGCGCGCCAGGGGCGCGGTTCAGCACGAGCGAGATAGACGCGGGCGACAGGCCGAGGTGATCCGCCAGCGTTCGCAGCGTGGTACGCTGCCCGACGCGCGGATCCGGCGGTCGTCTACTGCGGGGCATCGGCCGTAAGTGTGGCACAGACGCGCGGATTTTCGCGGATCCACCGTCAGGGCTCCTCGAGACGCGGATTTTTCGCGGATAAACGTCAGCATCGACGAGACGCGGATCTGCGCGGATGGACGCGGATGAACCAGCAACAACGAGACGCGAATTTCCACGGATGAGCGGGGATGAACCATAAGATGTCTTATCTGCGTTAATCCGCGAGCATCCGCGTCTCGTTGAGGGTTTTGAAATCCGCGCCATCCGCGAAATCCGCGTCTCGTTTGAACTATCCGCACACCTCCGCGAAATCCGCGTCTCGTTTGAACTATCCACACACCTCCGCGAAATCCGCGTCTCGTTCGAACTATCCACACACTTCCGCGAAATCCGCGTCTCGTTTGAACTATCCGCACACCTCCGCGAAAACCCGCGTCTCGTTTGAACTATCCACACACCTCCGCGAAATCCGCGTCTCAGGATTAGCTTGACGCATCGGTTTTGTTGGTGCTAAACGGTACGGCTGCTAAAACGTTTGAGTAACTGATAGAGGAGGCATCCGATGAACAGTCGGGCAATTCAGCGATGCGGCACATGGCTGATACTCCTCGTCCTCGCCGCCGCCGTCCCGTCCCCGATCTCGGCGCAAGGCACGAGCGCGGCGATCCAGGGCACTATCACGGACGACACGGGCCCGCTTCCCGGCGCCACGATCACCGCGAAGGACACGCAGACGGGATTCACCTACGAAGCCGTCAGCGACGCGCAAGGAGCCTTCAACCTGTCGGGCTTGCGGCCCGCGACCTACGAGATCACGGTCGTCATGCCGCAGTACAAGCCGCAGGCCAAGACCGTTCAGGTCCTCGTCGGTCAAACCGTGAGTGCCAATTTCAAGATCGGCCCCGACGTTATCTACACCGAGGCGGTCGAAGTCGTCGGCTCGTCGCGATTGATTGAGACGCGGACGTCCGAGATCTCCACGAACGTCACGACCGAGCAGGTGCGGTATCTACCGCAGAACCAGCGGAACTTCCTCAACTTCGCCGCGCTCGCGCCGGGTGCACGCGTCTCCGACAACGAGACCCGCAAGCAGGTCACCGGTGGTGGACTGGACGCGACGCAGATCAACGTCTTCATCGACGGCGTCAGCTACAAGAACGACGTCCTCGATGGCGGGGTAGTCGGGCAGGACTCGAGCCGCGGGTCACCGTTCCCGCAGACCGCGGTGCAGGAGTTCCAGGTGCTGACGCAGAACTACAAGGCGGAGCACGAGAAAGCGTCGAGTCTCGTGATCACGGCGGTCACAAAAAGCGGCGGCAATCGCTGGTCGGGCGAAGGCTTCCTCTTTTACCAGAACAAGAATCTCGTCGAGAAGGAGTACTTCGCCAAATTGCGCGGCGACCCCAAGCCTACCTACGACCGTTTCCAGCCGGGCGTCTCGATTGGCGGACCCATCATCAAGGACCGCGCGCAGATGTTCGCGTCCTACGAGGAGAACCGTCAGGACCGGGCGAGTCGGGTGTTCCTCGGCAGCACGCCCATCCCCGAGAGCCTTGCCCAAATGCTTCGGCCGTATGAAGGCACCTTCACCAGTCCGTTCCGCGAAAAGCTGTTCTTCGGCAAGGTGACGTCGCAGCCCCGTCCCGGCCAGTCGCTCGATCTCAGCTACAGCGCGCGACATGAAACGGACATCCGCAGCTTCGGTGACACGACGAGCTTCGAGGCGGCGGAGAACGTCCGCAATCGAGTCGACTCGGTGGTCGGCCGATACCTCACGCCCAAGGGCAATGCGCTGAACGAAGCCACGATCACGTGGCAGCGGTCGAACTGGAATCCCGAACCGGAGAATCCGGATGTCATCGGCCTCGATTATCAAACGGTACTGCGGATTGGCGGACGCGACACGACTCAGGACTTCATCCAGACGCGGCTCTCGCTGCGCGACGACTACACCCGGTTCGCGCACTGGAACGGCGCGCATACATTCAAGAGCGGCGTGGTTTTCAGCTTCCTGAAGTACGACGTCACGAAGCTCCTGAACGGCAATCCGGTGTTTCGTTTCCGGCAAGACGAGCAGTTCGCGTTTCCGTTCGAGGCGGGGTACGGAGTTGGCAATCCCGATCTCAGTACGAACAACCGCCAGCTCGGGCTGTACGCGCAGGACGACTGGACGATGACGAAGCGCGTGACGCTCAACGCGGGCCTGCGCTGGGACTACGAGTCCGACATGCTGAACAACGATTACGTGACGCCCGACAACGTCCGAGCGGCAACAGCGCCGTTCGTCGATCCGAACCGATACTTCACTGACGGGAACGCCCGGCCGCCGTTCTACGGCGCGTGGCAGCCGCGCGTCGGGGTGTCGTACGACCTGACGGGCGGCGGCCGGCACATCCTGTTCGGCGGGTACGGGCGGTCTTATGACCGCACCTTCTACAACGCGGGGCTGGATGAGAAATTCCGCCTCCAGTGGGGTGTACGCACGTTGACAACAGCAGCCGTCGCCTGCAGTTCGGATTGCGGTATACGTTCTGAACCGAGTCAGAAGCTGGAATCCAGAAGCTAGAGTGATAGCCATCAATCGCTCTCGCTTCTAACTTCCAGCTTCTAGCCTGGCTCCCACACCGTGAAGAATTCACGTCGTCTCTGCAGCACGTGGCGAGCGATCGCGGTCCTTGGCGTCGTCACGCTTACGGGCGCCGCACCACTTCAGCAGATGACCGAGGAGCGCCGCATCGATGCGCTCCTTTCGCGAATGACGCTCGACGAGAAGTTCGGGCAGCTGCAGCAGCTCGACGGCACCGCTGAGGGGGCGTATCGTCCGGAGCACGTCGACCTGGCGCGCAAGGGCCTCCTGGGGTCGACGCTGAACGTCCGCGGCGTGAAGAACGTCAACGAGCTGCAGACGATCGCGGTCGAGCAGTCGCGACTGAAGATCCCGCTGATCTTCGCCTTCGACGTGATTCATGGCTACCGCACGATCTTTCCGATTCCTCTCGGCGAAGCGGCCAGCTGGGACCCGGCCGCGGCGGAGCGGTCAGCCGCAATCGCCGCCGCGGAGGCAAGAGCCGCCGGCGTCCAGTGGACGTTCGCGCCGATGGTCGATATCGCGCGCGATGCGCGTTGGGGACGGATCGCGGAAGGCGCCGGTGAAGATCCGTTCCTGGGTGCCGCGATGGCTCGCGCCAGAGTACGCGGATTCCAGGGCGACGATTTCAGCCGCCTCGACAGAGTGGTCGCCTGCGCGAAGCACTGGGTCGCGTACGGCGCTGCCGAAGGGGGGCGTGACTACAACAGCGTCGACGTATCCGAGCGAACCCTGCGGAGCGTGTACTTCCCGCCGTTCAAGGCCGCGCGTGATGCGGGCGTCGGCACGTTCATGAGCGCGTTCAACGATCTGAATGGCGTACCGGCATCGGCCAACGCGTTCACTCTCACCAAGGTTCTTCGCGACGAGTGGAAGTTCGATGGCCTCGTCGTGTCCGACTACACGTCCATCGTCGAGCTGATCAAACACGGCATCGCGGCAGACGAGGCAGATGCGGCACGTCTTGCGCTGGCAGCCGGTGTGGACATGGAAATGGTCAGCCGATCGTTTGTGACGAATGGTCCCCGCCTTGTGAACGAGGGAAAGCTGCCTCTCGCGGCCGTGGACGAAGCCGTCCGAAGAGTCCTGCGTCTCAAGCTTCGCGCCGGGTTGTTCGATCATCCTTACGCCGATCTCGCACGCGAGGGAAGCACGACGCTCACCTCCGAGT
>JBKPCD010000090.1:0-5214 GCA_046727175.1 Acidobacteriota bacterium | reverse complement strand
TCTCAAACGTGGTGCGGACGCGTGGACACCCTACTCAAGCGTCCGTTTCGATGTGATCGGGCAACGGATCGAACGCATCGTGGATTACATCCACTGTCCGTGGGTGATCGAGGCCGCAACCACTGTCAGCATCGACAGAGTTCCGTGATGTCGATGAGTGATCCGGCAGCCCATGCCGCTTCCGGTAGCTGGCCATCGGACGCTGGTTGCGAGGAACTGTTCGATTCCGAGCGCCCACGCCGACGCTATGATTTTCGTCATCGACCGTCCGTGGCCGGGCGGCGCCGCAAGCCCCACCGCAAAGCCCCGCCGACAGCGATGATGGCCAGGAAAAGGGTGAAGGTCGAGGCTGCCAGTCCCACCGCCAGCGCGAGCCCCGGATCCATCATCGGTCCCCGGAGGCGGTGCCGAAACGACCGGCGGGCCGAGCTAGAGCCAGCCCTCCGACGACCACGCCTACCAGCGCCAGCACCGCGACGGTGGTCGCCCAGATTCGCTTCGGAGTCACGCCGTAAACCATGGTGGCCGCTGGCTCGGAAACGTGCGCGGTACCAGCACGGCATGCACAAACCCCGCGAATATAGCGGCCGCAGCAAGGGCGGCAAGAATAGGAGCGAAGGGCCGTTTCATCATCTGCTCGAACGCGACGCTTTTATGCACATCCTTCCCCCTTGTCACCTCGGGCCGGTGTCATTCGTCAGAGGTATGACGGAGGAGGACGCGGGAACGTAACATGGACCGGCAAAGCTGGTTGACCGAGCAGTTCGAAGAGAATCGGCCGCGGCTGCGCGGAGTTGCCTGCCGCCTGCTCGGCTCGCTGAGCGAGGCCGAGGACGCGGTGCAGGAAGCGTGGCTACGCCTCAACCGCACCGACACGGCCAGCGTCGACAACCTTGGCGGCTGGTTGACGACTGTCGTCTCGCGCGTGTGTCTGGACATGCTGCGATCGCGGAAGTCACGGCGCGAAGAGCCGATTGCCGCGCAGGTCAGCGAGCGGGGCGTCGTGCGTGGGGAAGGCACCGATCCCGAAAGCGAAGCGGTGCTCGCGGACTCAGTCGGCGTTGCGTTGCTGGTCGTGCTCGACACGCTGACGCCCGCCGAACGCCTTGCGTTCGTCCTACACGATCTGTTCGCCGTGCCGTTCGACGAGATCGGTTCCATCGTGGGACGATCGCCGGCCGCGACGAAGCAGCTCGCGAGCCGCGCGCGACGGCGTGTGCGTGGCTCGCCAGCGCTGTCGGATGCAGGCAACGCTCGTCAGCTCGAAGTGGTGGAGGCGTTTCTGAGGGCGGCGCGCGCGGGCGACCTGAGGGCCTCCTCGCCGTGCTCGATCCGGACGCCGTTATTCGCATCGATGGCGCGGCACGCATCGCTGCCGGGGCGGCGGACGCCGTCGACACGCCGCGCGAACTCAGGGGCGCTTCGACGTGGGCGCCACAGTTCGTGGCGCTCTCGCGAGGAGTGCGATTCGTACAGCCGGCGCTCATCAATGGATCCGTCGGATTGATCGTCGCACCGCGCGGCACGCTGTCGCGGCACTGATTTTTACTTTCGCGAACTCTAAAGTTATGCGGGTGGAGGTCATTGGGGACCCCGCTCGCCTTCGGGAGCTGAATATCACCGTCCTCTAGGAGCTCGTGATGAACAAGAAAATGGAGAGTGACCAGCCACCAGGCATCTTTAGCGTGCACGGCGTGCGTTATCAGGTGACGGATGTAGCGCGGGCCGTCGCCTTCTACACAGACCACCTCGGCTTCCGGCTGGAACTTCAGCACCTTCCAGCGTTTGCCAGTGTGTCGCTCGGAGATTTCATGCTCCTGCTCAGTGGGCCCGGAGCGTCGGGATCTCGTCCGATGCCCAGCGGCGAATCTCAACAGCCGGGCGGATGGAATCGAGTGGTCCTGCGCGTGGCAGACCTGCCGGCGAAGATCGACGGGCTAACGAACGCAGGGGTAAAGTTTCGCAATCGGATGGAGAGTGGGCCCGGCGGCCGACAGACCCAGTTAGAAGACCCCGACGGGAATCCAATCGAGCTCTTCGAGCCAGCTCAGTAGTGGCGCGCACGTCGCGGCTTGGAGGATGCTCCGACACAGCGTGTTCACCACATGTGCCGGTTCGATTGACTGTGTGATGCGCTGCGACTGCCGTAGAATGCGGCTGCCGTAGAAGAAGATGGGACCGTTGATCGACGAGCGCCACGTTGGAGGACTCGCCGATCACGATCTCCGCAGATATCGGAGCACGAGGTCCGTTACCTCGTCCACAAACTTCTCTGCTTTTTCGTTAGTGAGGATGTCTGGGCGGTGCAGGACTGCCGCGTGTGTCAGCGCCTCCACTACTGTGACGCAGATGAAAGCTGCGAGATCGAGATCGGCAATATCGATCTCATCTCGATGAGCGTCGAGATAGCCTCGAATCAGTGCATGAGCGTCGAGGTTGATTGTCTCGACACGTTCGACCCGCCCAAGCCGTGGGATCTCTTCGGCAAGCACGCGATGAAGCTTGGGATTGATGCGGTGAGCGTCGATGGCGATCGAGACGAAACCGCGTACCGCCTCCTCGATTGGGCGCGCAGCTACCTTGACCAGGGCGTTGCGCACCGACTGCAATACCTCGTGCGAATGGCGCTCACTGACGGCCGCAATCAGCGCTTCCTTACTCGGGAAATATTGGTAGAGCGAACCAATACTGACGCCTGCCTTGGCAGCGATCTTGTTGGTGCTGGCTCGGCCATAACCTTCTTTCATTAGAATGCGAGCAGTCGCTTCCAGAATCGCATTGACAGTGAGACGCGAGCGCGCCTGAGAGGCCGATTTTCTCGGATTTGTTTGCGGTTTTCGCGTCATGTGCCCTTGCGGAGAATGCGAGTAGACAATTGTGAGCGATAGCTCATATTGTTGTAAAGGTAGTGGGCGCACTGCCGGATCGAAACGCTCGAGGGCGAGCCGATTCCGTTTGCGCCGCAGCGAAAGCCAAGGCGGAACGACGATGGATGAATTGATGCCGGCTAAGAAACGGGATGAAGTACCTCGAAACGGGCGCGCCGATGCGCCGAGCCTGAAAGCGCGGGAAGCAGACGAACAGCTCCACACGGTCGGTCCTGACGCATTGCTTCCAAAAGTCGTCTGGCCAGACGTCCAACCTAGCCTGCGAAGCCGGCTCATCGATCGTTTGATACTTCTCACGGGCCGCAGGAAGTGGTGGGCGTCAGCTGCGGTGGTTCAAGAGCGGGCTCGAAGGTTGGCGCTCCGACCAGCGCCTCATCGTCCTGTCCGATTAGGGCGCAACGTGAAAGTTGATCTGCGTTTCGCCGAAGGTTGGCCGGTATATCACATCGAGCCCGCCAGAAGTGGTAGCACTCGACATCACGTAGTCTTCCTGCACGGCGGCGCCTATATTCACGAGATCGTTGGGACCCACTGGAGTTTTGTTGGTTATTTGGTCGACGAGACCAAGACCCACTGCGTCGTCCCGATCTATCCACTGGCTCCGCGTGGAACTGCAAATGAGGTGGTGCCGGCCACTGGGCGGATCCTGCGCGCGTTCATCGAGACTCTTGGCGCACAGAATGTGACAGTCGTTGGCAACTCGGCCGGCGGAGGGTTGAGTCTGGCAGCGGCGCAATGGTTGCGTGAAACCGGCTATCCTCAGCCGAACGCGCTGATTTTAATTTGCCCTGGGGTGAATGGCACATTGAGCCAATGCACCCAAGTCGACGCGGCTCGCGATGTCATGCAGGATGTTCCTGGCATGATTGAGGCGTTCCGCATGTACGCGGGCGACCTCGACGTCACACATCCGTTCGTCAGCCCATTGAATGGAAACTTCGACGGCTTGGCGCCGATGCTGATTTTCACTGGTACGCATGACTTATTCCATCTCGATATCGGAACTCTTGCAAACAAAGCAGCGCTCGCTGGCGTTGCAGTCGAGATGCATGTGCGAAATGGGCTTCCACACAACTATCCGCTGCTGCCGACCCCAGAAGGACGCGAGGCACGCGGCATCATCGCACGCGCCGTCGCTGGCTTTGCCATGCGAGCGGAACGCGATGATGCCGTCGCCGGTCTGGGCAAACCTAGCTTGGACGTTGTTGAGCTGGGGCTATGAGCGTTCGCCCCGCTTCAGCTGTTCGTCCGTGCAGTTCGCGCGAGCCCGCGATCAAGCGAGCACCCGAATTACGACCAGGCGCCTCCCTCTTGGCCCGCCTGCAGACGCGATGCGGAAAGCCCGTATCTACCTGCTATGGACGCTGCACCGTTGCAGGCGCGGGTGGATGCGCGCGGCGGCGTAGGTCCACAGTTCCCTCTCCGTTTGAATGAGCGACTCGATCTCCCCGCTCGTGAGCTCGAAACCCTGATCGCGAAATGTCGTCAACATCCCGCGAGGGTCTTCCAGGAACTGCTGCCGCAGGTCTTCGTCGGTGAGCACCCGGCCGATGAAAAGTTGAACGGTCTTCTGTGACATGAAGGCTCGTTGTGCGTCAGCAGTCATTGTGTCGGTTCGTTCTCGTGGGACGAGCGCGGGCGCGGCTATTCGAAGACGCACCCACGTTCCCCCATTGACTCTATCGCACGGCGTTGATGACAACCGCTCCGTAGACGCGATGCCCGTACCTCGTGTCCTGACTGAAGAAGTCCGGAGCGTCGTCCTTGGATCGCACGGCGATGAATCGGTAGTCCGCACGCAATCCCCACCGCCCATTGGATGCATACCACTTCACGCCGCCGCCGACATTGCCTGTGAGAAACGTCTGCATGTCGTTGATGCCCAGTTCCGCGCGCTCGAACATCGTCAGACCCCCGACGCCACCCGTCACGAACGGCACGATCGCGTGACCAGTCGTGGCGTTGACCACGACGTTGCCGTTGTAGGTCAGCGTGTTCGGGGTCTTGAGATTTGCCGTGCTCCCGCGGAATGTCAGATCCTGGGCGATTCCGACGGTGCCGTCCACTTCTCCCTCGATGCCGACGCAGCGGTTGAAGTTGACCGCCAGCGCGCCGCCATACGTGTAATTCCCAAACTCGGGGCCTGCGCCCTTCGACGTGAAGAACGTAGCGCCGCCGGGGATAATGGTGACTTCAACAGTCCCCGGGCCGGGTGCGGCCTCCTGCGCGAACGCAGGTACGGCTGCGAGTAGTGTGACCACTGACATGATTGCAACCGCTCGACTCATGGGCACTCCTCCTCTTTGAGTTCGCCAATGCTGCGATC
>JBKPCD010000089.1:0-19263 GCA_046727175.1 Acidobacteriota bacterium | reverse complement strand
CCAAGGCCCTCTCGGTCGGGCTCTCCAATGCGTCCTTCGACTCGCTCGGGCTTCCGCGATTGATCGACGGCGCGTAGCGCAACCGACTCGAACCGCCGTGTACGGACCCGTACGCACGGTGGTGTGGCAGGGGTCGGCGGGCGACCGCCGCCCCTATGCCGATCTAACGCCGTTGTGGCTATCGAAGGCTCGTCGGCGCCAATAGCGGGATGGCGACAAGGGGCATCCTGGCTGGATGATCCTGCCTGCTGCGTCTCATTCCCGTGACCTCACGGACGGGCAATGGGTCCTCATTGGGCCTTTCTTGCCCAAGTTGGCGCGCCGCAAAGACGGTCGAGGGCGCCCGTGGCGGGAGAACCGCGCCGTGCTCAATGGCATCTTGTGGATCCTGAGGACCGGCGCCCCATGGGCCGACCTGCCAGACCGCTACCCGTCGTACCAGACCTGCCATCGGCGTTTTCAACAATGGGTTCGGGCCGGAGTGTTGAAGGACATCCTCTCCCTCGTTGCCGAGGCGCTTCACGACGAGGGCTACCTTGACGTGCAGGAGGCATTCATTGACGGCACTTTCGCGCCCGCCAAGAAGGGAGGGAACTGTGTCGGTAAGACGACACGCGGCAAGGGGACAAAGATCATGGCGATCGCGGACCGCCATGGTCTTCCCGTGGCGGTGCACGTCGAGAGCGCCACGCCACATGAAGTCACGTTGGTCAAGGCCACCATCGCGCAGAGGCTGGTGCTGAAGAGACCAGAACACCTCGTTGGGGATGCCGCCTACGAGTCTGACGAACTCGATGCCGAACTGGCACAGCGTGGCGTCGAGCTGATTGCTCCTCACCGAAGCGACCGCAAGCGCAAGACGCAGGATGGCCGACCACTACGTCGATACCGACGGCGGTGGAAAGTGGAACGACTATTCGCGTGGCTTCAGAACTACCGACGAATCGTTGTGCGTTACGAGCGTCACGTAGAGAACTTTCTCGGGATGCTGCACCTCGCCTGCTGCCTCATCCTGCTGCGGTGTTTGTGAGATGACTTCTAGTCCCGGTCGGTGTGGGCGAGGGCATCGGCGCGTCGCAACATCCGATCCAAAGCCTTGCAGCCTGATTCAACGGAATCAGCGTCTTGCTTGTCTCGTTCATGCTGCGGGTATGTATAGCAGGCCTCTGCAGGTCGCACCTCGACGTCCCAAACCTCCTGAGGCCAATGTTCCGTCGGCGGACGTGCCCGCCGCAACGAGGCGCTTGAGTTCCGTCGTCTGTACGCGTAACCAATCGAAGCACTCGAGGGTGAGGGCCTCAAGACGTGCGGTAAGTGGACGACCGGTAGCGGAGATCCGGCGATGCGAACCACAAAGCGCGGTCTTCAGCCGTGCCGCGATGTAGGCTGTCCGATGCGGCTCGCCGACCGTGTTTAGCGGTCGCCGGACCCGCAGCTATAATTCGCGCGCAGCTTCGCTGCTGCTCGTCACATGGTCGGGACCACCCTCGGACACTATCGGATCGAACGGTTGCTCGGCAGCGGCGGGATGAGCGACGTGTATCTCGCAGAGGACACGAAGCTGGGCCGGCAAGTTGCGCTGAAAGTGCTGTCGCACGACCTGGCGCGTGATCCGGAACGGCGCGAGCGCTTCGAGCGTGAAGCACGGGCCGCCGCAGCGCTGAACCATCCGCACATCGTCACGATCCATTCCGTCGAGGAAGCTGATGGGTTCACGTTCCTGACGCTTGAGCTGATCGAAGGGCACACACTGGGCGAGATCATCCGTGCCGGCGGGCTTTCGCTCGATCGCATGCTCGATCTCGGCATCGCGCTGGCCGACGGCGTTGGTGCAGCCCACCAACGCGGCATCACGCATCGCGATCTCAAGCCAGCGAACGTGATGCTCACAGCCGACGGGCGGTTGAAGATCCTCGATTTCGGCCTGGCGAAGATCAAGGAAGACATTCGTGGTGCCGAAGCTGCCATGCCGACGGCGTTGCTGACTGGCGAAGGCCGCATCGTCGGCACCGTCGCCTACATGTCGCCGGAGCAAGCCGAGGCAAAGCCGGTCGACCAGCGCTCAGACGTGTTTTCCCTTGGTGTGATCCTCTACGAAATGGCCACCGGCGTGCGTCCGTTCCAGGGAGACACGCAGATGTCGACCTTGTCGGCGATTATCAAAGACACGCCCAAACCTCTCGCCGAACTGCGGCCGGGTCTGCCGCGCGACGTCGCGAAGATCGTGAATCGTTGTCTCGCGAAGGATCCGGAGGATCGCTATCAAACCGCCAAGGACTTGCGCAACGATCTGCGTGCGCTGAAGAGCGACCTCGCGTCCGGCGAGGTGCAGGTCGCCGATCGTTCAGGCGACCGCGTGGGTGTCGTCTCGGTGCCGGCGCGGCACCGAAACCTGCTGATTGCGGCCGGTGTGCTCGCCGTCGCGGTCCTAGCGGCGCTGGCATTGTGGTCCAACTCTTCTGGCCGATCCGATGCGGGTACGCGTCCATTCGATTCCATCAGGCTGGCAGGGCTAACCTCCACTGGCACTGTCGGCTCGGCGGCGATATCACCCGACGGCCGCTACGTCGCGTACGTGTCTTTCACAGGCGGGAAGTGGGCCCTGTCGTTGCGGCAGATCGCCACGACGAGCAACGTCGAGCTCATGCCGCCTGACGATGCGCGCCAGAGCGGACTCACGTTCGGCCCCGATGGAAACTACATCTACTACGTGGCCTACCCGCCCGGCAGCACCTTGGGGACGCTCTACCGAATCCCGGTCCTGGGCGGCGGCGCCACCCGCATCCTGGAAGGGATTGATGCCGCCGTCACGTTTTCACCTGATGGCCGTCGACTCGCGTTTCTCCGCCGGGATCCGAACGACGGAAGCACGGCGCTCGTGCTTGCCAGCGTTGATGGGACCAATCAGCTTCCGCTCACCACACGCAAGCGGCCGCAGCTCTATCTTCTAAACGGTGTTTCCTGGTCAGCCGACGGAAAATCGATCGCGGCAATCGCCGGCAATGACGAGGATGCCAGACGGCAGATCGTGCTCGTCGACGTGTCGACAGGGAAGGAGACAGTACTGCCGCCCGAATGGCGGACGGTCGGACGTGTTGCCTGGCTGGATGGAACCTCGATTCTCGTCAATGCGCAGGAAGAACCGGGAGAGACGTCGACCCAGATCTTTCTGGTCAAATATCCATCCGGCGTGACGAGGCGCGTCACCAGCGACCTGAGCAGCTATTCGGGGCTCAGTGTGGCGGCTGATGGCAGGTCTTTCGTGGCCACGCGGAGCGATCGCCGTGTCACATTGTGGACGATGCCGCTCGGGGATCCGGCCAACGCTGCCGCGATCACGTCGCAAGCGTCCGGCGACGATGGAAGCGAAGGCGTCGCCTGGACACCCGATGGCCATCTCGTGTACGCGGGTGGGGCGAGCGGAAGTCCCGACATCTGGACGATGAGCGCGGACGGATCCCGTCGCGTGCAGCTCACCTCGGATCGCGGACGCGACGTCTCCCCGCAGGTGACCAACGATGGGCGCTACATCGTCTTCGCGTCTGATCGCGATGGGGCGATGCGCGGCTGGCGTATGGGCCTCGATGGCAGCGGGGCGATGCGTCTGACGACAGACGTGGTGGCACGTTGGCGCGTGTACCCGTCCGGCGACAGCAAATGGGTTTACTACGACACGATGGCCAACGAGTCCCGCCGGGTGTCCATCGATGGTGGTCAATTCGAGCCGGTATTTTCAGGCGGGCTCCTGGCGCGCATCGGCGGCACGCTACCGGCGCGCTTCCACGAGCCGATGCCGTCGCCGGACGGGTCGGCCGTCGCGGGACACTATCAGGCAGCGCGTGGCGAACGCATTGCGGTGATCCCGATGCAGAGCGGAACGGTGAAGCTCTTTGACTCGGTGCCGCCGAGCGGCACCTGGTCGCCCGATGGAAAAGCGCTGCTGTACATCGAGACGCGCGACGACGTGTCGAACATCATGCGGCAGCCGGTGGCCGGCGGGCCGCCTGCACCGTTGACGCACTTCACCGCGGATCAGATCTTCGGCTACGCGATATCGACGGACCAGAAACGTCTCGCCATCGTACGCGGCCGAGTAACGTCCGATGCCGTCCTCGTGTCGGACGCTCGCTGAGGCCGTGCTCATTGTTGAAAATCGGCGGGATGAATCGGCTGAAGCCTGATTCCCGGCCATACGAATGGTTCCGCGCTAGAGAAATTGGACTTGGCACGTCACGCGAGGTGGGCGCGGAAGTGTGCGGGCGAATTGTCAGGATTGATGACGGCGCCGTTCGCATCGAGTTACTGGCTCCACCAGCGCTCTCCTAGCCGCCGTCACGGTCGAAATCCTTCATCAAGTAGATTTGCATCTTTGCCCGCAGCACTGATGTCAGAAAGCTCGTGCCGTCGGGATGCAGGCTGAACCCACGGTAAGGGAATTCGTTAAAGTTCTCGGCCAGGTCAAAGGCGGGAGGTGTCGTTCCGAGGTCCGCGATCTGATGCTCGAGCGCCGTATCGACATCGATTCTTGTGAGGACCAAGCGCCGATTCGCGTCTGACGCGATGCCGTAGAGTGCTGTGCCATCCTTCGACCAACCGTAGGTTTCCCAGGCCCGTTGGCTGATCACGCGTGGGTGCCTGCCGTCGGGGCTCACGACTTTCAGGGTGTGTCCGTCTCGGAATGCGATCCAATCGCGACGGGCCGACCAGCGCACCGGATGATAGGTCGCGATCGTGGCGATGAATTCGGCCGGCGCATGTGCGCCGACGCGGGCTTTCATGACGGCCGGCTTGCTGTCGTGAATGCCGTAGTACGCGACCCATGTCCCATCCGGTGACCAGGACGGCCCGCGCTGCGGTGAACGCGCTTGATCACTCCACAGCGGCTCCGGCACGCCGCCGGTCAATGGAGAAAGCCAGATGCTGTACCAGTCGGGTTTCCGCCTCACGCGGTACGCCAGTCGAGTGCCGTCCGGAGAAATGGCGCAGTCCACCAATTGCGTCGCCTCAGGCAGGTTCGCGGAGGCGACGATACGTCGCTCCGATCCATCCGTCCGATTGCGCAACCAAATCTCCGGTGAGCCACTGCGGTCCGTCGCATAGGCGAAATGCAGGCCATCCGGCGCCCACGCCGCTGCAGTCTCACGGCGGGCGGTCGCGATCACGTCGCGAGGCGCCGATCCGTTCAACGGCACCTCGATGATGTCGTGTCCCAGTTCCCCACTCGTGAACGCCAGCGTCCTGCCGTCCGGAGACAACGACGGGAAGCTCTCGGTCGTGGGGCCCGAGGTGATCGCCCACCGTCTATTGGACGACCAGTCGATCATCGACAGGTTGAATTCCTGACGGGGAATCGCAATGATGCCGTTGCCACGACGGGACCACGTGAAACGGCCACCGACGCCGTCGGTGCCGTGCAGCAGCTCTTGCGGCGACCCGCCATCCACCGGGATCTTCCAGAACTCGAGTTGACCAGCGCGCACCGTGGACAAGCCGACGTACTGGCCGCTCGGGTCGAAGCGGAAATAGGTTGCGATCCCGGAATTGCTGAATTCGGTAAACGGTGGCTGTGTGTACGGCCGTGGCGCCGCGCCCGGCGGCGAGGAAAAGGCGAGCCGGTATCGCCCGGCCGCATCATAAAGTAGTACCGACAGCGTCTTTCCATCGGGGGATACGTCAGCCTGACTAACACGATCCAATACCGTCTCGGACTGTCCTCCGGCTGCCGCCACAGATCGGAGACGGTTATTCGGCCTCGTCCCCGTCACGTAATAAATGCGGTTCCATCGGGGGACCATATCGGATTCAAACTTTCTGTGGCCTCGCGGGTAATCTGAGTGGGCGCTGCAGAGCCAGGCGACTTTGTGAATACCTGCAGCACGGAGTCGACCGCGGCGACGTAGGCAATGCGGTCCCCGCCGGGCGACCAACGCGGCATCGCCTGAACTTCCGCCTCGGTGGCAAACGGAATCGGCACGGGAGGCTCCACGGCAGGCATTGGCCATAATGCGACGACGAGAGCCACGATTGCCCCGCCGACAGCCATGGAGACTCATCGAACCGCCACGAGACGGCGCTGCCGCTGTCGACGGCTTTCAGCGTCGAGGTCTTGGGGGTTTTTCTCGATGGCGGCTCGCGCGTCCCCAATGTGCTGTAAGCGACGCGCCGCATCTTTCTGAAGACATCGTTGCAACACCTCTCGAACGTCTGGCGGCGTGTCGATTGGTAGCGCGTGCCAATTCGGCTCGCGTTCCACGATTGCCGCCATAGTTTCCGACACCGTGCTGCAGGCAAACGGTCGGCGCCCGGTCAATAGCTCGTACAGCACGCAGCCGAACGCCCAAATGTCGGTGCGCGTGTCGACCGGCTGACCGCATGCCTGTTCCGGGCTCATATATGCGGTCGTACCGAGGATCCGCCCATCGCGCGTGCGGTCCAGGGTGACAGTCCCAGTGTAGGACTGAGTGAGATCGGCGTGTGCCGCCTCGTCAGCGGTGATTTTTGCGAGACCAAAATCGAGCAGTTTCACTGTGCCCTTCGGCGTGATCTTTACGTTCGCCGGCTTGAGATCACGGTGAATGATGCCTTGCTCGTGCGCCGCTTCCAGGGCTTCGATGATCTGCCGTGCGATTGGACGCGCTTCGCTGATCGACAGGGGTCCGCGCCGGATGCGGTCGGCCAGCGTTTCACCTTCCACGAGTTCGAGTACCAGCGCGGGCACACCGTCGCTGTCCTCGAGACCGTAGATCGCCGCAATATGTTGATGATTGAGCGCGGCCAGCAGTTGAGCCTCACGACCGAAGCGCGCGATCCGTTCCGGACCGTGGATGAATTCAGCGGGCAGAATTTTGAGGGCGACGTCGCGGCCTAATTTGGTGTCGCGCGCTCGGTACACCTCGCCCATTCCGCCGACACCAGTCAGGTTAAGGACGTGGTAGCCGCCCACGCGGCGGCCAATCAACGGATCGGTCTGTTGCCCATCGCAAGCATTTAGGTCGGTCAGTGGCGAGCTCGCGAGAAATTCTGTACTGGCCATCGCGTCGGCCCGTAGCAACCGAGCTACCTCGTTGCGCATCCATCGATCGGTGCCGCAGACGTCGTCCAGGTACGTGGCGCGTCGATCCTGGTCGTCGATCTCCAAGGCCACCGCAAGCACTGTTTTGATCTGCTGCCACTGCTCCGGCGTCATCGTTCAGCCTGTCTGTCGCTGCAGTTCGGCATACAGCCAGCTTCGGGCCGTGGCCCACTCACGTTTGACCGTGGCCGGTGAAATCCCCAGCAGGTTCGACACTTCTCCGATCGACAAGCCACCGAAGAAACGCAGCTCCAC
The DNA here is from genome assembly GCA_046727175.1 of Acidobacteriota bacterium. Taxonomy (GTDB): domain Bacteria; phylum Acidobacteriota; class Vicinamibacteria; order Vicinamibacterales; family 2-12-FULL-66-21; genus JBKPCD01. The sequence goes on along the minus strand of JBKPCD010000089.1, from coordinate 11,936 downwards.
CACGTGTGATTGCCTTGGATCGAGGATCGCGAGCGCTTTCAAGGCATCATCCAAGGCGACGAGGTCCAGCTCCCGACGCTGTGGCAACGCGAGAGCGTCATCCAGCGCCAGTTTCAAATTCGCCCCACCACGCTTGGCCGCTCGGTACTTGCGTGCATGGTCAACAAGGATGCGCCGCATCGCTTGCGCGGCGACCGCGAAAAAATGGTGCCGATCTTGCCAGTGCGCGCGATCGCGTCCGGCGAGTCGCAAATACGCCTCGTGGACGAGCGCCGTGCTCTGTAACGTGTGATCGGCACGCTGCCCTGCCAGACACCGGCGGGCGACACGGCGCAGGTCCTGATACACAAGCGGGACGAGCTCGTCGCGTGCGGCGATGTCGCCACGAGTCCAGCGGTCGAGTAGCTCGGTAATCTGCCGGGACATTAGAGATCGCAGGGGCTATTCGACCGGCCGTTCGGATGCGCCAGGAGGCGCGCCCTCGCGATCCACGATCGGCCGCCGACCGCCGCAAAGGCTGCATTCACCAAAGGTCTTTTGATCGCCGCGCTATCTCGCCGAGGACGCGAAGGGAGGACACACGTGCGAGGAAATGTTCACAAGCTGGCGATCGTGCTGCTTTCTGCACCGCTGCTGTTCGGGGGTCGCAGCATAGCCCAATCCTTCTACTTTGAAAGCATCGATGTGCCATGCAGCAACTGCCCCGACGGTATCGCCCGGCGAACCGCCATCGGCGGCATCAATCCCGGTGGTGACATCGTCGGGGTCTACACCGATGCGGTCGGCAGACAACATGGGTTCCTGTTAAGCGGCGGGCAATTCGCGACGATTGATGTGCCTGGTGCCCTTGCGGGTGTCGGTGTCACGTTGTCGACCATCGCCCGAGGCATCAGTCCGTCTGGAGAGATTGTCGGCCAGTACACCGCTCCCGTGAACACTGGCGTCCCGCCGGATTCGCCGGCGTACTGCCCACCAGCCGGCTCGCCAGCGTGCACGAAGGGATTTCTGTACAGCCATCGTCAATTCTTTACGGTCTTGTTCCCCGGCCATCCTGGCGCCATTCCTGGCCGCATTACGCCTGATGGCAGCATCTACGGTTGCTATCACGACTTCGATGTGATGGCTTCCATGTTTTCTGCCTCGTGGACCCGCTTCGGTACTACCAGCCTGGCAGCCGGCGGCGGTGAGGTGGCAGATCCGACCATGTCCTTTCCGAACTCCATGCACGGCGCCGCGACTCCCGACGGCCGCACCGTTGTTGGGTTTTATACCGACATGACGGCGGGGAACCAACACGGATACGTGCTGCAGAACGGAGTCCTTCAGTCCTACGATGTGCCTCTCAGTATCAGGACTGTCATTTGGGACATCAATCCGGGGAGACAATTCGTGGGAACTTATGATGACGCCAACGGGAGGCGCCACGCGTTTCTGCAACCGCCCGACGGGTCCGCACCAATAGTCGTTGACTATCCAGGTGCTGTCGCGACGATCGCGATGGGTATCAATCCCGCCGGAGCGATCGTTGGCCAGTACACGGATACTACCGGCCGCACTCACGGCTTCCTCGCAGTGCCGGCCGATGCTCGATGAAAGGCGCGACCATCGACAGAACAGAGACTCGTTCGAGCAAATGTTCAAGTCGAATCAGTTGAGATTGCCACGTCTGACCCTGCAAGTTCACGTACGGCAGGACGGCGCGGAGTCGTTCGCGGGTGACTGCCCCGAGGAAGGCGCGTTGATCCGCACTGAGTTCTTCCCAACGAGCTCTCAGCGACTTCAATTCAGACAATTCCTCGGGGTCGAACATCCGACGGGGAGAGGGCCGTTCCAGCGCTGAAGCCATATCCATTCAGCCGAAACGATGTGGGTCAGCGTATCGCTTACTGATGGGTAGCTGTTGCATAGCCCTTTGGTGAAGTCCTGAGGGCTCAGAGCGGCGACCGCTTCGAACACCCGATCATTGGCCCACCGGTTGTAGCGATAGAGTTCCTGGATCAGCGCCACGTCCATCGGCGTTCATGCTCCGAGGTCGATTCAGCGGGCCTTCACGAAAACGTCACACGACCACGCGGGTGTCCGGCCGCGACTCGCCAACCTGAACCCTGCGCCTTCGATGATCCGCATCATGTCCGAGGGTGGATGGACGAACGTTCGAAACGGATTGCCGCGCCATTGGCGGAACGCATTCTCGAGCCAGATCCCCAGCCTCACGAACCAACGATCTCTGGGATACGAGACTGCGAAGCCGTTTTTTGCGAGGTGCAACGCCTGTTCGAGAAGCGGTTCGTACGACGGGAAGCAGCACACGACGCGATCGAGCGTGACGACGTTCGACGGCGCCACCTTGCCTGCCACCACCAAGAAATCGCCGTGCGTGAATTCCGTTACGCTGGAGCGCCCGCGGCGCGTGGCCTCTTCAGAGGCCGCAGCCAGGTACGCGGACGAAGCGTCAACGACAACCGCGCGACTGAACCCGGCGTCGAGGAGTTCGAGGCTGAGGATGCCCAGCCCGCCGCCGACGTCGAGCAGTGTCCCTTCTCGAAGGCCCGCTGACACGAGTCCGTCGCGCAGTCGGCGCGTCGTTGGTCCTGGTCCCGTGCGACGGTACTGCGCCAGTTCCTTGGCAACCTTGTCAGCGTTGAAGTGCTCGTCCGCGGTATTGCCGAATGCGCAGCATGAGCAAGCCATCGTTGTCCTCTTGCAGCTTGAGCTCTCTACTGACGATCCGGCTTACGCGCGACCATCAACCAGAACCCACCTTGGTGACCTGGACCCGTGAACGCCAGGAAGTCAGGCCGTTGCTCGATTACCTCGAATCCGGCTGCTTGGAGTTCCTGTTGGACGAAGTTCGGCCCGATCTCGTGATCCTTCACTTGCTCTGCCCGTGTCGCACCACGCACGTTGTCGTGCAGCGGCTCTGACATGACGAGACGCCCACCGGCTTTCAAAGCCCTCAAGATCGCCTTCAGGATCGGTTCAGGCGCGGTCATCTCGTGATACGCGTTGTAGATCAGTACCGCATCGAACGCGTTCTCGGGCAGGCGCGGGTCGTCGACTGTGCCCACCACGACATCGACATTGGTCACGTTGTCCAGTTGAAGCCGTGCCCGCAACTTCTCTAGATGCTTCTCGCTTACGTCAACAGCCGTGACGCGCCCTGTTGGCCCAACCGCTCGGGCTATGCGTAGGGAGTAGAACCCCTCGCCGGCACCCACGTCCGCGATGCGTTTGCCGGGCTCGGCTTGCAGAGCAGTCAGAATCTCACCGACCTTTTCAGTCTTCTCACGACTCTCGTCAGCCAGTTGCGCGAGCGCAAGTCTCGGAATGGACAGCAGCAACAGGAACGACATCGCGCTCCAACAACGCCCATGGCTCATCTTGCAGTTCCCTTTCCCGACGAGATACCGGCTGTCGCAAGCGTCTCCTGCATGCGGGACGCAACGATCAGCCCCGAGATGAACGTCAGTGCCGCAACGATCCACAGTGCCCCGGTCAGGCCGAGGAGATCCGCCGTGACGCCGGCGATGACGGCCCCGATTGCATAGCCGAGATCTCGCAAAAACTAGTAGACGCCGATCGCCGACGCCCGCCACGCGGGCGCGGCAACGTCGCCAATGCCAGCGAGAAGCGTCGGGTAGACCATGGCGGTGCCGACGCCAAGCAGAACTGCGCCCACGGCGAACCAGACGAAGGTCTCGGACATTGCGGTGATCCCGATGCCGGCGGCCTGGGTCCACATACCGGTGGCGATCAGCCATTTGCGTCCAATGCGGTCCGAGAGCGCGCCTGTCGCCAACTGCACGAGACCCCAGCTGGCGGGGTAGATGGCGGCGAGCGCAGCCGTCCTTTCCAGGCTCATATTCGCTGCGGCAAAGAACAACGGAAACAGTCCCCACGCCATGCCGTCGTTCAGGTTGTTGACGAGGCCGGCCTGGCTGATGCTGGAAAGATTCCGATCGCCGATGGTCGTATGGAGGAACACTCCATGCGACGATCGGCCGTGACTTGGGTCCGTGCGAAGACGTGACTCCAAGGTGACGTGCGATTGCGTCTCGCGGACCAGGGACAGGGACAGTGCAAGACCTACGCTGACGAATACGACGCCCAGGTAGAACGGTTCGGGCCGCAGTCCTTCACGGGCAGCGATCCAACCTGTTGCCCATGCCGCTCCCGCCACGGCGATGTACCCCGCGAACTCGTTCAAACCCATTGCCAGTCCACGCCGTGCTGGCCCGACGAGATCGATCTTCATGATCACGGTCGTCGACCACGTGAGCCCTCGACTGATCCCCAGAAACCCGTTGGCGACGAGCACCCACGACCACGTCGGCGCCCACATGAGGAGAAACGGTACCGGCACGGCGACGAGCCACCCAGCGACGAGAATCTGTCTGCGTCCAATGCGATCGGACAATCGTCCAGCCACGTAGTTCGTGATCGCCTTCGTGACCCCAAACACGACAATGAAGGACAAGATAGCGGTGCGAGCCGCGAGCTGAAACTCCCGTTCCGCCAGGAGGGGAAGGATGCTCCGCTCGATCCCGACCATGGCGCCAACGAAGGCGTTCACGACCACGAGCAACGTAAACTGCGTAACGTTCTCGCGGAGACCGAGGCGGACCGCTGGCACCCTGGGGTGTACGTCGGTCATCGTCACGCTTTGACATCCACCTCGTGATGACCTCGGTTGAACGTCAGGATCTGCTCCATGTCGACTGGCTTGGGTGGGACATCCGCCAGCGCTTCGATGAATGCCTGTTTGTCTCGAGAGAGCATCGGATTCCAGCGCCGCTCGAAGGCGATGGTGCTCATCGGCTTGCCGCTCAGACCAGCGCCGCACACGGAGCCTGAGAAGTGCCCTGGATACACTTCGATCTCATCGGGCAGCGTGAGCAATTTGTCGTGGATACTTGAGTACAGCTCCGCAGCGTTCTCACGTGCCCGGCCCGGCAGGTCTGGTCGACCCACGGCGCCGACGAACAATGTGTCGCCCGTCAGCACGAACCACGGCTCGGTGCCACGCTTCAAGTCGGTCACCAAGAGACAGACGCTCTCAGGTGAGTGACCCGGCGTGTGAATCACCCTGACACGGGTGTTTCCAAGCTCGATCTCTTCTTCATCGCGGATCGCCGTGAACGGCCCCTCGTAGTCTGCTGATTCGTGGAGGCAATACGCCGCGTCTGTTCGACGAGCCAACTGAGGGCCACCCGATCGGTGATCGGCGTGAACGTGTGTGTCGATGACGTGCGTGATCCGCATGTTCTTGCTGGATGCGAATCCGATGTAGGAGTCAACGTCGTCTGCTCGGGCATCGACAACGGCGCAGCGGTTGAGGGTGCCGCATCCGAAGAGATACGACGCGCAGCCGCGGTCGAAGTAGTAGAAAGGGCGGAAGATCATCCTGGCTCCTGTGATTGATCCAAGCGAGCCCGTGCAATCACGAGCGCGTTGCCGTCAGATTCACTCCGACGACACCGTACCGCTTGGCTGTACGGTCCTTCGTTGTGCCGGCGAAGCAATCGAACCGGTCGAGAATGCGGACCCCGGTGAAACCGGCGGTCTCGAAGACGCCGACGAGCTCTGCTTCCAGCAGAGCTCCGGCGATTCAACCAGTCCAGAGGTCGATATCTCGAAGAGCGCTGTCTGGAAGGACTTCGCCAATGATGATGTCCGCGATCTGCACGCGTCCACCACGCTTGAGCACGCGCGCGAGCTCGCGGACGGCTCTGGTCTTGTCGGGCACGAGGTTGAGCACGCCGTTTGAGATGACGACATCGACCGTCGAGTCCTCGGCCGGGAGGTTTTTCGCATCGCCATCCCGAATGTCGACGTTCCTGAGGCCGCTACTCTGAGCACCTGCCATCGCCCGCTCGCGCATGTCGCTCGTCATGTCGATGCCGATTGCACGACCGTTCGCACCAATTCTTCTGGCAGCGAGGAGCAAATCCGTGCCTGCTCCGCATCCAATGTCGAGGACGACTGCGACCGGTTCGATTGGAGCGATTGCATGCGGATTGCCGACTCCCGCAAAGGATGCTGTAACGATCGACGGCAGTAGCATCAGCTCGTGCCGGTCGTACCCGAGCGTGCTGGCCGCGTATTCGGGGCCGCGATGGAAGTGAAACTCCCCATCGGGGTCGGCAGCAACGCGACCGTACATCGTTCGGATCTCGCTCCGGAGCGTCGCGACGTCAAGGTCGATAGGGCACATCAGCGCCATGGCCTGCCTCCAACTACGAAGACCGCTTCTCCGATCTTCGGCGGCATCGAATTCACGTCCCGGTTACGCCGAGGATCGCCCGTGCTCGCGCCGAACCGGCTCGACTCGACGATCGCGCCTTGCAGGTGAATCGGGGAGTGTGGCCGGAAGTCCAGCAGCCCTCCATTCCGGAAACCCTTCCATCAATCGCCGAGCACACCGGCGACTCTTCGTCAGCAGCTCGACGGCGCGATCAGCGTAAACGCAGTACGGTCCGCGACAGTACGCCACGTATTCCTTGTCTCTCGGCAGCGATCGAAGACGCTGCTGCAGCTCCTCGATCGGAACAGAAATCGCTCCCGCGATATGTCCCGCCGTGTACTCATTGGCTGGCCGAGCGTCGAGCACGATGACGTCGCTCGATCGCATTCGCTCGAGCAGGTCACGCATGCCGACGACGGCCGGCTGCGACCGGCTCCGGAAGTGCTCGCTCACGAGTCGCTCGAGGTCTGCGAGCCGACGCTCGGCGACGCGGCGAATCGTCGCGCATAAGTCGAACACCGCTGGCTCCGCGAGACGGTAGTACATGAACAACCCGTCCTTGCGGCTCTCCACCAGCGACGCCTGACGCAGCGCTTGAAGGTGCTGTGAGGTGTTGGCGAGCGACAATCCGACCTCAGTCGCGAGCGACTCCACGGTGCGTTCACCTTGGGCCAGCAGCTCCAGGATCTCGATGCGGTGCGGGCTGCCCAAGGCCTTGCCCACCCGGGCGAATTGGGCGTACAGGCGGTCCTTGAACTCGCGATGATTGTTCATAAGTAAGTAATCAATAGAATACTTTAATACACCTTGTCAACTCCGTACGCGGATCGCGGCCGCCCGGCGAGCCCCCGTACAGAACCGCACTCGTCATGTGTAAAGGACGCACCGAGGGGAACCGCGCCATGACGAAACCGACGGCGGCGATCTCAGCTCCAGCAGCCGCGGGATTTCTGCTGCTATTGCTCCTTCTACCCGCGCTCGTTCGAGGTCAGCAAGCCATCGCGACGGACCCTCTCGAACCGCTCGCGTTCATGCTTGGTCGGTGGGAGGGGACGTCCGAAGGGCAGCCAGGGAAAGCCAAAGTCCAGCGAGAGTACAACCGCGTGCTGAACTCCAGATTCATTCACAGCCGCAACCGAAGCGAGTATCCACCGCAGGAGAAGAATCCGAAGGGTGAGATTCACGAAGACGAGGGCTGGTTCAGCTTCGACCGGGCGCGAAAGCGAATCGTTTTCCGGCAGTTTCACCTCGAGGGCGTCGTGAACCAGTACGTGCAGGATTCGGAGTCTTCCGCGCAGAAGTTGGTGTTCACCACCGAATCGATCGAGAACATCCCGCCGGGCTGGCGTGCACGCGAGACGTACATCGTGCATGGTCCTGACGAGTTCGAAGAGGTCTTCGAGCTTGCTCAGGCCGGTAAAGATTTCGAGCTGTACTCTCGCGCCAGGCTGAAACGGGTCCGCTGACTGCCCACCGCCGGCAGTGTTTCAGCGGCGCCAGACTTCCCGTTCAACGGGACCCGCTTTCCTTCGTCTCGTGCGGACGACCCGATCATGACGGTGTCGCTGCGCCGCGAGCCGGTGAGCCCGCGTCAGCCGTTTCGCTCGAACAGCGCCGCGTAGCGCTGCAGGTACAGCGGCCAACCGGCCTCGTTGTCGACCCCGTCGCGAACCGACTCCCATCCGAAGCCATGGCGATCGAGGTTGCGGTGTTCGAGCTCGACGCGCGTCCGCTCGGGCGCCTCCGCGAAGAACCGCACCTCAACCTCGCTCGTGAGATCAGTGTTGGTCTCGAGCTGCCACCGTGGGCTAATGTCCCAGCTGAAGACGACGCGGTCCGGAGGCTCGAACGCAAGGATCCGCGCCCAGCGGCACTCGCTGCCGTCGACGGCGCGATCGTAGATGTTGCCGCCCACTCGCGGCTCGAACACGGTCTCGGCGATCGGGGACTGGAGGAGGTTATGCTCGCGCGGCTTGAAGTCGACGAAGCGCTCAGTGAATACCTTGAACGCTTCGCCGATCGGCGCGTTCACCAGGATTTGACGTCGAACGGTCGTCGTCGTTGCGGACTGGGTCATTTCTTACCTCTCCTCGATCGCTCGACCACGCTTCGAAAGCGGCCCAGGGCGCGATCCCAGAAGTCGTCGAGCTGTTCACGCAGCGCTGCCACCCCGGCAGCATCGAGTCGGTAGATCCGTCGGGTGCCCACGGCCTCTTCGTTGACTAGTCCCGCGTCCTTGAGGACCTTCAGGTGCTGCGATACCGCCGGCCGGGTGACCGGCAGCTGCGCCGCCAGATCGCCGACGGACAGTGGGCCGGCGGCGAGCATCAGCACGATCGCCCGCCGCGTCCGATCCCCGAGCGCCGCCCAGACGTCCTCTCCTCGGTCAGTGGCCACTAACGGTAAGTTATTACTAACCAATAAGGTTTGTCAACACCACGCGATGTGTCGTCTCGCGACTCCGAGTCAGGATGGAAAGTCGGTCACCCGGCTTCCAGCTGTCGACAAGACGCGAGACATGGATCTAGTCGGTTGACGTGTACACGCGGAGCCACAGATGAGGTCTGCAAGTGGGACCCGTTCGATCCCTTTCCGATCTTGTATATGCTCGCGTGAAGGAGGTCTATGCGCTCACGATTCGGTCGCTTGGCATTTCTCCGCTGGACCTGTTTCGCGTGCCTGATTTCTACGACGCCGCTGCTTGCTCAAGATCGATCTGCCCAGGAACGAGATCGCGAGCAGTGGCAGAACGTCGACGTGATTCTCGCCGAGATGGGTGTCCGGCCCGGAGCAACTGTCGCCGACATCGGAGCCGGCGACGGCTTTTTCACAAGCCGTCTGGCGCGGTCGGTGGGTGGTAACGGGCGTGTGTTCGCCGTCGATATCGACGATGCGGTGATGACTCGACTCCGCAAGCGCTTGCAGGAGGACGGTGTCGACAACGTTACGATCGTCAAGGGATCGATCGATGATCCGAAGCTGCCGGACGCGACCTTGGATGCGGCACTCATCGTAAACGCGTACCACGAGATGGAGCAGCATCAGTCGATACTTGCAGCACTTCGCCGTGCCTTGAAACCCGATGGCCGACTCGTCATCGTCGAACCTGTGACGCCCTCGCGGCGAGGACGACCGCGCGCCGATGAAGCCAAGAATCATGAGATCGATCCCGAGTACGTGCTGCGGGACGCACGCGCTGCTGGTTTCGCTGTTGTGGCCCTCAAGGATCCCTTCACACGGCGTGACGGCGACATCGAATGGCTGATGACCCTGCGCCCCGGCGATGTGCCGACCGTTACGACTACTGGACAGGCACCCGCTCGAGAAACGAGCGACGTCGACCTGCAGGATCCGTCCCTCCGAACTCCGATTGAGCAGTTCGTCGCTCTCGCATCAAAGGGAACAGTGACCATCGTGGACGTTCGTGACAAGGACAGCTTCGTCGCGGGTCATATCCCTGGCGCGATCTCGATTCCCCTCGCCTCAGTTGAGCGGAGCATCGAACAGCTGCGAGCACTCGCCAAGCCTGTGGTGACGTACTGCAGTTGAAAGGCCGAGGAGACGAGCGCCCGTGCGGCGCTCACGCTTCGGAGACTCGGTCTAGGCGATACCAGGGCGCTCCTTGGAGGATTTGACAAGTGGAAGGAGGCCGGGCATCCAGTGGAACGCGGCAAGGACTGAGAAACTAAGGCGGCGTCTGAAACGCCAGGTGGGAGCCAACGAAGTGCTGGCGGCATCGAACGCCAGAAGGCTCTTCAGCGAGAAGCACGCAACGTACGCGCGTTTCATCGCCCTTGTCCGTTATTCTCAGGGTCTCCGTGCGTTCTTCCGACGTTCCTACCTTCTTCGGTCAGGCATGCGCGTTCTCGATGCCGGCTGCGGTACAGGCGCAGCGACCGTGGCTGTCCTCGACGCGCTTGTCGACCGAGGCGTCACCCCAGCGAGCGTTCACGCATTTGACCTCACTCCCGCAATGCTGGAGCGTTTCGGCCAGACGTTGGAAAGGCTGAAGATCGCTGTGGTCGAAGCCAGGCAAGCCAATGTGCTGAACATGGACGCGCTACCGACCCCTTGGGACAACTACGACCTGATTGTCACAGCCTCCATGCTGGAATACGTACCGCGCGAGCGGTTGTCGGAGGCCGTGGCGGCGCTTCGCGGGCGACTTGCCGATGGCGGCCGCGTCGTTGTGTTTATCACAAAGCGAAACTGGCTCACGCGGTTCATGATTGCTTGGTGGTGGGAGTGTAACGTTTACAGCAAAGGTGAGCTGCTCCACGAATTCGAACGCGCCGGCTTTTCGCACGTGAGGTTTAGAACATTTCCGCTGACCGTTCGGTATCTGGCCGTATGGGGCTACGTTATCGAAGCTTGGAATTAATCCAGGCTCACGCGTGGATCTTCGGCTGAGTACCGTCGTCGGCGTACAGAATTCACCCGGAGTGCGTCATAGGGATCGCGAGGAGTGATACGTCGATGAGCAGACCGGTTCTCGGATTGGCGGTCGGGGCGATTCTCGGATTTCTTAACGGCTTCGGCCTGGTTCTCCCCGGAAGCGCGGCCCTTGATGCTCACGATCGTGGTCGGCTCCACATTGAAAGGACTGGCGACCGGTCTCATCGCGGGACTCGTTGCTCGGTGGCGTCGGTCCACGGCACTCGGGATTGGAGCCGGTCTCCTCGCTGGCTTCGTCCTCAGTTCGCTTGCCGCGATCGGGCACGGTGGTCACTACCTTGAGATCGTGCTGCCCGGGTGCTGGTCGGCGCGCTGACTGGATTCGTGACACAGCGGTACCCGCAATTCCCCGAGCCGAATCGGGCAGGGCACGTCTGGCTCTTCATGCTCCTTGCCGCGACGGTTTCGAGCGCCGTCGTGCGCGCCCAAACACAGTCGGCTGCTCGCGCCGACGCGCTCGAACCGCTGGGACGCTTGGTCGGCCGGTGGACGGGCACTTCGGAGGTACAACCCGGCAACGGCCAGGTCGAGCGGCAGTACCAGCGCGTGCTCGGGTCGAAGTGCATTCAGGTTCACCCGCCTACGAACCAGGAGGTCGCAAGTTCGAGTCTTGCAGGGGCGCGCCATATTGCAACATCCACCGTAAGTCGTTGCGTCCCTTCGGGTATTCGCACTGATCATCCTGAGCATTCGTCAGTGCCGACGACCTTGCAAAAGGTTCGGTGTGACACGTCGTCAGGCATTCCCACCTCCAGCGACGGCTCTCAGGGCCCGCCGGCTGCAGCTCACCTCAAGCCCTTTTCGCAGTTCTTCGTCGGTGACGTTCAGGTAGCGCTGCGTTTGTTGCACGCTCGTGTGCCCGAGCATCAGCTGGATGATCCGGATGTCCACCCCGTCTGCGAGTAGCCGACAGGCGCCTTCGTGCCGCAGATCGTGCCAGTGCAGATCGATCTGCCGGAGCTTCGCTCGACTCACGCGAGCACCGTGGTTCGAGCGCTTCGTGTCATGGCCGTTTGCAACGAGGAGCAGCGACTCCCAGGCCGTTTTGAAGCTCACGATGTAGTCGCCTTCCTCGGTGCCGAAGACGAAGGCGTTCGGCCCGAGCTTGCCGCGCCGACGCAGGACTGCCGCAACGCGACCGTTTGGATCGAACGGGATTCGTCGGTTCTCCTTGTCCTTTGTGGTATGGCCAGGAATCCCGATCGTGTGCGTGTCCCAATCCACGCGCTTGTTCTGG
>JBKPCD010000088.1:0-16843 GCA_046727175.1 Acidobacteriota bacterium | reverse complement strand
TACTCCGCGCAGAACGCCTTCCAGACGAAGCTTACGGCCCTGATCGAGACTTATAAGGCCGAGTGCGACCGCATGCAAGGTGAGAGCGTGTAACATGCTGGCCTTTAGCGTCAGACCAGTGGCGACGAATCAACGTCGGCTGGGCGGGCGCAAGATCGTCGTCACACGAGCGATCCGTTCAGGTGAACGAAGTTGTCGATCACGGCGTGCAGATAGGCGCGTGTCCCGTCGAGCAGGCGGATGACGGTGGTGTCGATGTGCCACATCTCGTCAGATCCAGTCGTGCGCAGCCCCACCTTCGGCTTCGCCGGATGCACGCGGAGCCGGGGGCGTCGCCAGCCGTACTTGCGGACGAGGCGGTACCAGGTCGAAGGCGACGCTGACACGGTGCTGAGCCGCTGCGCGAGGACGGCGAGCGTGCCGGTCGGGACGTGACGGTACTCGGGAGAGGTGACCATATCCCCGATCGCCTGGACCTCAGAGGGCGTCAGTCGATGCGGTGACGTCCGAGGGCAGGACGACCGATCGTCGAGCGCACACGCAGTCTGCCGTCGGCGCCGGGCCTGAAACCGACTCGGCGACATACGGAGGAACCGGAGGACCGCTCGCAACGGGATACACTCGCGCGCCCGATCCACGGCGCGCAGGATCCGCAGCTTGGCTTGTCCGTCCGGCAGACGCGCTCTTGAGAGCCTGAACCCGGAGGTTTGTAACAGGGCGAGCGCCAACCGGAGCAGCGCGGCGAGCTTCTCGACGCGTCGCCGCAGCTTCAGGATCTCCTGCCGGAGCTCCGGCTCGGTGAGGTCCACCACCTCCAGACTGAGCACGACCGTCGGCGCCGCGCCGAGCCACCCACGCACCGATCGAGCGCGGGACACCGAGATCCGTGGCGATGGTCAGGTCCCCGGTGCGCTGGACAAGATCCCGGAGCCGATGGTCATAGCGTTGCTGCGGGCTGGACGTGGTCGTCATGCGGATGATCATCGGTCGTTGGCTCACGCCGCTCAACTCCTCAAGGACGATGCGGGGCGTCCGCCGGCGTGACGACAACTCGCGCAAGAAAGTGGAAAATGTCCGTGGGGACAGCTTCGCTAACAATCCCAGGTTGTCCCGGTCCCGATGTCTCCACTCAAACTAATCACCCCGCTCATTCGTCCAACCTGAGTCGTATGTTGCGATGGCGGATGTTCGTGTGTCTGACTGCGGGATTGACTGCGGCCGATGCATCAGCCCAGCAGTCTCCAGCGGCACCCTCCAGCAATCCGGTTCCCACCGTCCAGGCTGTTCGAGCTACCTCGGCTGTCGTCATCGACGGACGTCTCGATGACGAAGTCTGGCTCAAGGCGCCAGCCGTCACGTCGTTCACACAGCGCGACCCCGAAGAAGGGAAGCCGGTGTCGGAGCGCACCGAGCTGCGCGTGGCCTATGACGAGGTGGCGCTGTATGTGGGCGTACGAATGTTCGACCGCGAGGCATCGAAGATTGCGCGACAGCTCGCACGGCGCGATCAGCAGGGGGAAGCGGACGCCTTCTCGTTGTTCCTCGATCCTCACCACGATCACCTGACCGGCGCAGCCTTTAGCGTGAGCGCGGCCGGCGTGCAGAGTGATTCCACGATTTACAACGACACGTGGCAGGACGGGTCATGGGACGCGGTCTGGCTGTCCGACGTGAAGATCGACGATCAGGGATGGACGGCGGAGATGCGCATTCCTTACTCCCAGCTGCGGTTTCCACCCGCGGCGCGTCATACCTTCGGGATCAACGCGATGCGCTTCATCCAGCGGAAGAAAGAGGAGGCGTGGCTCGTATACGTGCCGAAGAAAGAGAGCGGGCTCGCTTCGAGGCTGGGCCACCTCGAGGGCCTCGAGGGGATTTCACCACACCGGACCGTGGAGCTCCTCCCGTATGTCGTCAGCCGCGCGGAGTTCGTGGCGCCTGACTCCAATCGCGATCCGTTCAACGACGGCGCCCGGATGTTTGCCGGCACCGGCATCGATTTGAAGTATCGGCTGAGCAGCAACCTGTCGCTCGATGGCACGATCAATCCCGACTTCGGACAGGTCGAGGTCGACCCGGCCGTCGTCAACCTGACCGCATTCGAAACGTTCTTCGAAGAGAAACGCCCGTTCTTCATCGAGGGCGCGAACATCTTCAGCAACTTCGGCCGGACGGGCGCCAACGATTTCTGGGGCTTCAATCGGGCCGAACCGATGATCTTCTATTCGCGGCGCATTGGCCGATCGCCGCAGGGGCCGACGGACGGCGAATTCGTCAACACGCCGACCGCGACGACGATCCTCGGGGCGGCAAAGCTCACCGGCAAGACGCGCCGCGGCTGGAGCGTGGGACTGCTCGATGCAGTCACCGGCCGCGAGACGGCAAAGGAGCAGACCGACGATCTTCAGAGCGAGATCGAGGTCGAGCCGCTCACCAACTACATGGTCGGACGGGCGCAACGCGAGATCGGCCGTGGTGCGGTGGGGATGCTGGCGACAGCGGTCAACCGCGATCTTCGGACGCCGGCCCTCCAGAGCTATCTGCCCTCGCAGGCGTATGTCGGCGGTCTCGACGGTCATTACTTCCTGGATAAGAAGCGCGACTGGGTGGTCGCCGGACGAATCGCCGGCAGCCACCTGACCGGAGATCCCGGCGCGATCTCACGGCTGCAGCTCTCGTCGCAGCGGTACTACAACCGGCCGGATGCCACGCACGTGGAGTTCGATCCAACGGCCACGTCGCTCGGCGGCTGGACCGGCAGCGTGAACCTGAATCGGCAGAGCGGTGTGCACGGCTTCAACACCGCGCTGTGGTCCGTGAGCCCGGGCTTCGATTCGAGCGATGCGGGCTTCAATTTCGCGAGCGATCGCGCCGGCATGCACGCGGTCTACCGGTTCCGCGATCCGTCGGTCAATCGGTTTTCACGCTCCCGCTTCGTCGCCGTGGCCAAGTCGTACACGTGGAACTTCGCGCGCGAAGTGCAGCACGACGGCTTCTTCACGTTTGGGAACACCCAGTTCAAGAATTACTGGTCGGTCTTCGCGCAGATGGGCCTGTTCCGAGCGGTGCAGGACGATCGCGCTACACGCGGGGGACCGTCGATGCTGTCACCACGCTCCTGGTTCTTCGGTCTGGGTGTGGGGAGCGACAATCGCAAGCGCATCTCTTTCAGCGTGAATGGGGGTCGCGACGGCAACGAAGCCGGCGGGTACAGCAACAGCGGCAGCGTGAACGTGACCTACAGGCCGGCCGCGTCGCTGGAGATCTCGAGCGGGCCAAGCTTCTCGCGCAATCACGGGCTCGCGCAGTACGTCGGCACGTTCGAGGATCCGATCGCCGCTGCCACCTTCGGATCGCGATATGTGTTCGGCACCCTCGACCAGAAGGAGTTCAGCCTGCAGACACGCGTCAACTTCGTGATGTCGCCGAAGATGTCCTTCCAGTTGTACATGCAGCCGCTCGTGTCGGTCGGTGATTACACGGCGTTCAAGGAACTGGCCCGTCCGCGCACGTACGATTTCACCGAGTACGGCCGCGATCGCGGATCGATCGAGTACCGGCCCGTGCTGGGGGAGTACTCTGTCATGCCGGGCGACGGCGGCTCGCCATTCAGCTTCAGCAACCCCGACTTCAACTTCAAGTCCCTGCGCCTCAACGCGATCTTCCGCTGGGAATGGCGCCCGGGTTCAGCGATGTATCTCGTCTGGACCGAACAGCGCGAGGACCTCGACAACCCGGGAGAGTTCGCGTTCGGCCGCGACGTCAGCAGCACGTTTCGCGCGCCGGCTGACGACGTGATCATGTTCAAGATCGCGTACTGGTTTCAGCGATAGCTCCCGCCTGATGTATCCTGCCGACCCACAGCCGTTGCGCGTGACGCACCGCCGGTCGTGAATTGAGCTGTCGTGAAGAAGGGAGGGCTGACGAGGGGCTGAGAACGGGCCTAATGCTAACTCCCCAGACGCTCCCTACCAGAAAATCCATCGGTACAGCGACAAGCTACTGATCGGGCCTTCAGTGCGTCGTCAATTGCCTTCTTTCGAGCCGCTCTCGCGCGCATATTTCGTTATCAGGACGAGACCCAGTACTTGTGTCCAATCCGAAACAATATTTCCGATGACCTGGCCCGCTTTGCTATCGACCTGACTGCGGGCGTATGCCACGACCCACGCGGCACCGGTGAGCGTCAGCACAATCGTCAAGGAATGCTTCACCAGGAATCGTCCCAGGCGCACATGCAAGTGGGGCTGCGGCTCTCGACTCTCGCCGGATCCCGTTTCAAAGAAGTACTTCGTCGCGACCACAAACACGAACACGCCGAGCCAGTCGGCGATCGCATTGCCGTAGAACGCTCCCACGTGCGTCTGCGGATCGGATCGCCCGTACATCACCAACAAGACGAGTAGGAGCCCGGCCAGGATCAGGCTCAGGGAATGTTCCCGCAGGAAGCGCCCTGGTGTGGTGCGGCGACGTTTACGAGGCATGCGGGCTGACCTGCGCTTCCGGTCCCTTTGCGCCTGACCGATGAGCGCGGCTGAGTGACGCGTCGCGCCTGCAACACCGCGGAGCCAGGGAGATCGATGGCGGGGCGGTGCGCTCGAGCAGTTCGCTCCACGGTCGTGGAATCTCGAACGCGGCGAACGTCGCGAGACTCATCGCGTGCAACCTGACTGCCACAACACCGCAGCCCGCGGAGCAGACGACATTTGCGCGGGGCAGACGACGTTTACAAGGACGCTGGCATCCGAGATTGCTCACGTTCTCACATCGAATCTGAGAGGTAATCGTTGAGCGATCTCGCCATGGAACAGGCCGACGTGCTCAGCAGAAACCGAAGTCTTTACTCAGCTCCGCCATACGCTTTCCGAGCGCTCGCGTTGATTTTGAATTGCCTTGCACGTCCTAACGCCTGACCCATTCAACACCGGCGACCATCTTGCAAACGAATGCCACACACGTTCCGACACCGCGTCACGCACGAGTCATGCGGCGTTGGTATCGAGAGGCGAGTCCAATTCGGACAAGGTGGGGAGCGGAGGACTCACCGTGGGTAGCAATAGGACCATCGCCATTGAGTGAATCACATACGCACGAGGGGGAAGCCATGGCTGATGCCGGCACACTGCACGATGCTTTTTTGGACGAACTGCGCGACACCTACGACGCGGAAAAACAATTGACCAAGGCGCTGCCCAAGCTGGCCAAAGCGGCGACGTCGCCTGACCTGCGCGCCGCATTCGAGACACACCTCGAGGAGACGCGGGGACACGTGGACCGTCTCGAGCAGGTGTTTGAAAGCCTGGACGAGAAAGTTCGCGGCAAGCACTGCGAAGGAATCGCGGGCATCATCGAGGAAGGCAAAACAATTATGGAAGAGGCCTTCAACGACGCGACCATGGACGCGTGCCTGATCGCGACTGGTCAGCGCGCCGAGCACTACGAGATGGCGGCGTACGGAACGCTCGTCGCATGGGCGCAAGGGATGGGCCATTCAGAAGCGGCGAAGTTGCTGCAGGAAACCCTTGACGAAGAAAAGGCCGCGGACAAGAAGCTCACTTCCCTCGCCGAGAGCGGCATCAACCAGGAGGCCGCCGGCGCCGCGCATCCCGCGGAAGAAGACGAAGACGAAACGCCGGCGCGCGCCGGACGGGGCGGTTCGGCGGCTGCGGTGGCGAAGCGCCCCTCACGGCGCTAGCGATTTCGACGTCATCGGGCCCGGCGAGGATCTATTCCATCCGCCGAGCTCGATGACGAATCACTCAGCACGTGTATTGACGGGTGAACGATGAGGTATCTATGGCCAAATACGGCAAATCGGCGTCGAGAAGCGTGAAGTCGGCGATGCGTCGGCGCAAGCGCGGCACGCTGAAGAGCGGCTCGGGTGGTCGCGTCAAGAGCCGCAAACAGGCGATCGCGATCGGCCTCAGCGAGGCCAGGAAGAAGGGCGCGAAGGTCCCGCGGAAATCCTCGCGCAAGCGATCGCGTGGACGGAAGAGGTCCTGATGCCCAAGCCGCGCCGAGGTCCAATTCGCTACGCCGTCGTCGGCCTCGGGCACATCGCGCAAGTGGCGGTGCTGCCCGCCTTCGCCCATGCGCAACGGAATTCGCGTCTCTCCGCGCTCGTGAGCGACGACCGGCGCAAGCGTCGAGTCGTGGGGCAGAAGTATCGCGTCGTCAAGACGTACGGGTACGACGAGTACGAGGCATGCCTCGAAGACGTCGATGCGGTCTACATCGCCCTTCCAAACTCGATGCACGCGGAGTACACAATCCGCGCCGCGCGCGCCGGCGTGCATGTTCTCTGTGAAAAGCCGATGGCGGTTACGGTCGACGAGTGCCAGGCCATGATCGACGCCTGTCGTGAACACCGCGTGAAGCTGATGATTGCGTATCGGCTCCATTTCGAGGAGATCAACCTCGGGGTCATCGATCTCGTGCGGAAGGGCCGTATCGGGAGCCCCAAGTTCTTCAACTCGTCATTCTCCATGACCGTCCGCGGTCGAAACATCCGCACGGAAAAAGAACTGGGCGGTGGCACGCTATATGACATCGGCGTGTACTGCATCAATGCGGCTCGGCACGTCTTCCGCTCGGAGCCGAAGGAGGTCATGGCGATCTCGGTCAACAGTGGAGCGGCGAAAGTGGCGGAGATCGACGAATCGACCGGCGCGCTTCTGCGATTTGACACCGAACGCGTGGCCGCGTTCGTCACGAGCTTCAACGCTGCCGATGTCGCGTCATACCGCATCGTCGGCACCAAGGGGCAGGTGCACGTCGACCCGGCCTACGAGTACGCCGAAGGCCTGGGCTACGAGATGACGATCGACGGGAAGACGACCCACAAGCGGATCGGGAAGCGGGACCAGTTCGCGCCGGAACTGTTGTACTTCTCCGACTGTATCCGCCTCAACCGGGCGCCGGAACCCTCGGGTGAAGAGGGCCTGCAGGATGTTCGCATCGTGCAGGCGCTCTACGAATCAGCGGAGACGGGGAAGGCGGTGCAGATTCCGCCGTTCCGCCCCAAGAAGCAGCCAACCGCGCGACAGCGAATCCGCCGGCCCGGGGTCTCCAAGCCTGCACTCGTCAAAGTGAAGAGTGCCAGCCAATGACTTGTCGTCCTTGCGCCAGCGAGCACGCTGGTGAGCTTTCAAAGCACGCCGTTTTTTTAGCGGCCTCCCGCGTCGATCGCTGACCCTACTGAACGTTCGCGGTCACCGTCGCCGTGCCAGTCAGCGCGAACGTGCAGCTCTTGTCTTGTTCCCACCGCTGGAACAGTCGAGCCTCCCGGAGCTGGCGCCCGCTGAAAGCCGTCGGCGTAGTTACCTGCCACACTCCGCTGAGCCCGGGCCGTAACTCGATCGTAAACGGCGTGATGATGTGCGGCGAACGCAGGCGCCACTCGTTTTCGCGGCGGCTGATCCGACGACCACACAGCGGAATGGCAAGAAAACGGAACGCTGGGAGCGCACCCGTCCGCAGGTGACGTCGAGAATCGCGTTCGTTTTCAGGGCGTCTTTCTCCAGGAGCTTGATAGCCTCTGCGGTCGGCAGCACAATCAGTTTTACGCCACGCTCATCAGCTTCACGCTTCACCTCGTCCAAGATCGGCAACCGCCCGTACGCGCCGGTGCCGACAACCAACTGCTGACACCGCCATGGAATGTTCTCTTTCAAGGAGAGCGGCGTGTGACCGAAGGCATCCCGGAAGGGCGAGGCACAGGTATAACCACCCCTACGTTGGGTACGAACCAGGAATCTGAAATTCGACGACTTTTCGCTGGTTCGCGCATCCGATCCGTCGCCCGGTCGCAGACAACGATCGATCCAGTCGTGGCATCTCGGCTGTCGCAACGATCCATTGAGACTCTCGGCCTGCCAGCTTATCTTTAAGTGCCTCTATCTCTCGCTCAAGCAAGCGCACCTATCCAGCCTCCTCGGCATAAACCTCAGATGCTGAGCGTACGAGATTGAAGCAGTACAACAGTAACGCGACGATCACGGCAGCGGCAGCACTGTAGAGAGACGTGGTCATGTCCTGGACAGCCCTCGCCCACCCTCCGATGCGCCACGACAAGAGGAATACGACCAGACCTGTTGCGATTGGAATAAGCCAAGCGAAGTGTTCTTTGGAATGGCTCCACGTTCTGCGTCGCACCTCCCGCCAGAACACGCGTTTCGCAGAAGAATCAGACATGGCGCGAACCTCCCAATGGAGCTCGCCATGATACAGTTCACCGTGGGATCAAGTGAACTATTCTCAAAATTTGAGGTTGGCACGTACAGCGCTGTCAGAAATCCGTCGGCCGCGCAGCGTGCCCGATCTTGACAGGTGTGAGTGGTTCCAGAGGGTAGTCACCATTGTCACCGAGGTCTTTCTCGCGTGTTCGCCGTCCCTGCACAACGGTGCTCGTGAACTCGCCGCTGGAGCGGCGTGACGAGATCCCCACATCATCTGCGGAGCGCGGTCGTTCGATGACACGCTGACTCGACGCGCAGCACGCCCGATCGATCGTTGACACGATCGTCGACGTCGTGGATCGGGCGATGACGCCGGCCAACCCGGCGATGATGATTGGACACGTCGTCCTGATCGGCAAGATAAACCAGATGCACGCGGTCGCGGATTGCGTGCACGCGCGAGGAGCGACGCTGCTCGTCGATGGCGTCCTGGGTTTCGGACACGAGCCGACAAACGTTACAGCGATCGACTCCGATTCCTATGCGGCCGGGTTCCACAAGTCGGGTGCCTCCGCGGGCGACTGCGGTCCCCTATGTCAGACCCGACCTCGTCGAACGGCCACTGTTTGGCGCTACAGGGAAGAGCCCGATTGATCTGGGAGCCTTTGCAACACAATGATGGTCTCATCGTCCTCTGGCTCGTGTCCTCCACGAAACTCACTGACGGCCTGAACGAGCTGCATGCCAAACGTTTCCGCCGAAGTCGTGTCCAGCGCTCGGGCCAGCGCCATGAGGTCGTCTCGACCCAGCTCTTTGCCGGCAGGGTTGACGGCTTCCGAGACGCCGTCGGAATACAGCACAATGAGGTCACCGGGTTCCGGTTTGACGGTCATCCTGTCGTAGGAGACGTTCGGCAGGAGGCCGAGTGGAGTGCCCCTGACGCCCGGGCCTTCGTCTGCACGCTGCGGTTCGAACCAGGCCCATTCACTCCGATTTGCCCGATACCAGAACGCCGGAGGATGGCCGGCATTCGTCATCACGAGAAGTCCCCTGCGGCCGTGGAAACCGACGGCCACCATGGTGGCGTAGTGGATCCCATCGAGTTCCACCATGACGGCTTCATTGAGATCCCGCATCAGACTTGCCTGCTCGAGGGCCGTGAGATACGCCTGCATCAATTCCCGAAGCTTGGCACTCAGCGACACGACGGCGCGTCCGTGGCCACTTACATCGGCAAGGGCGATGCGGGAGACGATGCAGCTGGGGCAGACGGAGACGTAGTGCACGTCGCCCCCAGCCTCATCGGACCCGAATGGCACGGAGTGGACCCAGACCCTCAAGCCTGGCAGATCGGCGACGCTCGAAGCGCCCAGGTTGCTGGCCCATGTCTCCGCGCACTCCAAACGGTGTGGGACTGACATCGATCGCCAGTCTACTGCCGTAGTCCCTCGGTGAAGGCGGACGCTCGAGGGTTTCCGCTACGCGCCGTGTGAACGGCAGTCATTGCGGTAACCCATTCTCCCCACACTCCCACTCCATCGGTTGCGTACGGAACCACCGAACGTCCCGCCTCGACACTTTCTAAGCGTGAGATCTTACGAGTTGAGGCAAGTTTTTCAGGCAGCAAGGGCGGCCTCCTCCTGGAGTTTCTGGATTTCGGCGTCAAGTTGGTCGAGGGCGGTGCGAAGCGCGCGGGATCGAATCGGCGGCGGGAGCAGCGCGGCCAGTTCGGTCGAAGGATTCGAGCCTCATGGAGAGAAACGGCGTCATCACGGTCTGGTACGACAGGCGTATCGGGCCTGGCGAAAGGTGGAGCGAGGACATCAAAGCACCTGAGGGCACGTGTGCGTGTCATTCGGACACCATTCTGCGCGCCGAACTGCAATCCGCAGCGGAGCGTTGTTCGCTCCGTCAAAGAGCAATTTGCGTTACAGTACATTTCCGACGTCCTGCGGAAGGTAAACTATCTCTTCGATCCGCAGAATGAGATTTCTTCGCCCGGTAGCGATTGTCGCGCTCCTGACGTGGGCCGTTCCCGGTCACGCGCAGACTGAGCTGTCTGCGCATGTCTACGCGACTGGCTTCGCGTTTCCCGTTGCATTCGTCCAGGATCCCACCGACCCGACAGTTCAGTTTGTGGTCGAGCAGGCCGGGCGCATTCGCGTTGTCCAGAATGGGATGGTGCTTTCTCCAGACTTTCTCGACCTGACACGCGCAGTCTCCTTCGAGGGAGAGCGGGGACTACTGGGGATGGCATTCGCACTGGACCACGTTTCAAGTCGGCGCTTCTACGTGAACTTTACCGACATCTTCGGCAACACGGTCATCGCCCGCTTTCGCCGCTCACAGGTGAATCCTTTGTTGGCGGACGCCGATTCACGCTTCGATCTGCGTTGGGGCGGACCGAGCGGTCCTGCCTTCATTACGCAGCCGTTTGCGAACCACAACGGCGGCCACCTCGCCTTCGGTCCGGACGGCTTTCTTTACATTGGGTTGGGGGATGGCGGTTCGGCCAATGACCCCGACCATCGCGCTCAGAATCCCTCCGAGCTGCTTGGCAAGATGCTGCGTATCGACGTGAATGTGCCCGACGACCATCCGACCGGCTACGCGGTGCCATTTGACAACCCGTTTCTCGCAGCTGGACCGTCCGGGACCCGCCCGGAGATCTGGAGCTTCGGGTGGCGGAATCCGTGGCGCTACAGCTTCGACGACCCGGCACGCGGTGGGACCGGCGCCCTCATCGTCGGTGACGTGGGCCAGAGCGGGTGGGAAGAGATCGATCACGAGCCGGCGAATCGTGGTGGGCGCAACTACGGCTGGCGCAATCGCGAAGGGGCGCACGACCACGTGACCTCGCTCCCGCCGGCGTTTCTCCCGCTTGTCGATCCGATTCATGAATACGACCGCAGCATTGGTCAAGCCGTCACGGGTGGCTATGTATATCGCGGTGCCGGGCTCGGGCCGACGTACCGAGGTCGGTACTTCTTTGCCGATTTCGTACAAGGGCGTGTGTGGTCGCTCGGCCTCGCGATCGATCCGACAACCGGTGAGGCGAGCGCATCGAGCGTCGTCGAGCACACCGCAGCCCTGGGTGGCAGCGCGCAGCTTGGTAACATCAGCTCGTTCGGCACCGACGCGGCTGGCGAGCTGTACGTCGTGAGCCATTCGCTCGGGACAATCCGCAAAATTGTGCCCGTGACGGTAGCGCCGCCGCCTGCTGGTGATTTCGACGGGGATCACAGGACCGACATCGCGGTCTTTCGGCCCTCGACCGGCGTCTGGTGGATCGTTCATTCGAGCACGACCAATTCGGCGGCGGTTACCTGGGGCGAGGCTGGTGACGTCCCGGTACCGGCCGACTACGACGGCGATGGCACAGCTGACATCGCCGTCTTTCGTCCCTCCGCCGGCGTCTGGCGGATCGTTTACTCGAGCACGATGAATTGGGTGGCGGTCACCTGGGGCGAGGCTGGTGACGTCGCGATGCCGGGCGACTACGACGGCGATGGCAAAGCTGACATCACGGTTTATCGTCCCGCCGGTGGCCATTGGTTCGTCCTCCAGTCGAGCACCAACTACAGGGCGGGAGCCGCGTATCAGTGGGGCGAAGGCGGGGATATTCCCGTCCCGGGCGACTACGACGGCGACCACACAACAGACATAGCGGTCTATCGTCCCGCTGGTGGCCGTTGGTTCATCTTAAGGTCGAGCACCAACTATACGGCGTGGAGCACGTATCAGTGGGGCATCGACACGGATATCCCCCTCCCGGGCGACTACGACGGCGACGGCACAACCGATATGACGGTCTATCGTCCCGCCGGCGGCCATTGGTTCATTCTCAAGTCGAGCACCAGCTACACGGCATGGGAAACATATCAGTGGGGTGCCGCCACGGATATCCCAGTGCCGGGCGACTACGATGGCGATGGCAAAGCCGACATAGCGGTCTTCCGTCCATCGACCGGTGCCTGGTGGATCGTCTACTCGAGCACGATGAATTGGACGACGGTCACTTGGGGCGTCGATGGCGACATCCCGGTTCTGAAGCGACCGATCTAGGATCTCCGGAGGACACGGTGGACGCGATTCACAGAGTACGCGAAGGAAACCGCTCCGACGGCACCCGAGGAACTCGCGTCCTGTATCGTTCGCCGGGCGCAGACGCCGATGCGGATATCTCCTTCGTGATAAGCGGCGAATCCCGGGAGCTCGATGTCCAGCACGTACGTTCCGGGAAGCAGGGCGGGGAAGCGCAGCTGCCCATTGTCGTTCGTGATCAGTTTCTCCGGTCCGCCAATCAGTGCGGGGAAGGTCACGCGGACAACCGCACCCCGAAGAGTCCCGCCTTGTACATCGTGCACGGTCCCGATCAGGGTTCCGGTTACATCTGCGCGGCGGCCACGGCGGGCTGCCACGCGCACGCAACGGCGAGGAGGAATGTCGTGCGTCCAGATTCTGTGGCTTCTACTCTCTCCACGAGGCGATGAAGAAGAAGATGTTCGTCGGGGTGTCCGCGCTGATGACCCCTGGCCGGCCGATCGCCGGATCGCCTTGAAGTTCGCGCACCTTCGCAAGACTCTTGGCCGCCGCGATCTGGTTCCACGCGTCGAGATTGAACACGCGGATGTTCACGGTGTGCCTCCATCCTCCGCCGTGTTCATCCACGATGTGGCTGTGGGGCAAGCCCGGACCGTTTCCTCGTCCGCCCACTCGTGACGCGTCGATCATGGCTGGGTGATTGAGGCAAGTGCTCCCGGGCGGACAAGCGAGCGTCGTCGGATCCGGTTGGAACCCGACAGGGGCGATGGCATAAATCGTTCGTATCTGTCCTGGGCGAGGAGTGACCTCGGCGTCGGCGCCGATCTCGCAGCCGGTGTCGGCCCCGCTTGCCGGCGGCACCGAGCAGAAGTACAACTTCGTGTAGTACAAGCGTACGTTGGTGCCGCCGAACCACCCATCGATGTAGCCCTTTTCCTCGTGCGCGCCCGCGTTGTGGCTGACCGACGCTTCCACCACATCGTGGCTGAGATGTGCGGTCGACCCATTCGGGCTGGGCGACACCGGCGTGGACCGCTCGTCGCACCCGGCGATCAGGAACGCCATCAAGGCGAGAGCGAGCCCGAGGCTGCTGACAACTTCGATACGTACCGGAAACAGTTTTCGCACGTTGGTCGAATTCGGCATGTGAACTCCTTTGGAGCGACCGGACCTCCGGCGAGCTCCGAAACGTCAGCTACTGAAAAACCGGACTGCCGCTAGGATCTGCGCCATTCCTGAGCGCTATGGCTGACGTTCGGAAGCTCGCGATCCGGTGTCTCGGGAAACGCACCGTTCCGGTGACGGGATCCACTGGCCTCCTGCGTCGTAGCTATGTCGGTCAGCAGCGCAGGCTGCGGCGAGAAGGAACGTAATAGTTCTAGGCACAGGTCACTCCACCGAAAACGTGAGCATCGAGCTGCGGCGATCTCAAAACGGGCAGGCGGCATTGCCTGCGGCGTCGATTCGCCTCGTGGCGCCTGCCGGAATGAGCTGGACGGCGACCGTACGGGCCTCGAGCGAACTTTCGTTCCGAATCACGTGCGTATGGTCACCGCCCTCATCGACGAGGCCCATCCCTACGGTGTAGACGTGCGCCGTGCACCCGGGATCATCTCCGTCATAGGCTGTCAGAGTCCCGGCCGTGACGATGATCAGGCTGTGACTCGGATGAGTGTGCCAGCCCGTGGTTCCCCCCGGCGCCCAGACGTTGCTCTGGACATAGAGGTCGGAGGGCCCCTTCGTCTTCTGGAACGAGAGCCAGAGGTTTCTCATCTGCGGTCCCTCGGAGGCGTCGGGGAAGAACACATGGCTGCTGGCATTGATATCGCCGAAGCGGCCGACGGCGAGGGTGGTGGCTGTGAATCCCGCCGAAGGCGTCGCCTGGACCTTTCCCAAGTAGACGGTCACACCCAGGATGAGCGTGCCGAGTATCAGGACCCATAGTGGCCTTGGTCGCATTTCCTTCTCCTTTTCGCTTTTCGCGTTTGGCTCTAGTTCGGAGAGCCACTCGCGCACGATAGGCAGCCAGTACGGTCGGAACAAGCCGCAAGTCGCGGCGCTGCGCTAGATCCATGGGGGTGCCGTGGAATGCCGTCGATTGCCGCCGCCGGCAACCGACGCTACAATCGCGTCCCCGACTTCGCTTCGGGTCGGGGCTGGACGCACCATGAGCGACTCCCCTTCGCCAGGTTCACCGTCGCCATTCGATCGGCCCCCCGACGACCGACTGGACTCGTGGAAGGAAATCGCCGCGTACATGAAGCGCGACGTGACGACGGTGCAACGCTGGGAGAAGCGGGAAGGCATGCCCGTGCACCGTCACGTGCACGACAAGATGGGATCGGTCTATGCCTTCAGGACCGATCTCGACGCCTGGGGGCGGAGGCGCAGTCCGGCTCTCGTCGACGAAGCCGTCCAAGGAGGGCCACGACCGGGTGAAGAGCGCCCGGCAGCCGAACGTGGGTTCGTCGGGGACGTGGAGCGCGACCTCCAGTCGGTCAACGGCACTTCAGCTCAGGAGGCTGCCACCCCGGCGGCGCGACGCCGCCCGCCTCGCGTCTGGCTCTTGGCGGCAACGGGGGCAGTTCTGGTCGCGGTGCTGACGATCTGGCAGTTCCGGCGACCCGACCCAACTCGGGAGAATCCGCTGGCGAATGCCCGATTTGGTCAGCTTACCGACTTTGACGGGATTGAGCAGGCGGCCGCGGTCTCCCGCGACGGGCGATACGCGGCCTTTCTCTCAGATCGCGACGGGCAAATGGACCTGTGGCTGACCCAGGTTGGCAGCGGTGAGTTTCACAACCTGACGCGGGGCAGCGAACGGGAGCTCGTGAACCCGTCAGTTCGCACGCTCGGGTTCTCACCCGACGGTACCCTCGTCACGTTCTGGACGCGGAGGCCCGCCGGTCCGACTCAAGCCAACATCGCTATCTGGGCGGCGCCCGTCGTGGGGGGAGAGCCGCGACTTTATCTCGATGGCGCGGCCGAATTCGACTGGTCCGGCGATGGCGCTCGTCTCGTCTACCACACACCTGGGCCCGGTGATCCGATGTACGTGAGCGATTCGGGCCGGTCGTCTGAAGCGCGGAAAATCTTCTCAGCCCCGCCCGGTCTTCACAGTCACTTCCTCGTGTGGTCCCCGGATCAGGCGTTCATCTACTTCGTCCAGGGTGCGCTACCCAATCGCTTGGACATCTGGCGGATCAGGCCCACCGGAGGAAGGCCCGAACGGATCACGAATCATGACTCGCTCGTAAGCCACCCAGTCTTCTTGAACGCGCGGACACTGCTTTACCTCGCTAGCGACTCAGACGGTTCGGGGCCGTGGATCCATAGCCTCGATCTTGACCGCCGCATTCGTCGCCGAGTGAGCTTTGGCATCGACAGGTACACCTCGCTCGCGGCGAGCGCCGACGGCCACCGACTGGTGGCGACAATCGCGAGTCCGAAGGGGACGCTTTGGCGGTTGTCCATCGCAGGCGCACGTGCCGAGACGTCGTCGGCGCGTCGCATCCCGCTGAAGACCGGCCACGGATCCTCTCCGAGGCTGGGCGCCGGCTACCTGCTGTACGTCTCCTCCAAAGGTGCCACAGACAGTATCTGGAAGTTGCAGGGCGACAGAGCGACCGAGCTGTGGAGCGCGTCTGATACGAGGATCATAGGAGGGCCCGCCATCGGGCGGGATGATGGTCGCATTGCGTTTTCGATCAGGCAGAACGGACAGACGATGCTGTGCGTTGTAAACGAGGACGGCACGAACGCCCGAATCATCACGAGGTCGCTCGAGCTGCAAGGCGATCCGGCCTGGACGCCGGACGGTCAGTACATTACGGTGGCTGTCGTCGCCGACGGCATCCCGCGCCTCTTCAACGTTCCTCTCGACGGCCGCTCACCGACGCCCTTGGTCCAAGAGTATTCAGTCGATCCGGTGTGGTCGCCTGATGGCGATATCGTTGTGTTCTCAGGGGCCGACATCGGGACGACATTCGAGGTCAAGGCAGTGAAGGCCGACGGCAGCGCGTACCCCCTGCCCAAGCTCACGCTGACCCGCGGCGCCAGACATCTATGCTTCATGCCGGGGCGGGGGTCCCTTGTGGTCCTGCGAGGAGAGATCCGGCATAAGGATCTGTGGCTGATCGATCTGGAAACCGGCGCCGAGCATCAGTTGACGGATCTCGCTGCAGACTTCGACGTAGGCGACTTTGACATCTCACTGGACGGGCATGACATCGTCTTGCAGCAAGTGCAAGAGCATTCCGACATCGTGTTGCTCGAGCTGCCGCGGCGATGAGGTTGCGGTGATCGCGGCAGTCCGGCGCCAATTCGCTACCAGGATTTAGCGAATCTGCGATTCGATGAATTGACATCCGTCACGTTGAGGAAAATATCCGAAAGGCCGCGAAGTCGCGACGGTGAATCGCCCATCGAGCACGCTGGGTGCCGCGATCAACTGAGGACGCTTCTACGATATTTCACGAGCCGCCGCAGTCGGTACTGATCTTGATGAGGCTCGCGCGTGCTGGTGACCCGTTCTCATCGATATACACTCTGTCGATACCCTTGGTCGAGAACTCCGCTTTCCCGTCGCGCTTCCACTCAACCCGGGTATTGAGGTCGTAGTA
>JBKPCD010000087.1:0-27407 GCA_046727175.1 Acidobacteriota bacterium | reverse complement strand
CCGCCGGACCGATCGATGTCGCCGGCCAGGCCGGCCGGCGACACACTCAACGTAGCTACTTAATCGGCGCGCATGTTCCTGTCGATTCACGAACAGACGTGACCTCGAGTTCGCGCAGCTTCAAATCCTTGCTCGTCACGTCCACACCACTCGGCGGCTGGCCTGCGGTCGCACCGCCAGTAGGTCGCCCTGCCGCGTTGGTCTCAGCGGGCTTCAGCTTGCCGGTGATCTCGACGCGACGACCGACGTACTGACTCACCTGCCCTTCGTTCGGTCCCGTTAATTCGTATGCCGTCAGACCGGATGTCGAAGGGCCGGCAGTGCCGGTCGGGCTCGTGGATTCTCCGGTGCGAGCGCCACCCGCCTTGTTGGACGATGTCGTTGCCTCGGTGAGAACGAACTCATTTCCGGCACCGACACCGGTGCCTGCGACTCCTCCACGGCCTGCGTCGCGCGCCCGACGATAATCGGCCTCGCGCTGCACGCAACCCGTCACGGTGATCTGTTGGTCGCTTGAACTTCGGGCACCCGGTTGGGGCTGAGGCTGTGTAGGCTGTTGCCCAGCAGTTTGTGCAAAGACGGAGACTCCGAATGCGAGCATGCCTGCGGCACACAGGTTAGCCGGCCATTTCGCTTTCATTGTTCCTCCTGATCTGCGCTCGGTGCTCCTGGTTCGCGTTCGGTTCCGTGTTCCGAACCCGAATGGTTACTCGAGCGGCGCTATTCGGCGCCGGGAGCACGATCCAAGCACTCCGCTGTCTGGCGGTCCAATCGGGGCAGGCAGCTCAAGCCCAGCATCATGTCCTTCGGCGCGCCAAGGCGAGAAGACGCAAGTGGGGTGCCATGCAGCAATCGCATGAGCCTTAGTGACCTCTTCCGTCGCGTGCGACGGCTCGAATGCTATAGATCTCTCGAATGCCATACATCTTTTGAGTGCGCGAAAAACATGAGCCGCACGTCGTGCCGGTGCGACGATCTGTCTGGGTGTCTCTGATGCCCTGCGTTGTGGCCCGTGGTGACGGTTCCGGCGACCACGTCGCTCACGTCAGGACAAGATGAATGGCTCGCATGTCGGGGATCGAACGCAGACAGGCCCCGTGGCACCTGCGCTGGTTTGGGTGCGCAGATCGCGTTCGAACAATACCGCGCGCGCCTCAATCGACTCGTCGATGTCGGCAGCGACGAGCTGTACAAGCCCGGCCAATGATCGACGTATGACCTCTCCATCCAATGTCGAGAGGCAACTCGCTGCGCGCGCCATCGAAGGGCTATTTGACGTACCAGTGACCTGACACGGTAAAGCCTAGTCCACCGATATCGAAGCCGGCGAACGGAGCACGAGATGAGTCGTACCGGAGGTCTGCGCTGAGTGCAAATCGCGACGCGCTCGGCAAGGTCAGCTCGCTGCCACCGAAAACCTGCCAGGAAGTTCTCTTCTCCGACACGGACATCGCTGTGGTCCCGATGGTCGACGTCGCGCGCGACACCTTGGCACCCGCTCCGAGGTACGGCCGGAACCAGAAAGAGTCGGTCACGCGGTTCATTACCGAATACACGAGACTCGGCGCGAACAGGAGCGAATTGACGCGGCTACCGCCGATCGCGGTCGTCTGTGTATACCGAGACAACTCGATCTGGGCGCCAAATCGCCGGTGAGCCCACACGCGTCCGGTCGCGCCGAACCCGATGGTCGAACCATTCATCAGCCCGCCGATGCCGATCGTATGCGTGGGGGGCGTGACGTACGCCGAGGAATTTCTCTCGTTCGCCAACGAGGATTGCGCGACCGCCGCGACGTCGGCGCGGACGTCACTTGCGGAGCTCGGGACGGACTCGGTCGCTGGCGGCACTGACGTGATCCCAGCGGCACGATTTGGCGCAGGCCCGGCCGCCGTCGAGAGCGATCCCGAATGGACCCGCACGTAACCGATGCCGTCGGCCCCGGCCGGCCACGATACTTTCACCCAGTCACCGACGTCGCGCGTCACTTCGAGCACACGCCCGCGTGCAGCCTGGCCGATCACCGGGCTTGCGACGGTTGGCGACTTATGGATGTCAGCCGATGCCGTGGTAATCGTAATGACCACCGTCTGCGCAGCGGCCGGCAACGGAATCAGACATCCAACAACGACGGCGGCTCTGACGTGACGAACCATCGGACGACCTCCTGGCTTTTCAGTCGCTGGAGCACAGCGGCGAGCACCCCCCACACGTCAAGAGCTGTGCCAAGAGACCGCGTGAATCTTGGCGAGATTCAGCCCGATGAAGCCGCCGAGGGCGAGGATCGATTGCAAGAGTTGGAGGCGGGAGACGAGGTTTGTAATTGTCCGGCGACTGAAAAGCAGCCCAAGAGCACCCCGACAGTCCAGGCCATCATCTGATGAATCGCAGTCGCACGGACCTGCGACTGCCAGTCAGGGCAGGAGGGGCCGTATTGCGCAAGCTCTCGGTGAGGCGTAGTGTACGTGAGAGAGTTGCGCGCGATGCGGAGTGGCCGGAGCTCTCGTGATGAGCTCGAGTCCTCACCACAACACATCCGGGGCGATGGAGAGGCAGGCGCGTTCTTCGATCGGGTGCGCCTGGTGAGCTGAGCCGGTGCGGTTCAGACATTTTGAGTTCGGTGTCATCGAGATCGACGGAGTGACCTACGAACAGGATCTTGTCGTCGACAGAGGCGAGATCCGTCGACGGAAGAAAAAGGCGTCCAAGAAGTTCCGCGACGCTTTTGGCCACACGCCGCTCTCGGTGGAAGAGAACATTCCGTGGAAGTGCAGGTGCCTGGTCATCGGCACCGGGGCATATGGCCGTCTGCCTGTCATGGACGATGTGAAACGTGAGGCCAAGGACCGCAAGGTTAAATTGGTTGTGCTGCCGACGGCCGAAGCCATCAAGGTGCTAGAGAAGCACCCAAAGAAGACGAACGCGGTCCTTCATGTCACTTGCTGACTGATATTCCGTGGCACAGGAGGTTGACCATGCCGGTCTATGAGTACGTTTGCCGCGATTGTCAGAAAACCTTCGAAATCGTCCGACCCATGTCCGATTCGTCGTCGCCCAACGTCCCGTGCACTCACTGCGGGAGTACGAAGACCGAACGGATCTGGAGCACCGTGTACGCAGTGACCTCGAAGAAGAGCTGAAACCAATACGAGTGAGCTTCGGGTTTAGTCGGTTCGGCGGGAGAGAACTCGAAGCAGAACGCCGAGTGCCACGACGACGAGAGCCGCCGTGAGACTCCAGCCGGTCGGAATGCGTGCGAGGACACCCGAGCGATAGAGCGACGCAAAAGCCGCAGCGGTGAGCACGAAGTAGCAGGCGAGATAAGCGTCGACGAGCCTCACGGGTTCATTCGTTCAGGATGCAGAGGTTCGTGTCGAGCGCATATTCGGTTCAGCTCTCTCGGGCCGGGCAGCCGCATCGTATTCACAACCTCCATTCACAAAGCACAATAACATTCCCGAATCGCACCGCCTGCGTTCGTCCGCACCGAAGGCGGCACGGCGCGCTATACTCCGGACTCCGAAGCCGCGGTGTAGCTGAGCAAGGCGACAAGATCAGCGAGGGAACCATGGACATCGTGTTACTCGGCGCCCCTGGTTCCGGAAAGGGAACTCAGGCCGCATTCCTCGAGGCAGAACTAGGCATCAAACACGTGGCTTCCGGCGACCTCTTTCGCGAAAACCTCCACAACCGCACGCCTCTCGGTCTCCGCGCTGAAGAGTTCATGGCCAGGGGCGCGTTAGTGCCGGACGAAATCACGATCGCGATGCTGCGCGAGCGCCTCGAACGCCGCGACGCGACGGCGGGCGTTCTGCTCGACGGTTTCCCCAGAACCATGGAGCAGGCAATCGCGCTCAGCGAGATGATGGAGACGCTCAAGCGCCAGATCGACGGCGTTCTGTATGTGGACGTGCCCGATGAGAAACTGATTGATCGACTCTCAGGCCGACTGATTTGCCGGGAGTGTCAGACACCCTTCCACCGAAGCACGAACCCTTTCCGAATCTGCCCGCGTCAGATGTGCGCCGGAGAGCACCTTTATCAGCGCACGGACGATGCGCCAGAGACGGTGCGCGCACGGTTGATGACGTTCCACCGGCAAAGCGAGCCCGTCATCGACTACTATCGCCTGCTCAATCTGCTGACGACGGTATCTGGATGTGGCTCCGTCGATGACGTCAAGCGAGCAACTCTGGAAGCGGTGAGGGATCTCGCGCAGCGAGGGTGAGATGTTCGAAGCCGCCGAGCTGGGACGGAAGGTCTCGAGCGCCGAGTACAAATCGCGGGTCCCCGCGCTGCGCGAGGAACTGCTCGACGTGCAGAATCAGCTGCGCGCTGCCCGCCGGTCGTCCGTGATCATCCTTTTTGGCGGCGTGGACGGCGCCGGCAAGAGCGAGAGCGTCAATCTTCTCAACGAGTGGATGGATCCGCGCTGGCTGCTGACGCGGGCGTACGGCCCCCCATCCGACGAGGAGCGCGAACGCCCCGAGTACTGGCGGTTCTGGCGGGACCTGCCTCCGAAGGGGCGCATTGGCTTCTTTTTGAGCGCCTGGTACTCACGTCCGCTCGTCGACCGTGTTCACCGGCGGTTGAGCCGCGCCGAGTTCGGCGCGCGGCTCGACGAGATCATCGACTTCGAGCGCGGGCTGACCGATGACGGCGCGCTGATCCTCAAGTTCTGGATGCACCTGGACAAGCAGTCGCAGAAGGCCCGCCTCAGGAAGCTGCAGAAAGATGCGCTCACCCGCTGGCGTGTGACGCGGGAACAGTGGGCCAACTGGAAGCTGTACGGCCGTTTCATTGATGCGGCCGAAGAGATCGTCACGCGCACGAGCCTCGCGAACGCGCCCTGGGCGATCGTGGAAGGCGCCGACGAGCACTATCGAAGCCTGACGGTCGCGAGCACCATCCGCGACGCGATCCGCAGGCGGCTGGGCGAGTGGGCGGGCAATCCCGTCTCTGCGACTCAGAGCTTGGCGCACGGCAAGAGTCGCAAGGCGCCACCGCTCCCGAAGGCGCGCCAGTCGGATGTCGTCAGCCAGCCGACGATCCTCAGCAAGCTCGATATGTCGCAGCGCGTCGATCAAAAGCAATACAGAACGAAGCTCGAGCGGTTCCAGGGACGGCTCAACACTCTTCACAGAAAAGCGCAGCGACGTGGGATTTCGACCATTCTCGTGTTCGAGGGATGGGACGCCGCCGGCAAGGGTGGCGCGATCAGGCGACTCACCGCAGCGATCGATGCGCGCGCGTATCAGGTCATTCCCATTGCCGCGCCGACCGAGGAGGAGCGCGCGCAGCACTACCTGTGGCGCTTCTGGCGCCATCTCGCCCGCCGCGGGCGTGTGACGATCTTCGACCGAAGCTGGTACGGACGCGTGCTCGTCGAGCGGGTCGAAGGCTTCGCGTCAGAACAGGAGTGGATGCGCGCGTACGCCGAGATCAACCAGTTCGAGGCCCAGCTGGGCGCTCATGGGATCGTCCTCGCGAAGTACTGGGTTCACATCACGAAGGACGAGCAGCTCAAGCGCTTCCGCGCGCGGGAGACCGCCGCGTACAAGCGCTGGAAGCTGACCGACGAGGACTGGAGGAATCGAAAGCAGTGGGACGGCTACGAGCAGGCCGTCAACGACATGATCGAGCGAACCAGCACGCGTCAGGCGCCGTGGACGCTCGTCGAGGCCAACGACAAGTACTTTGCCCGGTTGAAGGTCCTCGCGACGGTCTGCGATCGGTTGCAGTCGCACCTCGCTTAGCAGGCCGCTTGAAAAAGACGGCCCGATGGGGAATGGCAAATGGGAGATGGCAAATGTCTCGGGTTTTCTCGTTTCCCGTGTACGGCGTCAGAAAAGTTGTCTGCGCCGCCGCTCCTTATGGTGTCGCCGCATCCGCAATCCTTCTGACGTCGGCCACGACTGCCGTTCAGCCGACACCGGCGTTCGCTCCGCTCGAGTGCGATCTGACCGAGTACAAGGCCAGCGCCGGCCTGACAGCCGTACTGGACCAGGAGGTACTCGTCGTCGTGTGGGAGGCCGGCGGCGGGTCCGAGCTCCGTGCGCGCTATGCCATTGACAACGGCCAGCCTCTCATTCGCGAGCTGGCCGTAAGAAAGCCAGGCGGTCAATGGAGACCACTGGGGCAGAATCTGACGCCCGAATATTCCGTCCTGAGCGGACTGCGTCGCATGACGATGCAACAGGGGGCGCCGCTCGAGGAACTCGGGGTGAAAATCACGCCGGAGGTGATCGAGAAGAACAAGTGGTACGCCTTCTGGGATGCGCCGCTGGTCATACCGGCGCCTCGTCTGGCAGAGAGCGGACGCGGTGCAGTCGCTGAGGCTGCCGAAGGTCGGACCCGTGCAGCGAATGCGCGCACCGGAGGTGTCGGACGCGTGTACGGCGCGCCGCGGGATCCCAAGGAGATCCGCCGCGCAAGTGCCACGTTTTCGACACATTCGTGCAGCGTGAAGACGGATGGCGCACGGCTCGAAGTGACGTTCCCCGGTTTGTCGATGGGAGTCTTCGCGGGCACGCTGCGGTTCACCAGCTATCGCGGCACGAACATGTTCCGTATGGAAGCGATCGCAAAAACGGACGAACCGTCGGTGGCGTACAAATACGAGGCGGGGCTGAAGGGTCTTTCCACCTCGCTCATGCCTCGTGTCGCGTGGCGCGATACTGGCGGGGAAGCGCAACAGTACGAGTTCGGCGGCACCACGAACGAGACTCGTGTCACGGTGCGGGCGAAGAACCGTGTGCTCATCGCGGAAGGAAAGGGCGGTTCGCTGGCTACGTTCACGCCGCCCCACGTCTTCTTCTTCACGCGTGAGGTCGACACGAATCTCGGATACGTGTGGTACCGCAAAGACAGCGACTCGCAGTATGGCTTCGGCATCCGGCAGGCGGACGGCGAAGAGGTGCAGGAATACGCCGACAACTTCGCCCTGTACAACGCGCCGCCTGGCACCTGGCAGCGAATGGCCGTCTACTTTCTGGCGAGTCCGGAGCCGGCCGAGGCGACGCGTCAGGCAGTGATGAACTTCACTCGCGGAGATCACTTCAAGCCTGTTCCGGGATACAAGACGATGGTGAACCACTTCCATCTGCGGTTCACGGAGCGGCAGCGCGCATCGGGTTCGCTCGACAATACGTTCCAGGATCTGATGGTCATGCGCGCGGCAGGCATCAACATCGTCGGCCTGAGCGATTTCCACGGCGATCTTCGCGGCGCTGACACAGGGCTTGGACGCCTCGAGGATCAGCGCGACTATGGCCTCGCCTCACAGAAGGCGTCCGATAGGGATTTCCTGGTCACGCCCTGGGAAGAGCCGAGCGTGTATTTCGGTGGACACTACAACATCATGTTCCCGAAGAACGTGTATTGGACCCGGCGGCGCGAGCCGAACCAGCCGTTCACGGAAAACGTGTCTGGCTTCGGAAAGGTCTATCACACGGCGAACGCCGACGACGTGCAGCAGATGCTCGACGCCGAGGACGGCTACTGGTTTCACGCGCATCCGCGCACGAAGGGAACAACCGGTTATCCCGACGCCATCTTCGATAAGCCGTACGTGAAGAACGACCGTTATCTCGGGCTCGCCTTCAAGCCGGGCATGGGCCAGGACCTCTCGGAACAGCGTCTGTGCGAGTGGCGGTGCTTCGATGCCCTGGACACAATGAACAACATGTACGCGAACTCCGGACTGCGACCAAAGTACCTGATCGCGGACGTCGACACGTACCGCAAGGGCCCCGAGGACGACATCTATCCCGGTCACCCCGTGAGCTACGTGAAGATCGACAAACTGCCTGGCCCGACCGAAGACTGGACGCCGATTCTCAGGTCGATTCGCAACGGCGACTTCTGGGTCACGACAGGCGAGATCTTGATAACCGACTATAAAGTTGAGGGGGCCGGGAACAAGCGCACCGTTCAGGCGAGCGTCGAGTGGACGTACCCGCTCGAGTTCGTCGAAGTCGTCTGGGGAGACGGGAAAAGAGTCGATCGCACGATCGTTCGTGCGACTGACGTATTGGCCTGCTCGAGCGGGAAGTTTACGATTCCGTTCGATGCCACGGGCAAGTCGTGGGTGCGCCTTGCGGTATGGGATTCAGCCGGGAACGGCGCATTCGTGCAGCCGATCTGGCTTAATCCAGTGGCGACACACTAATCACCCCGATCAGGGTCAGCGCGCCGCCCGTCTGGCCTTTGCGCTGATGTCCGAACGAAAAGCGACACGAAGGCACGGCCGCGAGGCCGTTGAAAACGGTCGCCGCGAACGTTATTCCATCTGACCGGATGAGCCGCCGTGTTCGTATAATCGCCAGCCATGTCCGATGATCCGCTGCTGATCAAACTCGCAGGAGCGATTGCTGACGGGACGGAGCCTGACTGGCAGGCTGCCGGGTCCAGCGTCACCAGCGGCGAGCAACGGCAACTCGTGGAGGATTTGCGCACGATCGCGGATCTCGCCGCCGTGCACCGCGGATCACATCCTCCCGCGTCCGCAGCCGCCGCAGAGGGCCGCGAGGGGAGCGCGCGATGGGGCCCGCTGGAGCTCCGGCACGAGATCGGCCACGGCCAGTTCGCCACCGTGTATCTCGCATGGGACGCCATGCTGGAGCGCGAGGTGGCGGTGAAGCTCCTGCGCGAGACCGGCCGCTCCGCGGAGATCATCCAGGAAGCCCGTCTGCTCGCGCGCGTCCGGCACCCGAATGTCGTTACGGTTTTCGGCGTGGATCAATACGATGGCGTCCTGGGCCTGTGGATGGAATTCGTCGACGGGCTCACGCTGACGCGGGTGCTGTCGACACGCGGCGTGCTTGGACCGCGCGAGGCGGCGCTGATCGGGATCGACCTGTGTCGCGCCGTCGCGGCGGTGCACAAGGCCGGCCTCGTTCATCGTGATATCAAGGCGCAAAACGTGATGCGCGAGGCCGGCGGCCGCATCGTGCTGATGGATTTCGGCGCTGGCGAAATCCGGGCGGACCGCACGCCGGGCGAACGGATCACCGGGACCCCCCTGTATCTGGCGCCCGAGCTCTTCGACGGCGCGCCCGCGACGATCGCGAGCGACATCTACAGCATCGGCGTGTTGTTGTTCCATCTCGTGACGAACACATACCCGGTCACCGGCGCGACGCTGCCCGAAGTCGGAGCAGCGCACGTTCGAGAACGGCGCCAGCGGCTGGCCGACGTTCGACCGGATCTGCCAGGCCGATTCGTGCAGGTCGTCGAACGGGCACTGGAAGGCGACCCCGCTCGCCGATATCGAAGCAGCGGCGCAATACAGCAGGAGCTGGTGAGCGCACTGGAGCTCGAGAGCTCGTCCGAGCGGGCGGAGAGTATCGCTGGCTTGTCTCAGCCGGGGCCGTCGTCGTCGATTGCCGTGCTGCCTTTTGTAAATCTCGGACCCGATGGCGATATCGAGTACTTCTGCAACGGCCTTGCGGAGGAGCTGCTGACCGGCCTGGCCAAGGTGCCCGGGCTCCGTGTGGCTTCGCGCACGTCGGCATTTCGCGCCGCCCAGACTGACACGGATATTCGGAGTGTGTGCCGGCAGCTCAACGTCGATGCGGTACTCGAAGGCACCGTCCGGAAGTCGGGCGAGCGGGTGCGCATCACGGCACAGCTCGTAAGCGCCGCGGACGGATGTCATCTCTGGTCGGAGGGCTACGATCGATCGATCGCGGACGTGTTCGCTGTTGAGGACGAAATCGCCCGAAGCGTCGTGGATCGATTGAAGGTGTCGCTCGCCGAGTTTCCCCGGCAGCCATTGATCCGTCCGCACACGCACAACTCGCGCGCGTATCAGTCGTATTCGAAGGGACGCTTTTACTGGACGCGGCGGTACCACGGCGGCCTGATGACAGCGCTCGATCATTTCAAGGAGGCGATCGAAGAGGACGCCGGCTATGCGCTGGCGTACGCCGGATTGGCCGACGCCTATTCGTTCATGGGCATTTATGCGGTGCAGCGGCCACGTTCGGCCTTCGCGCAGGCGGCCGCGGCTGCCGAGCGGGCGTTGGCGCTCGATCCCAATCTTGCTGAAGCGCACACATCGCTGGCCCTCATCAAGCTGGCCAACGATTGGGACATGTCAGGGGCATCGAGCGAGTTCACACGCGCCCTGGAGCTGGATCCGAGTCAGGCCGTGACCCGTATCTATCACTCGTGGCTGATGGTGCTGCAGGGCGATGTCGCAAGCGCGATGAACGAGGTCCGCAGGGCACAGGAGATCGAGCCGTTGTCGCCACTCATCAATGCCGGAGCGGGTCACACGTTGTATCTCGCGCGACGCTACAAAGAAGCGATCCTCGAATGCGAGAAGAGCCTGGAAATCGATCCCCGTTTCATCCTCGGCATCCACGTGATCGGCATGTGCCGCGCGCTGCAGGGGCAGCTCGCAGACGCGATCGAGATCGGTGAACGGGCCGTTTCCATGTCGGGCCGCGCGCCTTTCTATCTCGGCGTGCTGGGTCACTACTACGCACGGAGCGGCGCGGCCGACGTGGCCCGCGCGATCCTGAAGGAGCTCGACGAGATAGCCAGCCATCGATACGTCCCTCCGCATTGCATGACGTATATCTACGCCGGCCTGAACGATCTCGAGCGTGCGCTCGAGTGGGAGGCCAGGGCGTACGATGACGGCGCATCGCCGTTCTATTACGTATCGCCGCTCATCGAGAACCTCCACGGCTGCGGGCGGCACATCGAATTCATGCGCCAAATGGGGTGGCGATCGTAGCTCCCGACCGGCGTGTCGTAGTCGCGACGGGCCTGTAAAACGTCGTGCGTCTAGCGGTGGCTGCGCCAAGTTTCCGCACACTTGGCCCTGTTTCGCTTGTCTTCATCGTAAAATGTGAAACATCGCACTTGGGGACACTACCGGTGCTCCACCGTCAGTTCTGCCGGGAATGACGATCAAGCTAGACCTCGACCGGCTTGATCAGCAGATGGCTGCTCGGTCCGGCCATCCGGACGCGCCCGTCCAGCGACCTTCAATGTACGGCGCGATCACTGGTCAAGTAGCCGTTGGCCGATATGTCCTGCAGATCGGCGACCCGTGCGGCGCCTTGGTCCGCGAGGCTTCACGGACCGAACGCGCGCACATTCGTTCCCGACCCACGCCGATTCTCCTCCGCCCGAAGTTGATTCGCGGCCTGTTGGATCGCCGGCCGGAGTTGGCCACGGCTCTCTCGGCACTCGACGCCGGCCTTCCCATTGAAATGAGCGGCGAGCGCGGTATCGGCAAGACGGCAGTCCTGCGACACCTCGCGCATCATTCGCGAACCGCCTCGTTTGCGGACGGCATCGTCTACGTACCGGCGCGGCATCAAACGTTCGGCGATCTCCAGCAGCTCATCTTCGAAGCTTTCTACGAGAGCGACGGGATCTGCAAACCCACTGAGGCAGAGATCCGGCGCGCCCTTCAGGAAAAGCAGGCGTTGATCTTCCTCGACGATGTTGACCTGGCGCAGGACGAGTTGGAACAGGTGCTCGATATCGCGCCGCAATCGGCGTTCGCCGTTGCGACGCGCGAGCGGTGCCTGTGGGGTGAGGTGCGCAGCCTGTCGCTTAAAGGCCTGCCACTCGAGGATGCCGTGTTGCTCCTGGAGCGAGAGATCGAGCGTTCGCTCGAAGGCACGGAGCGATCGGCGGCAGCCAGTCTCTGCGCGGCCATTGGAGGGCACCCGCTTCGAATCCAGCAGGCCGCGGCCATCGTCCGTGAGCAGGGAAGGTCGATCGAAGGGTGCGCGCGCGGGATCGGGCCGGAAAGCCTCATCACCGAGCTTATGGCGTCGGTCGATGACAAGCAGCGGCGAGCCTTGTTGGCGTTGACCGCGCTGCCTGGCGTGCCGCTCCGGGCTCAGCACGTCTCCGGCATCACAGCAGTCTCGGATATCGAGCCATCGTTGATGTCGCTCGTCCGCCGAGGCCTCGTCGTCAGCAGCCAATCCCGCCATCAACTGGCAGACGGTGTCGGCGACCGGCTTCGCCGAACGGAAGACCTGAAGCCCTGGGTGAATCGCGCCATCACGTACTTCACCGCGTGGGTCGAACGGTACCGTCGTAGCCCTGACACGTTGCTGGAAGAATCCGAAGCTCTGATGAGCGTGCAGCAGTGCGCAGCTGACGCCCGGCGCTGGGGCGAAGTCCTTCGGCTTGGTCAGCTCCTCGAGGGAGCACTGGTCGTCGGCGCGCGATGGGGCGCCTGGGCGATCACCCTCGAACGCTGCGTTGCCGCGGCCAAGGCAATCGGGGATCGATCGGTCGAGGCCTGGGCGCTTCATGAAATGGGCACTCGAGCCCTATGTCTCGGGGAGCCAGGCGTCGCGCGCGCGTTGTTGAATCAGGCCGTGAAGCTGCGCGAGGCG
The DNA here is from genome assembly GCA_046727175.1 of Acidobacteriota bacterium. Taxonomy (GTDB): domain Bacteria; phylum Acidobacteriota; class Vicinamibacteria; order Vicinamibacterales; family 2-12-FULL-66-21; genus JBKPCD01. The sequence continues at coordinate 15,030 of JBKPCD010000087.1, read as the reverse complement.
CTGAGCGACGATGCCGCTGCCGCTGCCAGCCGGCGAAACCTCGGTTTCGTCCTCGCGCCCGCATCCGATTCCTCGCGTGACCGCCCGACAACTCCACTTGACGATGGGCTGGACCTCGATTCGCTGCTGCTTCGAGATGAAATCCAGCCGGCCATTCGCATCCGGAAGAAGAAGAGCGTCGGCGTTGTTCTGCTCGCGGCGCTGCTGTTCGCGGTATTCGGAGGAGCGCTCGCTTACTGGGCTACACCCGCAGGGACATCCTGGAGGTCTTGGAACGTTGCGAGCATCGGTTCCTTCCTCCAGAGCGGTCTCGGAGGAAGTACGGCCAGCACTCCGAACACTCCCGCGCCACTGCGAACGGCCCCTGAACTGCGCGTGCTGCAGTTCTCCGCTGTTCCCGATCGCATCGCACCAGGTGAGACGGTGCGCCTGTGCTACGACGTCGCGAATGGTACTCGTGTCCGCATCGATCCCGACGTGGGCGAGCTTGGCGGTGTCCGGCGAAACTGCGTATCGGCCACACCGATGGAAACGACCAACTACGTGCTGACCGCGCAGGGAACGGGCGGAGAGAGTGTGCGCCAGCGAGTGGTCGTCCAGGTTGGTACTATTGCAGCGCGAGAGTCACAGCCGGAAGGGCCAGGTGCTGTGCCTGTGCGCTCCGATTTGGAGATGCCCGCGGGCGATCCGGCGGTTACTCCTCCGGCGCCGCAGGCACCCGGCACGGATCGGGCGAGTATCCTCATCTTCAGTCCGCGACCCGGCTCGATCGCGACAGGTCGGCCTACACAGCTCTGCTACGCCGTTAGCGACACCCTGCTGGCGCGCGTTGAACCCGGCGTCGGCGAGGTCAACCCTACGCGGACGATGAGTTGTTTTCCCGTTGCGCCAGTACGCACGACGCTTTACAAGCTGACAGCCTACGGTCGCGATGGCTACCCGGTCAGACAGCAACTGGTGATCGTCGTCAGGTGAGATCACCGGCCGGATGACTGGCTGGATTTCACGACGCTCCAGGCCGGGAGCGACACCGCCGCGCGGTAGTTCGAATCGTTATAGGTCGGGTTGCGCGTGGGCGCGTAGATCCGGTCGCCGGTGAACGGACGATCCTGCGTGTAGATCCAGACGCGCTCTTGATCCCAGAGAATGATCTCATCACGGGCGTCGCCCGTGAGGTTTGCGACCTGAAACGCAAGATCCGGATGTCCATCATCGGGGAACATGACGACGCGACGGAGGCGGCCGTCGATCAAGCCTCCCTCGCGGACGTTTCCTGACAGCATCGCGAACTCTATTCCGTCGCCGCGCCAGTTGACCGGAAGGATCGGGCTGCCCATGTGGACCGGCTCCTCCTGCGCGAGAACGTTCCCGTCCCGATCGATCAACGTGATGATGCCCGGGTTTCTCCAGAAGTTGATCGTCATGTACTGCAGCCCCCGCACATCGGAACGGTATTTCGCGATACTCACCGATTGGGTGTGACCGACGCGCTGCCGGTTCAGGATCTTGCCGCGCAGATCGAAGATGATGATGCCCTCGTCGCTGCTGCTGACGTAGATGCGCGGCTCGGCCTTGGGATCGTCGCTCAGGTTCGCGATGGCTAGGCCGTCGGCGTGGTCTTGGAGTTCCTCGTCATGGCTCCAGCGGCGCGTCCCTGAGTGATCCCAGAACGAGTAGCCGATCTGGAATTCGTCCTTGCCGTCGCCGTCTACGTCGGCAGGGAACACGTAGTGTCCTGTCTGACCTTGACCGGCGAACATCGGCTCGAGGCGATCGTTGTAGACCCAGAAGTTGGATAACGGTCCTTGATCAGAATCTCGCGGCGCGTCTCGCGGCCCGATAGATTGAGAAACGCTATCGAATCGCCGCTATAGAGCTCGTACGGCCGATCCTTCGTATCGGTCGGGAGCCGCGGCATCCAAACCCAGCGCTCGACCTTGCCGGTTTTGCCGTCGAGGACCTGAAGCTTGAAATCTCGAATCAGGACGACTTCCTGCGCGCCATCTCCATCGATATCGTGAATCTGGAATGGCGTGTCGTTCGTGAGCAGCCCGTTGCGCGGGTTGGGCCGGCCCGACTGCCATAGGATCTTTCCATCGAGGTTGACGGCAGTGAGCGCGCTGATGTGATCGAAGGCATCGCCGCGGACGCGGGGGATGTTCTGCGCGAACAGCATATCGAGCTGTCCATCGCCGTCGAGATCGCCGAATCGAACATTTCGTCCGGTGCCAAAGCCCGGCGTGTCGAATTTCCTCCAAAGCTTCGGCTGAGGGTTCTGCTGCCGCAGTGTGGCGAGCTCCGCGTCGCGCGCGCGGATGCGGTCGTCGATTGCGCGCCGCGCCGCGTCCGACGCGGTCACGCGAAATGCCTGGAACCGCGCCGGGCTGTTCGCCGTGATGCCAACTTTCCCTTTCAGCAATTCGCTGTCGCGCGCTTCGAGCATGAATTTGCCATCGATCGCAGCCCGAATCCGCGGCCCGTCGTTCTCGACCTTGAGTGTGTAGTAGTGCGTCGTGTCGTAGCGGAATTCGGTGCTGGCGAGCTCGCGCCATTCGGCAATCCGAAGCGTCTTCTCGAGCGGCAGCCGAACGAGCAGGCGGGCCTTGGTACCGCCGCTCAGTGAGAAGAGGTAATAGTGCCGGTTGGTGTGATACCGGAAGACGATCCCCGCCATGTCATCGAGCGACAGCGGCTTGACGCGCGCTTCCACGGCGTAGTCGCCCCATTCTGCATCGCCGGTGACCAGCGTTGGATTCAGCAGAAGGGGCTGTGCGTTGACCGTGTGCTGCTCCACGTAGGGCGTCCCGTCCTCATCGCCGGCGGCCCACGCATCGAGGTGCGTGATCACGTTCGCCCACGGTTCGAGCGGGACACCGCGATGGGGAAGGTAGTGGTACTCCTGAATGGCGCCATTCAGCTGACCGATGGGCGCCGTCAGGAGCCCGGGCGGAAATCGCGAGAAGTCGTCGAAGAAGAGGTCACTGCTGGCGCGTCCGGAGAAGCTCGCGAGGATGACCGCCGCCGCGATCGCAGCCGCACCAGCGCGCCATCCACCGGTCGATTTCGCAGTCGTCATAACGTCAATCTGAGATGTCAGTTTTCTAGCACGGCTCTCGAGCGGACGACAAGTCATTCTGAATCCCTGTTCTCGATTTCCCGGGTGGCAGTGCCAAGGACGTGCAGGTTTCGGAAATGATGTGACGCCGTGAAACCGCCACCCTCGAGGGTCAGTCCGCAGGCGGTGTGTAACATATAAATCTGGAATTTCAGTTTTCTGACACGCTCGAGTCCGGGTCAACCTCTGTGCGTTTGACTCCTCCCGTGCACCCCTGTAAGGTTCGCAGCGAGCTGTCGACCTGACATGTCAGTTGTCCCCAAAGGAGACGACGATGATCCGCGCGGTTCGATCCGTTCAACGGCCTGTGGTGGTCTTTATTGGTTCGCTCGTTCTGCCGGCGGTGGCGTCTGCCCAAACCAACGTCGGCCAGATCTCCGGGCGTGTGACCGACCAGTCGGGCGCCGCCGTCGTCGGTGCCGCCGTCACGGCGACGAACGAGCAGACGGCCCTGCGGCAGACGACCGCGACGGATTCGGTTGGCGGCTACCTCTTTGCGAGTCTTCCCGCCGGGTCGTACCGAATTCGCGTCGAGATCTCGGGCTTCAAGCCGGTCGAACGCCTGAATCTCCTCCTCGATGCGGCATCGAGGCGTACGGCCGACTTTCAGCTCGAAGTCGGGAACATCAACGAAGCCATCTCCGTTGCGGCTGTCACCAGCCAGGTCGAGACGCAATCGGGCGATGTGAGCCGGGTGATCACCGGCGAGCAGGTGAACAGCATCGCCCTGAATGGACGAAACTACGCGCAACTTGTTCAGTTGCTGCCCGGCGCGGTGATCCAGTCCACCGATTCGTTTTCAATCGGGCTCAGCACGACCGGCCAGGCCATCAACGGGGTTCGCTCACCGTCCGCTTACTTCCTGGTGGACGGCGCCGACAACATGGACAACGGCGCGAACGGCAATACGATCACGAACCCGAGCCTCGACACGATCGCCGAAGTCAACGTCCTGACCGCAAGCTACAGCGCCGAGTTCGGTGGACGCGCGGGAACGATCATCAACGTCGTGACCAAAGGCGGCACGCGCGCATTCCATGGGAGCGCGTACGAGTTCGTCAGGAACGACCGCTTCGATGCACGCTCGTTTTTCGATCGCGGCGATCCGGCGCCGCTCGAATTCAACAACCCTGGTTACACGATTGGCGGCCCGGTCTCGTTCGGCAGGTTCAACGCGAGCCGCACGAAGCTGTTCTTCTTTTTCAGTCAGGACTGGAAGATCAACGATCAGGGGGTCAGCAATGTCGGAACGGTGCCGACGCTGGAGGAGCGGAACGGTGATTTTCGAAACTCTACCCTCGCAGCTCCACGCGATCCGAGCACGGGGTTGCCCTTTGCAGACCGAATCGTTCCATCGTCGCGGTTTTCGGCCAATGGCCGATCGCTTCTCCAAGCCTATCCGCCTCCGAATTTCGGCGGCCCGGGCGGCAACTATCTCGTCACCGGCACGAACGAGATGCACAGCCGCGAGGAGGTCGCCCGGATCGACTACGTGATGTCCCCGCGAACGCAGGTCAGCTATCGCTTCTCGCACAACGACGTGCAGATCTTCAATCCCTTTCAGGGAGGCACGCTTGGCATCGTGCCCGGCACCCGGCCGCGTCCCGGATGGACGACGGTCGGCAGCGTCCAGATGGCGTTGTCGAACACGCTGCTCAACTCGGTCGGCGGTTCGATCACGAAGAACCAGATCGCGGCGGGTCCTCAGAATGAGGTCATCGCGAGGAGCGCACTTGGGTTGACGTATCCCGAGATCTACGCCTCGAACCGCTTTGGGACGGGACCCGACGTCACGTTGACCGGATTCACCGCGTACAACGCGGGAGACTACATTCGAAACCGGAACCTGACGTATCAGTTCCGCGACGACCTGACGAAGGTGGCGGGTTCGCACGCACTGAAGTTCGGCGGGCAGGTCACCTACAGTCAGAAAGATCAGAACACGCGGCCGCGCGAAAACGGCGTAGTCACCTTCGCGACGTCGGCACGCAATTCGACGGGCAATGTCGTCGCCGACGCTCTGCTCGGCAACTTTCAAAACTACACGGAGGGAGCCCAGGACCAGGAGTGGCGCGCGCGTTTCTGGCAGGCCGAGTTTTACGCACAGGACAACTGGCGTCTGACGAAGAATCTGACGGTCGATTTCGGGCTCCGGTATAACCTGATTCTTCCCTTGTACAGCGCGCTGAACAACTTCTCGACCTTCGATCCAAACCGGTTCGATCCGGCCCGGGCGCCCCAAGTCCTGGCAAGCGATGGTTCGATCGTGCAGGGGACAGGAAGCCCGACCAACGGCATCGTCATTTTCGGAGACGGGTTTCCGGATGCCGCACACGGCGTGATTCCAGCCGCCGACAATCCGGTGGCCCAGGCGCTCTTTGCAGGACTGCCGCGCGGTGGTGTGCCGACCGAGTACGGGAACGTAGGTCCGCGCCTTGGCTTTGCGTACGACGTCTCGGGGAAAGGCAAGACAGCAATCCGCGGCGGGTTCGGTATCTTCTACGATCGCGTGCGGACCGACTACTTGAGCGCGACCGCCGCGAATCCGCCGTTCGACGAGTCCGCGACGATCTTCGACGGCAACATCGATAACCCGACGGGTGGTACCCAGCGTGTGTTTCCGCCAAACATCGCAGGCATCCGGGACCGGATGCCGACGCCGCGGATCACCACGTTCAACCTCGGCGTTCAGCACGAGATTCTGGCGGGGACGATCCTGCACGCGAATTACGTCGGCACGCTGGGAGACAACCTGACGCGCACGGTGAACATCAATCAACTCAGAGCTGGCACGCGCCTGAATCCTCCGGCGAGCACGACGAACGTCAGCGCGCTCAGGCCGTACCTCGGGTACGGCAACATTACGATCACGGAGAACGCAGACGAGTCCAGCTATCACAGTCTTCAGTTGTCGCTGACACGACGGCTGTTGGCTGGCCTGGAGTTCGGCGCGAACTATACGTTTTCGAAGACGCTCGATACGTCCAGCGGCACACCCGAGGATCCCTACAACATCGCGCGCGACTACGGCCTGTCGGCGATACACCGCGCCCACAATTTGAACAGTCATTTCATCTGGCAGCTGCCGTTCTTCCGGGATGGTGGCAACGCGCTGACCCGCGGAGCTCTCGGTGGATGGGATCTGTCCGGCGTGGTCATTTATCAGAGCGGTGCGCCGTTTACGGTGACCGCGCCAGTAGACGCGGCGCGCATTGGTACCAACTCCACACGCGCGACGCTGATCGGCGATCCGGCTCTGCGCTCTGATGAACGCACTCCACAGCGATGGTTCAACACGAGTGCATTTCTGAATCCGTCACTGATGACGCCGGGACAGTTCGGCAACAGCGGACGGAACATCCTGATCGGACCGAGCTTCAGCCGCATCGATCTCAGTCTGAGCAAACACTTTGCGCTCGGACGCCGCGCGCGGCTGCAGGTACGCGCCGAATCGTTCAACGTGCTGAATCGCACATCGTTCACGGGCCTCAATACAACGGTTCGCTTCGACGCCGCGGGCAATCCGACCGGTGGGTTCGGGCAGGTGACGAGCGCGGCACCCGGGCGGGTCATGGAGTTTGGGGTCAGGCTGACGTTCTGATCGTGTTCGTCGTTGTGAGCGGTGACGTGGCATTCAGGCCTTGGGCTCATGGCTTTCGATGTTGGGCCTGTCGAGGAACCGAGTGTCAAACGAAGGTTAATTGGACGTCACTTCGCAGGTTGTTGGTCCACCTCGGATTCTGCGGCGACATCACATCACTTGGTCGATAGCCCGGTCAGGAACCTTTGTGCCTCTTGCGCGGCCGGCGAAGTCGGCGCGGCGCCCGTCATCGTCGCAATCTCGGTGTAGTGCCGGCGCGCTGCGGTGCTGTCGCCTGATTTCGCTGACGCGCGCGCGAGGCCCAGGAGCGACGGTGTTCGTTTGGGCGTGCGAAGCAACGATTGCGCGAATGCTTCCGACGCTTCCCGGGCGCGATTGGCATCGAGCAGAACTTCGCCATACAGTTCGAGTGCGGGCTTGATTGGGTCCGGTGGACCTGACGGGGGCGAAAGCGTGAGCTCGATGTCGACCGCTTCTTTCGCCAGGCGAACAGCCTCGTCTTTCTGACCGGCAGCCGCGCGATTGATCGCCGCGAGCTCTTTCTCGAGGATCGCGATCTCCTTCGCGCCGTACGCATTGCCCCCTGAAGCCATCTTTTGGCCGGCCGCTCGGAGTTTGCTCTCGGCTGCCGTGGCTGTCGCCGTATCTCCCAATCTGGCGGCGCTCGCGCCCGCGATGAAAATCCAGCTGTTTCCTGGATCCGCGTAACCCATACCCGCCATGCCGGCGTGGGCGTCACCACTCGACGCAGGTGCGTCGAGCGTGCTCTTCTCCCACTGGCCAGTCTCGAGGATGAAGCGCGCTCGCATCCCGAGATATTCGTTCTGGACTCCGCGATTGCCCGGATTGCGATCGACAGTCTGCTTGGCCGTGTCGACGTTCCGCTTCGCCTCATCGAACTTGCCTAGCATCAGGTTCGCGTATTCAAGCCAGGACAGCGTGTGAAAATCTCCGCGCCCCTCCGGCAGTTTCATGCGCGCGATGAGATCGGTTGCTGCCCTGTAGGCATCGATGTTCGACTCGGCGACCTGTTGCCACATGCCTCGCTGCACGTAGATATGCGAGGGCATGTGTAGCGCGTGCGCCGCATCGGGCGCAATCTTTGCGTACGCGTTAGCGGCCGCTAATCCCAGGGGAGCGTGCTCCGGGTCATCAAAGGAATGAATGATGAAGTGCGCGGCGCCTGGATGCTTCGGGTTCTCGGCAAATACTTTCTGCGCGATCGACGCGGCAAGTGCCTGACGCCGGAAGCCTGAGTCACCGGGACGGACAGTGCCAAGCAGCGACAGAGCGTAGAACGTGGCGATCTCGTGATCATCCGGATACTGCGCGTACATCGCCGCCATGGCATCTGAGTACGCCGTATCGCGAGCGAGCTTGTCGCCAGGCGAGAAATAGAGCACCTGCATCGCCTCGAGGAACGCTTTTTCTTTCGACAGCCTCGCTTTCGCGAGCCGTGCCTCGTGCGTCGGCGCGAGCTTGTCGAGTGCTTTCCGCGCCAACTCGATGTCCTGCTCCGCCCAAAGCGGATGGTTGTAGCTCATCGCCTCGCCCCAGAACGCAAGAGCGAACGACGGGTCGGCTTTCTGAGCACGCCGGAATGCCTCCGTGGCTTCGTCGAACTGGAAATTGTGAAGTGCCTTTACACCCTCGAGGAACGCCGGTTGCGCGGCAGGCGCACCCGACGTCGGGAACGTAATCGTGCCAAGCTCCTGCGCTTCGGGTTCGGGCACCGCGACAAGCGTGATGATGATGGCGATCGTGAGACGCACGTGAGCTGTCATGATTCTCCTCCCGCGTGGGCCGTAGAATCATACCGCGTCAATCTTCGGTGCGGCCAGGCATACGCAAGCCGGGCGATACATTCGTTGCAAGGCGTGCATCATTGTTGCTTCACCCGTTGTGCGCTAACACGATGTGGCATGCAAGCTGCGGTATGCAATGTGGTGTGAGGCTGCACATCGGTATAGGGCTGGGCAGAGACGTGCACGACACGTGAGAGGAGCCATTGCGAGGGATGGCATTTGTGAACTCCGGGCTATTCACGGTTCGGAGAATGCCCGGAGACGTGCGCCTGGCGTTCGCGCCGAAATGACGAGAGCGACCTGGTTTGTCTCGCGACAACGCCAGCCTTGCAAGGTGCCTAAAACCGCCACCCTGCTCCGACCGTCAATCGTGTCGACGCAAGCGCCTCGGGACTACCCAGGTCGAGCGTGAGGTCGCCGAGCAGCGACAGGTGTCGGATCAGGCGCGCATCCATTCCTACCGCAACCCCAGCGTGCCACCCGTCGTGTGATAGCGAAAACTTGTGTTCTGTGTCCTGCGGACGACTGCGGCGTGCCGACGGCGAGCACCCGACGAGGAACAACCTGAGCGCCATGAGCATCTCTGGCAGGAATGCGTGATCGACCGCCAGATTGGCTCACCGGGGCAGCGTCCACGGACCGTCGTGATACTTTTATCCTCGTTCTGCTTCGTTGGAAGACCCGTACCCCTGCCGCATGACGAACCGTCCGGAACGGTCGGAACCTGCTGCGTTGACCACCGTCCGGCGATTGCTCCTGCTCCTGCTCGGCATCGGGATGATCGGCACAGCCACCGATCTCCTCCTTCTCGATCACTACGAGGATGTCTGGCAGCTTCCGCCGCTCGCGCTCATCGCCGCGTCGCTGGTGGTCGTGGTCTGGGTATCGGTCAGCAGCGGCGGACGCGCCGTAATCGTCCTCCGGATCGTCATGGCTTGCTTCATCGTCGCAGGAGGTGCCGGTATTCTGCTGCACTACAGGGGCAACCGCGAGTTCCAGCGCGAGATCGATCCAACGCTCGCGGGCTGGGCGCTGGTCGTGAAAGTCATGAGAGCCAAAGCGCCTCCGGCGTTGGCTCCAGCGAGCATGATTCAGCTTGGATTGCTTGGACTGCTCTATACGTATCGACATCCCGCGTTGCGTTCCCGCGTCTCGCACGAATCGACTGAATAGGAGCACACGATGAAGACGATCGCAGTTGCTGCCGCGTTACTGATGACGAGCGCACTCGCGCAGGCCCAGGTCGGCAAATCGCTCGGCGTCGTCGACGCGAACACGGTCGCCGAGAAAGACCTGGCCACGTTTCCTCACATGAACGCCGCAATCGTCAAGGGGCTGGTCGGGAAGAGGCCGTTTGCGAGTATCACGGAGTTGAATGCGTATCTCCTCGGCCAGAAGCTCACGCAGGAACAGGCGATGGAGTTCTACGGCAAGGCCTTCGTGCACATCAATCTGAATACGGCCTCGCCCGAGGAGATCTTGCTCGTGCCCGGCGCCGGCAAACGAATGGTGCGCGAATTCGCCGAGTACCGGCCCTGGAAGTCGTACGGGCAATTCGCGAAGGAAATCGGCAAGTACGTGGGGGAAGAGAAGGCGGCCCAGCTGGCACAGTACACGTTCATCCCGGTGCGGCTGAATACCGCAAGTGACGAGGACCTCCTCAGCATCCCGGGCGCCGGTCAGCGCATGGTGCGCGAGTTCAAGGAATACCGTCCGTGGAAGACGAAGGAACAGTTCCTGAAAGAAATCGGCAAGTACGTCGGTGTCAAAGAGGCCGAGCGCCTCTGGCGCTACGTCGTGATCGATTGAGGTCACCACGTTCGCCATCTTCGACGCATTCGCTGACGAATCTGGTCGGCAACGTCACCTCGCCGGGCCGATTGCGCAGGCCCTGATGGCGCAGGCGCCCGCGCTGTTCGCGGTGCCTCCGGCCATCGAGCCGCTGGAAGTGCTGGGCGCCAAGCTGCCGGCGTAACCGCACCATTCGCGAGTGCTGTGGCGTCGATCGCGCGCACCGACTCGTTGACCGAGGACGCACGCGTGATCGTCGCCGCGCCGCCATCGCGCCCGACGCGATGTATCCGACATCCCCGATGAGGATGAGGATCCAGGCAATCTGGCGCCGCTTCATGTCGGCAGTCCTCCTGTGAGTTTGAGGAGCCAGCGCATGCACGCGTGTCCGGAGTCGACGCCGTCGACGTACATCATCGGGCAGGCGCCGGCGATCACACTGATGTCGTGTTTACGGCAGTACTCGACTGCCTCGGGCGAGACACTCGATCCCCTGCCAATGGATTGGTGCATCCACACGCGGCGGACCCCGGCATCGTTGCAGTCGCGCACGATCCGCGCCGTGGTCTCAGGTCGCGTGACGACCACCACGCCGTCGACCCCGTCCGGGATCGACTGCACGTCTGGATAACAGCGATCGCCGTCGAAGGTCTGCATGTGGGGGTTCACCGCGAAGACGTCATGCCCGTTCCTTTTCAACCGGCGATAGATGAGATTGCTGGCCGGGTGGTGGTTGTTGTCGCGCGATACTCCCGCAACCGCGATGCGTCTCTGCGCGAGAAAATCGTGCACCTTCGCGTCAAGGGTTGTTGTCGTCATAGCAGGTGTCATCGAGAACCTCCCGCCGCTCTGGTGTCAGCCTGCCGCGCGGCCGCGCAGATCGTCTCGACGTCCTGGGGCCAGAGCCGCGTCTCTAGGGTCGCGGCGGCTGGCTCCAGCCCCTGAACGAAGTAGAACCACTTGAAACCGACTCCATGTGCCTTGAACAGCTCGAGCAGCGGCTGGGAGGCTTCTCCGTACACGGTCATGAAGTGGTTGTCAGCGTAGTCCTTGAACAACTTGGTCCGCGCTTCGAGGATGTGGCTGTTGTGCTCGATCAGCCCCTCCGGCCCGGTGTACGCCTCATGAACCTCGCACTCCGTGCCATCGCTCGTGAGGAACCAGTCGTAGCGCAGCGTTCGTGTGTCCTTCTCCTTCGTGATCCTGATGCACTCAGCCGCTTGCTTTTTGAAGCCTTCCAGCTGTCCCGGTCGAACTGTCAAATGTGCGAAGACCTCGAGAGTCGGCATGACCCCTCCTTCAGCGTGCGATCCCACGACATGGATTCCGGGGATCCCCTGCACTCCTCCTCGCGCTGGCGGAAGTCCGCGACGGGATGTAGGACGCCGCCGGGTCCAGCCGTATAACGCTCGTTTCCTCGAATGGTGCCCGGATGCATATGCCGAGCCGGAGGTCGGATTCAGAGCGACGCTCGATTCGTTACGCAGGGCCGAGTGGGATGGGACGACGCTATGGCAAGACGAGAGACCACGCGCAAAAACCCACGCGACAGGCGGAATATTTCGCAGGACGACACGGCGTAACGCGCCGCACTATTGACCGTCGTCCGCTCTCACCGTCCCTTCTTGCCTTGCCTCAGATTGGGTCCCGCAGTGCCCTGGCGTTTCGGCTTGGCTGTCAGTCTTGGTCCGGTTGAACGGTCCGATCGTTCGAAAGAGCGGTACAGCGAGTCGAAGAGCGTCATACCCTGTTCAAGGAGTGCGTCGTCGTCCTGATACGCCAGCTGCAGCCCATCGATGATCGCGCCCACGGTGCTGCATTCGGGTGCGCCAAACTTGCCGTCCTTCAGATCGAGGTCGTGGACGATCGCGGCTATTCTCGAAAGCGCGGGTTCCTCGATGCCGAAGACCGAGCACAGCGTTTCGAAGGTGCAGCGCTCGCCCTTGTGGCTGAATTCGACCCCGAACATGTCAAACGGCACGTCGTGATCAGGCACGGATTCCCGATCGGCTGCGAAGCCAAATCGGGCCTGTCGGTCAATGAAGCGCCGAATCAACCAGGCCGAAGCCATTCGATCGACGCCTGGCCGAGGCCGCGTAATCCAGAAGCGCCCTTGAAACGACGCCATCCTTCCAGAGGAGCCTGTTTCGGCTGGGGCTGGCGGTCGGCTCGGACCGGCAATCCGGTCCTCGAGTTGACGAAGCACGGTGAGGACACGATCGCGTCCCGCGCTGCCGAAGAAGTCGATCTTCTCGGCCGCAACCAGACGCTCACGAAAGATGTCGAGCAGACGGCGGAGCGCTGGCGCCCGCGTGCCCTTCGGTCGCCGCGCGCGGCTCGCGCGCTTCAACGCCTGTTCGATGTCTCTCGCGAGTTCGTCGTAGATTTCCTGTCGCATTCGCCTGAACTCCTCGACGAGCGCATCGTCGGACCAGGCATCGACGTTGTCGGCCGCGAAGACCGTTGCATCACCTCCAGCCGCCTTGACTTCGGTCTTCAACCACTCGAAATCCTCTCGTGCATCGGGCGTATCGGGAAGGGCATATACGGCTTGTTTCAGCGCAATCGCACCGATCTGCTGGAGCCGTCGCCAGGTCGTGACTCTGAGGTTCGACGGCTGCGAAGGCAGTTGATGGATGAACAGCAACCAGCGGCGATGGTTCGGCGCAGGTGTCGAGGTTGGCAACCGATCAGCGGGTGAAGGCTGGGTCATGTTCCACGTCGTTTCTATCGTTGTAACGTTAGTTTCATGCTATACAATAACTGTTACAGTAGTAAATGCCTTGGGGGAGGAACTCGTCCGATCGATGCCGAAGACCAAACAGTTCAGGGCCCGAAGGCCGCGGAGGGTTCCAGGAGGAATGACGTGGATTCCAGTCGTCGGCGGTTTGTTGGTCTATGCCTCGCCGCGCCGGTTCTCGCGAGCGATGGCACCCTAACCAGCGCACAAGGCAGCGATGCGAGCACAACGTGGCCGTCTGTGTTTCCTGCACTTCGACAGTCCCTCAATGGACGTCCGCTGACCTACCTGGACAGCGCGGCGACGACGCTCCGGCCACAGTCTGTCATTGACGCGCTCGTGCAGTACTACTCGTTGGACAACGCCAATCCTTCGCGCGTGCACACACTCGCCAGTCGTGCCGCGGATCACTTGGCGGCTGCGCGCCAAACGGTCGCCCGTTTTATCAACGCCGCCGATTCGTCCGAGATCGTATTTGTTCGCGGCACAACTGAAGGCGTCAACCTGGTGGCGTCGGCCTGGGGGCCCACGAACCTGAAAGACGGCGACGAGATCGTCCTGTCGATCGCGGAACATTCGTCAAACTTGATGCCCTGGACGAGGCTCGCGCGCGAGCGCGGCGCCGATGTTCGCGTCGTCGACGTTACCGACGAAGGACGGCTCGAGCCACAAGCGGTCAGGAAAGCGCTTTCGACACGAACTCGGATTGTCGCGTTAACGCACGTCTCTAACGTGCTCGGCGCTGTCAATCCGATCAAGGAGATTTGCGCGCAGGCGCACGCGGCCGGAGCGCGCGTCGTCGTGGATGGAGCGCAAGGCGTGCCACACCTGAAAATCGACGTTCGGGATCTAGGCTGTGACTTTTACATTTTCTCGGGGCACAAGATGCTCGGGCCAATGGCGACAGGCGTCCTCTGGGGACGTCGCGAACTGCTAGATTCGATGCCGCCGTACCACGTCGGCAGCAATATGGCTCACGCCGTCGAGTTTGACCACGCGGAGTTCGAGCACGGCGCGCAAAAGTTCCAGGCAGGAACTCCTGACGTGGCAGGGCCTGTTGGTCTTGCGGCTGCCATTCGCTTCTTCGAAGAGGCGGGGAACGATGCCTTGTCTCGACACGATCAGGCGCTGGTCAGGCACGGCCTCGAACAACTGGCAGGTGTTCCACGGCTTCGTCTCATCGGCCCGCGCAGCGCCGACAACCGAGTACCGGTGTTCACCTTTGTACTCGAGGGGCGCACGCCGATGAACGTTGCGCGCGCGCTAGATGAACAAGGGATTGCGGTCAGAGCCGGCGACATGGCAGCGATGCCGCTTCTCAAGCGCTTCGGCGCGGCCGAAGCCATTCGCGCATCGGCGTACGTTTACTCCACTCAGCAGGACATCGACCGATTGGCCGACGCGCTGCACGGAATCGGGAAGTGAACCCCCAAGCGTGCTCCTTAAACCCAATCGCCGACATCAGTCAAAGCGCCCTAACCGTTAGAACCGCCACCCTGCTCCGACCGTCACTCGTGTCGACGCAAGCGCCTCGGGACTACCCAGGTCGAGCGTGAGGTCGCCGAGCAGCGACAGGTGACGGATCAGGCGCGCATCCATTTCTACCGCAAACCCCAGCGTGCCACCCGTCGTGTGATAGCGAAAGATCTCCGGCGGACCAGGGATGACCTGGGAACCTGGACCCAAGGTGAATGTGGGAAAGACGGATCGGCGCTTCGAATCCATGAAGCCTACACCCACGCCCGCGTACGGCCTAACTGCTTCGGCATCGCGAAAGAAGAAAAGCGCCTTGGCGCCAATGGGCACCATGACGCCGGCCCCGATAGTCGCTCCGTGTCCAAGTGTCGTGATACTTTCATCCTCGTCCTGCTTCGTTGGAAGACCCGTACCCCTGCCGCATGACGAACCGCATCACGCAGTTGAACGCGTATCTCCTCGGCCAGAAGCTCACGCAGGAACAGGCGATGGAGTTCTAGGG
>JBKPCD010000086.1:0-9177 GCA_046727175.1 Acidobacteriota bacterium | reverse complement strand
CGCGCGCTCGAAACGGCGATTCACGAGTATCTGACCATGACCAACGAATCACCGAAGCCGTTTGTCTGGACCAAAACCGCCGACGAGATTCTTGCCAGTGTCGCGCGATATTGTGAGCGAATCTCTGACTCAGGACACTAGAAGCTAGAAGTTAGAGGGATCGCGGAATCAGATCGCTCCAGATTCTAACTTCCAGCTTCTAGCTTCTTTGTAGCGTCAGCTCAGAACTTGAACATGACGCCAACCGTTCCGCGCCAGAAGTTGAAGTCGCCGAGATCCAGATCCACGCCGTCATTACTCGAATCGTGCACTGCGCGAAAGTACCTGATGTCGCCGCGCAGTCCGACGTGATCGTTCATGAACCCCATCACCCCGCCGCCAACGTTGAATCCGAAGTCGTTGTTCCCAACCTTCCCGAAGAACTGCCCCGCGTCGTCCAGACGCTGCCTGATCAGGCCGATGCCTCCCGATGCATAGGGCCGCACTCCGCCCGTCGGAGCGCCCACGACCAGGTTTGCCATCAGCGTCGTGAGGTTGCCGTCGCCAATGAAGTTGAAGTTGTTGTCGTCCGGGCTGACATCGAAGAAGTTCGGTGAATATCCGAAGTCAACCTCGAATCCCAGCGCTCCATTACCCATCCAGGCGAGCGATGCACCGTAACTCAGTTTTCTCTCGAACTGGTCACCGAAGTCCTCGCCCGCACCAGTGACGTTGGCGCTGCCGTTGAAGTTCGCGCCGATGAACGGCGTGAGCAGCCAGTCGGCAGAAGCCTTCGAAGGGGCAGCGACCGACACGAGTACGGCCAGCGCACCCGTCATGCACAGCTTGCGCAGTGACATAGATTCTCCTTGCTACGCCCGCGGCTGATCGCGCCATGCCACGAGCAGAAGAGGACCAGCTCGGGTGTCCGACCCGGTCCACCGCGCGGACTGACCGCGATCAAACGGTGCAGCCCGTCGCACACTGTGAGTAGTTGCAAGCGCTATGCCCCGGCCGTGGACGAGCTCCGAAGCTCGCGCGCGCGATCGCGCAAGAGCGCACATGCGCGGGAGACGTGCTGTTCTGTCGTGTGGAGATTGCCGATTGCAAGCCTGAGACAGAAGCGGCCACCGAGACGCGTGTGCGAGATGAAAATCTCGCCGCTCGAATTGACCGCTTCGAGCAGGCGTTCATTCAAAACGTCGTCGCCAATCGCCCGGAAGCACACGACGCTGAACGGTACCGGCGCCGTGCGTTCGAAATCGTCGCTCTCGTCAATCCAGTCTGCGAACGACCGCGCAAGACGCATGTGTTCGGCGAGGCGCTGGCGAAGACCTTCGGCGCCGAAATGGCGGAGGACCATCCACAACTTCAGCGCGCGGAACCGCCGACCGAGCTGGATGCCGGTATCCATCAGATTGCGGACCGTAGACGCTTCGGTCGTCTTCAAGTAATCCGGCGTGAGCGAGAAGGCGCTTCGCAGGATATCCATGTGCCGGCAGTAGAGCACGCTCAGGTCGAACGGCGTGAACAGCCACTTGTGCGGATTCACGACGAGCGAATCCGCATCGTTTGCGCCCCGCAGGATCCATTCGTACCCTGGGACCATCGCGGCGACACCGGCGTACGCCGCGTCGACGTGCAACCACACACGTTCGCGTCGGCAGATCGTCGCAATCGATTCGACCGGGTCGATGCTCGTCGTCGACGTCGTTCCCACGGTTGCGATGACTGCGAGCGGCAGCCAGCCGTTCCCGCGATCCTCGGCAATCGCGGCGTCGAGCGCAGCTGGAATCATCCGGAACTGTTCGTCGCTCTCGATGTGACGGAGAGATTTGTGACCGAGGCCCAGAAGGATCACTGCCTTGTCGACCGATGAGTGGGCCTGATTCGAGCAGTAGACCCGCAGCCGCGGCAGATCCGATCGCCCTGCGAGCCCGAGCTCATTCGTTGATGACACTGCCGCTTCGCGCGCAGCCGCAAGCGCGTGCAGGCTCGAAACCGAGGCGGTGTCGTAGATCACACCTTCGAATGCGTCCGGAAGTCCGATCAGCCGACGAAGCCACCCAAGCGTGACTTCCTCGAGCTCCGTTGCTGCGGGGGACGTTCGCCACAGCATGGCTTGGACGTTGAGTGCCGCGGACAGGAACTCCGCGAGAATCCCTGGCGCGCTGCCGGTGATCGCGAAGTACGCGAAGAACCCCGGATGATTCCAGTGAGTGATGCCGGGAAGGATGATACGCTCGAAGTCCGAGAAAATCTTCGCGAACGGCTCGCCGCACTCCGGCGCGCGATCGGGCAACTGGTTCCTGATGTCTCCGGGCACGACCTGGGCGAGAACGGGATAGCGACCGGGGTTCGCGATGTAATCAGCGATCCAGTCCGCGACGCGGTGCGCTTCGCGCCTGAACTCCTCCGGATCGAGATCGCCGAACGATGTGGGTGGCATGGCCGGGAATTGTCCTTCGCGTCCCGGCCTGCCGCAAGTGCCTGGGGGTGGGGCCCCACGCGCGTTGAGAATGCTTACTGCTGTTCTCTCTCGACCTCGATGTTGACCGGCGCAGAGAGCTTCACGGTGACCGTCTCGCCGCTTCGCAGCGTCGCAGCTTTGCGATCGCCAGCCATGACTGCGGCGGTTCCCGCCCCGGCGCCTGTTGCACCACCGATCATCGCGCCCTTGCCTCCGCCGAGAATCGCGCCGAGAATCGCCCCGCCTACCGCTGCTCCACCAATTTTCCGCGAGCTGTCTCCGCTCGGCGCCTCACCCTCGCGGGTGATCGTTTCCGTTCGCAACGGCAGTTCCGTCCCGTTGGCCAGCACGAGCGTGTGGAAACGCACGTTCAGTCGAGCCTGCTCCTTGATCTTGCCGCCATGCTCGACCAGCGTGACCGACCCGATCAACTTCGAGCCGGCCGGGATCGCCGTGCGCCCCGAGGCGATGACGTCGCGAGTCACGCGCGCCTCGACGCGATCCTCGAGTCGCGCCGTCTCGCTCGACGTGGAAGTTTCCATCTGCAATCCAATGACGGACGATGCCGGGAGCACGACTTCGACGAATTTGGGCTCTGGCGCGGATGGCACGACTTCCGTCGCTCGTCCGCGTTCAGCGGTCGTAGCTTCGGCTGTTGGCGCGCCCGCCGATGGCGCCTCTCGGACGACGTTCGGATCACCAGCGGCAGCCGGCGATGCGCTTGCCGGGTCAGTTGGTCTTCGGGAAGCCTGGCTCGATGTCGAGCGAGGATCCTGTCCAGAGTTGGAGCGAGCGTCCGGTTCTGAACCGACTCGAGAGGCGGCCGGGCGTTCAGCGCGAGCAATCGGGGCGCGGGCCCGCTTCGATCGAGTCTCGACCTTGGAATTCGAGCGATCATCCTGTGCCTCGGCCGGTGCAGCCACAGAAGGCGCAGGTTGCGCTGGGGCCGCGGCGAGTTGGCTCGCCGGCGGGCTGACGACCGCCTCGGTCTCTGCTACCGGCTGAGCCGGATTTGCCGGCTGGGTCGCCTCACGTACCGCGGTCGCCGTATTCGCGGCGGATGCGCGATCACCGGCGTTTTGACGGATGGCAACGAAAGCACCGCCGGCTGCCGCCGTTATGCACGCGGCAGCAAGTAAACCAATGAGGACGGGTCTTGAGATCATGGCGGAACTGCTCCCTGGATGAGCAAGCCCGAGCAATAGCCGTGCCCTCGAGGCCTCTGGAAAGTCGCTCAAAACTCCTGCAAAAAACCCAAACACCCATCATCAGCCCGCCGTCAGAAGCTTGGGGGTGACACCTGCTGTCCTCACCTCAGGACCGCAACGATGAGGCCAGCCCAAATCCCTGGCGGTTGCGTCGGGCACCGGCGTTGCACTATACCAGTTGGTTCAAGTCCGGCTGAAGCCGAACCTTCGAGGATCTGATGCGTCGCCTGATTATCGCCTTCTGTTTGCTGTTCCCGTTCGCCGCCGCCTCAGCAGAGGCAATCACGATCCGCGACATCATCGAGCTCAGCCGGGCCGGCCTGAGCGAGGACGTGCTGCTCGCGTTGGTCGAGGTGGACGGTGGCGTGTTTCCAATCGACACCGAAACACTGACGAAGCTCAAGGCCGCTGGCGTGAGCCAGCGCGTGATCGTTGCCATCGTGAGAAGCGGCCGCACGCGGCCGCCCGACGATCAGGCTATCCCTGTCGTGCAGGAACCCCCGCCCCCGCCGGTCGTCATCGAGCGCCCCACTGAGGTGGTTCGAGAAGTTGCCGTTCCGTTCCTCGTGCCAGTCTACGTGCCGGTGCCGGTGCGCTCGCACATCAGCCGACACGAGTTCGAGTCTCGATCGATTGATGTGAACGCAGAACGATTCCTGGACCAGAGACAGGACGGGCAGCGTTACCTGACCGACATACCTCCGCCGAGAAAATCCGAGGAGGTCTACTGGGGGTTCGGCGGGAAGTTGCGGCCGGACGCCTGGAAGCCACGGTAAGCGTCAGCTTCTGGCCGGCAGCGGGAAGTTCGGCTTTCGTCCAAGAGACTTCCACTTCTCGTACGCCTTCCGAGCCGCAATCCCGAGCTTACGCTTTTGCCCCGGCACCTTCTCGCCGGGGTCCTTGCCGTGCGGCGATGCGTGCTCGATCTCGGAATTCAGCTCGGCGCCGACGAGAATCGCAAGGGACGAGAGATAGAGCCACGTCAAGAGCACGATGATGGCGCCAATGGTTCCGTACGTCTCGTTGTAGTTGCCGAAGTATTTCAAATACATCTTGAATCCGAGGGAGACTGCCACCCAGAGGAACGTCGCCAGCACCGATCCCGGCGTAATCCAGACCCACTCCTGTTCAGCGTCGGGCGCGAAATAGTAGATGAGCCCGATGCCAACCGAGACGAGCACGAAGACGACCGGCCATTGAAGAATCCACCAGGCCCACTTGAACGCCTCGCCGAGGTGCAGCCGCGCCGCGAGATGTTCAGCGACCGTTGGTCCGACCAACACGAGGCTGAGGGACGTCAGGATGAAGATTGCCAACCCAAGTGTCAGGCCGATGGCCGTCGAGCGCACCTTCCACCAGGGGCGACTCTCGCTGATGTCGTAGCAGGTGTTGAGCGTCGTGATAATCGACACCATCGCGCCGGAGCTGCTCCAGATCGTCAGCAGAAATGCGACCGTGAGGATGCCGCCGTGATCGCTGTCGGAGATCTTCTTGATTTGCTCAGCGATGATGGTCAGAACGTCGGGAGGTGCGAACCGCCCGAGCAGCTTGACGGTTTCATCCATGAGGTTCGCGACAGGGAAGAAGCTCGCGATCGAGATGAGCGTAAGCAGGGCGGGAAACAGCGCGAAGAAGAAATAGTACGCCTGCTGCGCGGCGAGGCTGAGGACGTCGTCCGCGATGCACTCCTTGATCGTGCGCTTGAAAAGCTCGCCCCAACTCAGCGGCACCCGAAAGTACGCGAGCATGTCACGACGATCAAGCAAGCCGGTTGCCAGGAGCTTCTCGCGCCGGTCATTCCTGTGCTATAAGGCGGATTCCGTTTCTTCACGGGAGGATTTATGAGCTGCCGCGCGCTGCGAAGCCCGACACATCGCTTCGCTTTCGTTTGTCTGCTCGCGATCGTGGCGACACCAGTGCTCGAGCCTTCCGCGCAGACGCGACAGGCGAGCTCGAAGCAGAGGATCGACGAAGCCTACACCGCGAAGATCAAGGAGTACACGCAGGACGCGCGGATCATGACCGAGCTGGTCGATCACCTGCCGGCGTCGGATGCGGTTCCGACACCGCTGAAATTCTTCGGCAGGATCGTCGGCACGCCGGGCGAGTTGACCTACGCGAAGGACATCTACCGGTATTACGAAGCGCTGGACAAGGCTTCGGATCGGGTCACGATGTGGAAGATCGGTCAGACGGAAGAGAAACGCGACATGGTCGTGCTCGCCGTCGCCGATGAAGCGACGATCAAGCAGCTCGAGAAGTACAAGTCGATGCTGACGGCGCTCACGGATCCGCGAAAGACCAGCGAGGAGCAGGCGCAGCAGTTGATCAAGACCGCGAAGCCCATTTACTGGATTACCAGCGGCATGCATTCGCCCGAGACCGGTGGCCCTGAGATGCTCATCGAGCTCGCCTATCGTCTCGCGGTCGAGGAGACGCCGTTCATTCAAGGCATCCGGAACAACGTCATCACCTTCATTACGCCCGTTATCGAAGTGGATGGACGCGAGAAACAGGTCGACACGTACTACTTCAACAAGAAGCTTCCGCAGAACGCGCAGCGCCTTCAGTTGATGTACTGGGGAAAATACGTCGCGCACGACAACAACCGCGACGGCATGGGTCAGTTCCTCCAGTTGACGCGCAACGTCACGAAGGTACAGCTCGAATGGAAGCCGACCGTGATGCACGATCTTCATGAGGCGCAGACGTACCTCTATGCGTCGACCGGCACCGGTCCGTACAACGAAGCGCTAGATCCCATCACGATCGACGAGTGGTGGATGCTCGCCAAGAACGACGTGATGGAGATGACCAAGCGCGGCGTGCCCGGCGTCTGGACCTACGGTTTCTACGACGGCTGGGTCCCGAACTACATGTTCTTCATCGCGAACTCGCACAACGCGATCGGCCGCTTCTACGAGGTCCAGAGCTACGGTCCCGACCCGTACACGGTGACGCCGGCCGCGACGACGACCAGCCGGGAGTGGTTCAGGCCTAACCCGCCGCTCCCGTCAATCAGCTGGGGACCGCGGAACAACACGAACATCCAGGAGTCGGCGATCCTGTTCGCGTTGAGCCATGTCGGGAAGAACCGCGAGCTGTATCTCGAGAACTACTGGCTGAAGAATAAGCGCGCCGTCGCAAAAGGCACGGACGGACCGATCCACGGATGGGTCGTTCCAGCGGCGCAGTATCGACGGGCCGACGCGGCCGATGCGGTGAACGAGCTGCGCCGCCAGGGTCTCGAGATTCACAGGGCGAACGCGGCCTTCACCGCGGGAAACCTGAGCGTGCAGCCCGGGGACTACATCATTCGCGGCGACCAGCCGTACCGCACGCTCGCCGACATGTACTTGTCGATCCAGAACTACGCGCCGGCCAATCCACGGCCCTACGACGATACGGGCTGGACGTTCCAGTTGATGCGGAACGTCGTGGTCAAGCCGATCGCCGACAAGACGATCCTCACGCAGCAGATGGCGATGCTCACAACCGATGCGAAGGCGCCGGGCGTCATCGAAGGCAGCGGCCCAATCCTCGTCGTCGAACATACGACCGACAACAATCTGATGGCGTTCCGCTTCAAGCACAAAGACGTGAAGATGCAGGCGGCCGAGGATGATTTCGAGCTGAGCGGCCATAAATTCCGCGCCGGCGCGTTCATCATTCCAAACGCCAATCGCGTGGCGCTGGAACCGACGTTGGAGGAGCTCGGGCTGTCGGCGTGGGCGGTGGCAACAGCGCCCTCGGTGGCCGTCCACGATCTCGACATCCCGCGAATCGGCTACGTGCACGCGTGGCAGCGCACGCAGGACGAAGGCTGGGTGCGGGCCGCACTGGACACGTACGGCGTCCCGTACACGTACTTCGCGGATCAGAAACTGCGCGAAGGAAATCTGCGGGCGAAGTACGACGTCATCATCTACCCGCACGTCGGCGGAACCGCGCAGTCGCAAGTCAACGGGCTGCCGAAGACCGGTCCGCCGCTGCCGTACAAGAAAACCGAGGCGACGCCGAATCTCGGCGCGCAGGATCAGAGCGACGACATCCGCGGTGGCATGGGACTCGAAGGGCTCCTCGAGCTGCTGAAGTTCGTAGAGCAGGGAGGGACGCTCCTCACCGAGGGGTCCACGTCGACGATTCTGCCGGAGTACAACATGACGACCGGCGTCACCGTCGAGAACCCGGAGGGTCTGTTCGTGCGCGGCTCGATTCTGCGCGGGATGATCACCGACAAGCGCAGCCCAATTGCCTACGGCTATCAAGGCGACAGCCTGCCGGTGTACTTCAACCAGGATCCCGTGCTGAACGTCGGCGGTGGCGGCGGATTCGGCGGCCGCGGCGATCAACCGGGCGTTGGCCAGAACACGACGCCGATGGCCGGCGCGGCGCAGCAGAAAGTGTCGGTGTGGGATCCGGATGCTGTCGTACCGCAGGCGGGTGCGGGTCGCGGTCAGCAGGCTGAAGGCGGCGGTCGTGGTGGTCGCGGTGGGGGCGGAGGTCGCGGCGGGTTTGGCGGACCTGGCGCCGTCGACCCCGCCGAGCGGCCGAGGGTCGTCATGCAGTTCCCGTCGAGTCCCGATGACATGCTGCTGTCAGGCGTATTGTCGGGCGGCCAGACGCTCGCGAACCGTGCGCAGATTATCGACGCGCCGCTCGGTCAGGGCCACGTCGTCATGTTCGCGATCCGTCCGTTCTGGCGCTGGCAGACGCAGGGAACGTTCTTCCTCGGGTTCAACACGATTCTGAACTGGAACGACCTCGACGCCGGCCGCCAGCCGCCGCGCCGCCCGACCACCTCGCAATAGGGGGACATCCAAACGGGACAGCCAAGAGGGACAGCCAAGAGGGACAGCCACGAGGACATTCACTTCTGGCTGTCCCCATTCCGCCGCTGCTCCAGAACCCGCAACCACTCCGCATCTCCGTACTCGACCTGTCGCTGCACAGACGTGCGGATTCTCGACTCGGTAGGAAGCGGCAAACGTCGATTCACCAATTCAATCCAGTTGTAGGGTCGTGGAACCGGTGATTCTGTCAGCAACGGTCGACCACCCTTGTCTGCTTTGCAGGTGAGACTGCTCCACGGCCAGTCTTCGGCGCGGTCGACGAGCCGAGCCCGCAGCGGGTTCGCCTCGACGTAGCGGAGCACAGTCAGAAGATGGTGGTCGCTCTGGATCCCAAAGTCCTTGAACCGCCCCTGATACAAATGGCCTGTGCCCCACAGTTCCCGATAGCGGTGATATCGCCGAATGTGCGCGTTCATGAACCTGTCCATGAATGCAGAAATCGCAACCGCCGGGGAGGCTCGAAGCACGAGATGAAAGTGAGTTGGCATGACGACGAACGCAAATAGCTGCACTGGATGTTTGGTCAGTGCGTCAGCGAGCGTCGAGATAAAGCATTCGTAGTCATACGAATGCGTGAAGATCTGTTGGCGACGATTCGCGCGGTTCAGGATGTGGTACGGAACTCCGTCGAAAAAGTAGCGGCGGGTGCGTGGCATTCAGCTCCTCT
>JBKPCD010000085.1:0-6451 GCA_046727175.1 Acidobacteriota bacterium | reverse complement strand
CATCAGTCTGACGGGCTTTCTCGGAGTGCAAAGCCGCGCCCTGACGGAGCTGCTGACCGGGCCCGCGGGGCTCGCGACCGGCAGCGTCGGCGCGATCGCGCCAATCTTCAACGCCGGGCGGACGCGCGCGAACGTGCAGCTGACGGAGGCGATCCAGCGCGAAGCCGTCGTGAATTATCAACGCGTGATTTACACCGCGTTCCGCGACGTCTCGGACTCTCTGGTGGGCTACACGAAAACGAGCCAGCAACGTACCGAGCAGGAGCGGCTGGTCGAGGCGCTTCGTGGCGCGGTGCAGCTTTCAACCGAGCGGTATCAAACCGGGCTCGAAAGCTACCTGCCGGTACTCGATGCGCAGCGGAATCTGTTCGACGGTGCGCTCGAGCTCACACGAATTCGTCAGCGAGAACTGTCCGCGATCGTGCAGTTGTATCGCGCGCTGGGCGGAGGGTGGTCTTAGCGCGTTTGTCACGTTGATTGGAGAAACGGCCCACGGGCCTGCACGACGATCACGAAGATACGAAGACCACGATGAGACTATTTATAAACCTTAATAGATCTTGTGATCTCTCTTCGTGGTCATCGTGCCTTCGTGGTCCTTGTGAGATCGCCGTCGGCGCGTGAAAGTGAAACGTTCGATTTTACGGACAGGTCGTTGGTTGGATTTCGGAGAAAAGAGGACACACGTGGCGAAACGAATGATTGTGATGTTGGTCTTGATGGTCGCCGTCATCGCGGCGCTGGCGTTCATCAAGATCAGACAATTCCAGGCGATGGCCGCGCAATTCGCCGCCATGCAGCCGCCCCCAGAAGCCGTCACCACGATCGTCGCCCAGCATGAGGACTGGCCGGCGACACTCAACGCGATCGGCACCGTCGAAGCCGTGCAGGGCGTGACCGTCAGCGCCGATCTGCCCGGTATCGTGGACCGGATTGCGTTCGAGTCAGGCAAGAACGTGAACGAAGGCGACATTCTCGTGCAGCTCGACACGAAACAGGAACAGGCACAGCTCGCGGCGGCGGAGGCGCAGCTCGAGCTCGCGCGTCTGACGTTCGAGCGCATGAAAGGCCTCGTCGAGCACGACGCGGTCTCGCGGGCGGAGTTCGATGCCGCGGCGGCTGCGCACAAGCAGGCGGAGGCGAGGATCCACGAGATCCGCGCCACGATCGCGCGCAAGACCATTCGCGCGCCGTTTTCAGGCACGCTGGGTATTCGCCAGGTCAACCTCGGTCAGTACTTGAGCGCTGGGACTGCAGTCGTGCCGCTGCAATCACTGAATCCGATCTATGTGAACTTCGGGATTCCACAGCAGGACGCCGGTCAGCTGCAGGTCGGCCGCACGGTCAGGATCAAGGTTACGGATCTCGGCAATGCCGAATTCACGGGCCGGATCAGCGCGCTCGACTCCATCGTCGACGAGGCGACACGCAACGAGCGGATCCAGGCGACGCTGGCGAACCCTGGCGGCAAGCTGCGGCCGGGGATGTTCGTGCAGACCCAGGTCATGCTCGGCGCCACTCAGTCCGTCGTCCCGCTGCCGGGCTCTGCGATCAGCTATGCGCCTTACGGCGACTCGGTGTTCGTCGTGACCGATCTCAAAGATCAGAACGGCAAAACGTATCGCGGCGTGCGGCAGCAGGTCGTGAAGCTGGGAGGCGCACGCGGGGATCAGGTCGCGGTCTTATCCGGGGTCAAGCCGGGTGAAGAGGTCGTGACTTCTGGCGTCTTCAAGCTGCGCAACGGCGCGGCGGTCCAGATCAACAACAAGGTGAAGCCGGCAAACAGCCGCGCGCCGAAGCCGGAGGACAGCTGATCGCGGCTCAGGGCTTAAGGATTTTGGCTTTGGGCCAGCCCTGGAGACGGCGCGGAGGCCCGAGCACATCAAATGCGGATCTCCAGGCTGCGGCCGGAGGGTCGCGGCATTAAGAAAGAGCACACGTAATGCGATTCACGGATCTTTTCGTCAAGCGGCCGGTTCTCGCGATTGTCGTCAATCTGGTGATCTTGATTGCCGGCCTCCAGTCGATTCGCGCGCTCAGCGTGCGGCAGTACCCACGCAGCGACATCGCAGTCATCAAGGTCAGCACGGTGTACATCGGCGCGAACCCCGACCTCGTACGTGGGTTCATCACGACGCGGCTCGAGCGCGTGATCGCCAGCGCGGACGGAATCGATTACATGGAGTCGTCCAGCGCGCACGGCCTCTCCACGATTACCGTACACCTGCGGCTCAACTACGACACCAACGCCGCGCTGACGCAGATCCAGGCCAAGGTGGCGCAGGTTCGCAACGATCTGCCGCCCGAGGCGGAGGCGCCGATCATCGAACTGGAGACGGCCGACACACAGTTTGCCGCGCTGTACATCGGCTTCTCCTCGGCCGATCTCGATCAAAACCAGATCACCGACTATCTGACTCGCGTCGTGCAGCCGAAGCTGAGCGCGGTCAGCGGGGTCCAGCGCGCCGACATCCTCGGGGACCGGACGTTCGCAATGCGCGTGTGGTTGAAGCCCGATCGGATGGCCGCACTTGGAATCTCCCCTTCCGAGGTTCGCGACGCGCTCGCGCAGAACAACTATCTCTCGGCGCTTGGAAAAACGAAGGGATCGATGGTGTCCGTGAACCTCACCGCCAATACCGACCTGCGGACACCAGAGGAATTCCGTCAGCTCGTCGTCAAGGAGGAAAACGGCGTCGTCGTGCGGCTCGGCGAAATCGCGGACATCGTGCTCGGCGCCGAGAATTACGACGATGACGTTCGGTTCAATGGACAGTCGGCGACGTTCATGGGCGTCTGGGTGCTTCCGACGGCCAACACACTCGAGGTGATCCGCAAGGTTCGCGAGGAGATCCCCGCGATCCAGAGTCAGCTTCCTGCCGGGATGACGGTCGGCGTTCCCTACGACTCGACGGAATACATCCAGGACGCGATCGACGAGGTGCTCACGACACTGACGGAAACGCTGCTGATCGTGATCGTCGTCATCTTCTTCTTCCTCGGCTCGGTGCGCGCGCTGATCATCCCGGTCGTCGCGATTCCGATCTCCCTCGTCGGCGCGGTGTTCCTGATGCTCGTCGCAGGCTTCACGATCAACCTGCTGACCCTGCTCGCCATCGTCCTGTCCGTCGGCCTCGTCGTCGACGACGCGATCGTGATGGTGGAGAACGTGGAGCGCCACATCCACGAGGGCAAGCGACCGTTCCAGGCGGCCATCGATGCCGCTCGCGAGCTGGTCGGACCAATCATCGCGATGACGATCACGCTCGCGGCGGTGTACGCGCCGGTCGGGATTCAGGGCGGACTCACGGGTGCGCTGTTTCGCGAGTTTGCGTTCACGCTGGCGGCCGCCGTCATCGTCTCCGGCGTGGTGGCGCTGACGCTCTCCCCGATGATGGGCTCGAAAATGCTGCGGGCCGGTGCATCGGAACGCGGATTCGCGGGCTTTGTCAACCGCCGCTTCGATGGCCTTCGCAACGGATACACGCGCGTGCTGTCGCGGACGCTCCGGTACCGGCCCGTGGTGTTCGTGCTCTGGGCGATCGTGACGCTTCTGATGGTGCCGTTTTACCTCTTTTCTCAGCGGGAGCTTGCACCCGCCGAGGACCAGGGTGTGATCTTCGGGATCGTGCAGGCCGCCGCGAATTCCACGGTCGATCAGACGAAGCTGTTCACGCAGCAGGTGTACGACGTGTATCGATCGTTTCCGGAAGCCGGCAGCATCTTTCAGATCACTTCGCCCACCGGCGGGTTCGGCGGCATGGTGACGAAGCCGTGGAGCGAGCGGACCAAGACGGCGCAGCAGCTGCTGATGGAGTCGATGGGACCGTTGTCGAAGGTTCCAGGCATTCGCGTGATTCCGCTGACGCCACCGCCGCTGCCGGGTGGAGGCGATTTCCCGGTCGATCTCGTCATCGCGTCGGCAGCCGAGCCGCAACAGCTCCAGCAGTTCGCGACGCAGCTGGTTCAGAAGGCCTTCGCCAGCGGCATGTTCATCTTTGCCGACGCCGACGTGAAGTTCGATCAACCTCAGACGGAGGTCGTGTTCGACCGCGACAAGCTCCGCTCGCAAGGGGTCGATTTGAGCCAGGCGGGCCGGGATCTGTCGACCCTTCTCGGAGGAGACTACGTCAACCGGTTCAGCATCCAGGGCCGCAGCTACAAGGTGATCCCGCAGATCAAGCGCGCAGAGCGCCTGACGCCTGACCAGCTCTCCAACATTTACATCACTGGTTCGAAGGGCACCGGGTCTGGCGCGGGATACGCACGGAGTGCGGAGAGCGATGGCGGATCGCAGAAGAAGCTCGTTCCGCTCTCGACCTTTGCGACGCTTCACACCACCACCGAGCCGCGCGAGCTGAAGAAGTTCCAGCAGCTCAATGCCGTGAGGATTCAGGGCGTGATTCCGCCGCCCGTTCCGCTGGATCAGGCGTTGAGCTTTCTCGAAGAGGAAGCGAGAAAGATGCTGCCTCAGGGCTTCAACATCGACTATGCGGGAGAGTCACGCCAGCTGCGCACCGAGGGCAGCAAGTTCCTCGGTGTGTTTCTGCTCTCGGCGGTACTGATTTATCTCGTGCTCGCCGCCCAGTTCGAGAGCTTCCGCGATCCGTTCATCATCCTCGCGGGTTCGGTGCCGCTGGCGATTTCCGGAGCGCTGCTGTTCTCGTTCCTCGGGTTGACGACGCTGAACATCTACAGCCAGGTGGGCTTGATTACGCTCGTCGGGCTCGTCGCGAAGAACGGAATCCTGATTGTCCAGTTTGCCAATCATCTGCAGGAGATCGGGAGGAACAAGCTCGAGGCGGTCATCGAAGCGTCGTCCACGCGGCTTCGCCCGATTCTCATGACGACGGCGGCGACAGTCGTTGGTCACACCCCGCTGATCCTCGCGACCGGTCCGGGCGCGGGGGCGCGGAACAGCATCGGCATCATGCTCGTGACCGGCATGATCATCGGCACGATGTTCACGCTGTTCGTGGTGCCGTCGATCTACGTGCTCGTGGCGCGCACGCACGTGGCGGTGCCGGAGGCGGCATTCGAGGAGACTGAGGTTCTCGTGCACGGCGGACGCGCGCCATCCGGGATCAGCGCGCCGGCACATTGACGCCGTTTCGTGGCCTCTGCACGGTCGGGTGCAACTTCCGTTGAATCGACTTCCTCGGCTCTGTCGTCTCGTAGTTCGGCCCCGCCCACGGTGCGGGTGAAGCCTGCGCCCCACGCCCGAAAGAGCGCCCTCTCGAGACTTTCCACGTCGTGCCGGAACTATCTGGGGGACTTATAATCAGCCACATCCCATGTCGCCGGGTCCAGGCTCGCGTCTCAATGACTACGAGCTCATTCGCTTGCTTGGAGCAGGCGGGAGAGGTATGGCTCGCGACCGACCTGTCCCTGAAACGGTCGGTCGCTCTCAAACTGCTTCCCATGGCGCTGACGATCGACGCCGCGCGCGTCGCACGTTTCGAGCGGGAAGCGCGCGCGGCCTCGGCCCTCAATCACCCCAATGTCTGCACGATCCACGCGCTTGGGCGTACGAACGACGGACGACATTTCATCGCGATGGAGTACGTGGAGGGAGTGACCCTTCGCGATCGCATGGTCCACGGAGGGCTGACGCGTCATGAATCGCTCGACCTCGCCGTACAGGTTGCGTCCGCGCTGACAGCGGCTCATGCAGCGGGAATCGTGCACCGGGACGTCAAACCGGAAAACGTGATGCTGCGCCCCGACGGCATCGTCAAGGTGCTGGACTTCGGGCTTGCCAAGCTGCTCGCGTCCGACTCGAGTCCTGCGATGACGACGCAGATAGCAACACAGAACATGAGCGGCGCGATCGTCGGTACCGTGCGCTACATGTCGCCCGAGCAGGCCCGAGGTGCCCCAGTCGATGCCCGCACTGACATCTGGGCGCTCGGCGTGGTGCTCTACGAAATACTGGCGCGTCGACCGCCATTTGCGGCTCAGAGCACCAGCGAGGTGTTGGCGGCCATTCTCGAACACGAGGCCGAGCCACTCTTCCGCGTCGATCCGACGATGCCCGTCGAACTATCCCGCATCGTCGACAAGGCGCTTCGCAAAGATCCCGAGCGGCGCTATCAGGTCATGAAGGATATGTCGCTCGACCTGCAGGCCTTGCGCGACGGTCCCCGCGAGCAATGGTCGCTTGCACGCTCGGTCAGGAATGCGGCTGTCATCGCCATCGCGGCGACACTTGCTGCTGGCATCTGGTGGGCGCGTCACGAGCGCCGACCGTCGATTCCGGTGCAGACGACAGCACCCACTCCTCTTGATCGGCCGCTCACGCGTGTGACATTCGACGCGGGGCTGCAGACCGACGCCGCATTCTCCCCGAATGGTCGCTCGATCGCCTACGCTTCTGATCGCGCTGGCAACTTCGACATCTGGGTGCAAGCCCTCGACGGCGGCGAGCCGCAGCAAATCACCCGCTCACCCG
>JBKPCD010000084.1:0-17692 GCA_046727175.1 Acidobacteriota bacterium | reverse complement strand
GCGCGGCGGAATCGACGGGGCGGATCTGGTGCGTGCGCTCCACGATCGCGGATGGGGCGCGACATCATTCGTCGGTGACGCGGCACTCGTCCAGTCGCAGCTCGCGAAACATCGACCACTCGTCGCCCTGATTGAGGATCGACCGAACAGATTCCATTACGTCGTCGTTGTCGGCTGGATCAGCGGGCGAGTCGTCGTACACGATCCTGCGCGGGCACCTTTTCGAAGCCTCGACGAGAACGCATTCCAACGCGCGTGGTCCAGATCCGGCCGATGGACGCTGTTGATCCTTCCGCCCAGTACGGCGCCCGGATCGCCATCACCTGAAGACGAAGCACGCCGTGAGGCTGCGAACGACACAAATCCCTGCACGACAATGGTAGGCGAGGGCGTGCGGCTGGCGGGTGCTGGTGACCTCGAGGCTGCGCAGCATTTGCTGGAGCTCACGTCTGAAGCGTGTCCCGAGGCGGCCGGACCCTGGCGGGAGCTCGCGGGTTTGCGCGCGCTGAAACAGGAATGGCAGCTGGCTGCAGCGGCCGCCCGCGAGGCACTCGCGCGGGACGCGCGCGACGAACACGCCGCCCGGATTCTCGCGACGAGCCTCTATGTCCAGGGACGTGCGGATGCGGCCCTGACAGCCTGGAATGCTCTCCACGAGCCGCGGCTCGATCTCGTGCGCGTCAAGGGTCTAGAGCGGATGAGACATGTCGTGGTCGAGCGTGCGATCGGCCTCGCAGCTCGCACGTCCGTGACGGCCAACGGACTGGTCCGAGCGCGCCGACGTATTTCCGAGCTGCCGGGAGTCATGGGATCGCGCGTGACGTTCACTCCCGGCGAGGACGGTCGGGCAGACGTCGATGTCGCAATTATCGAACGGCCAGCTGCACCATTCGGCTCGCTTGCGCTCGTCGCTGCGGGCGTACGTGCCGTCGCCGATCGGGAAATCACCACGTCGTTTGCGAACCTCGCCGGCAGCGGCGAAGTCGTGTCCGGATCGTGGCGATTGTGGGAACATCGTCCGCGGACTGCGTTCACCTTCAGTGCACCGTCGCCCTCGGATCGGCTCGGTGGAATCTGGACGTTGAGTCTCTTCGACGAACGCCAGACCTACGGACGCGGGTCATCCTTCACTGAGCGGCGCCGCGGGGCGTCTTTGCAAGTCTCCGATTGGGCGACGGCCGGTCTGCGTTGGCAGGCAAATGTCGGAGTCGATCGCTGGACGGATTACGGACTGTCCACATGGGTAGGGGGCGCGGTGCAGCGGCTCGCGTTCGGCGACCGGCTGACGCTGGAGGGTCACGCTGTCCTCGCAGGTGCCGTTCGCACGGCGACGGCCGGGTTCTCGGCGCAGTGGCGCTCGGATCCGCACAACGAAGGCACGGTGTGGCTGGCGAGGGTCGGAGTGGACATCGCCGGCGCCAATGCACCACTCGCCCTCTGGCCAGGCGCTGGTACGGGTCAGGCCCGCGACGCGCTGTTGCGAGCACATCCGCTGGTCGATGATGGCGTCATCCACGATGGCGTCTTCGGTCGGCGACTGTTCCACACGGGAGCCGAATGGCAGCGCTGGACGCACTTGGCGGCAAAGCCGTTGAAGATTGCGCCGGCGCTGTTCGTTGATTTCGCGCGAGCAGCACGGGGCCTCCCAGACTCGAATACGAACGCGCAGGCAGATGTGGGCGGGGGACTCCGCGTCTCGATGATTGGCATGGGTATATTTCGCGTTGACGTCGCCCGCGGCGTCCGGGATGGTGCGACGGCAGTATCGATCGGGTGGGAGAAGCGGAGGTGAAAACAGGTTCACAGACTCCTTCCGATTCTCGCTTGCAGCTTTTCCCGGTATCCGCGACTGAGCGTCAGTCGTGTGCCACTCCTCAGGAAGACGACGTACTCACCGTTGAACCACGGCTGGAGCTCTTTCACGCGCTCGATGTTGACGATGTGCGATCGATGGATTCGGAAGAACGTATCCGGGTCGAGGCGTGATTCGAGCGTGCTCATCGTCTCGCGGAACAGGTGTGCGTCGCGGCCGACGTGCAGCTTGACGTAGTTTCCGGCCGCTTCGATCCAGTCGATCTCGTCCGCGCGGACGAAGAACACCCGGCCGCCCGACTTGATGACGAACCGCTCCAGCCGTGGAGCCGCGCGGAGGTCCTGCACCAGCGCCAGGAGGCGACGTTCCAGATCGCCATTGCCCGGCCGCTCCAGCTGCTGCCGCGCGCGCGCGAGCGACTGCCCGAAGCGCTCGCGGTCGAAAGGCTTCAGGAGGTAATCCAGCGCGTGCACGTCGAACGCGCGCAGGGCGTACTTGTCGAATGCCGTCACGAACACGATGAGCGGCATGCGATCGGGGCGGACGGCTTCGATGACTTCGAACCCCGTCGCACCCGGCATCTGCACGTCGAGGAGCACCAGGTCCGGATACAATCGGTCGATCGCCTCTATCGCCTCCGTTCCGTTTTGACACTCCGCGACAATCTGCAGCCAGGTTTCACCGGCCAGCAGCATGCGCAGCCGCTCGCGTGCCAGCGGCTCGTCGTCGGCGATCAGAACGCGCGTGAGTCGCCGAGTTTCTGTCATGCGACGCGGATTGACGCGTGATCGGCGCCGGACGGCATGCGACGGAACGGAATCTCGATCCGCACCGCGAGGCCGGCCGACCCGTCGGAGAATTCGAGGCGATGCGCGTCGCCGTACAGGCATTCGAGACGGTCGCGCGTGTTCGAAAGGCCGACGCCGTTGTGCAGGTTGTGGCGCGCGCCTGGGCTCAGGCCGACGCCGTCGTCGCGAACCTCGAGCCAGAGCGAGTCGCCACGCCGCCGTGATGCAATCGCGACGAGCCCCTGCCCGCTCCGAGGCGATACACCATGCTTGATCGCGTTCTCCACGAGCGGCTGCAGGATGAGGCGCGGCACTTGCGCGTCGAACGTGTCGGGATCGATATCGAAGCGCACCGACAGACGATCCTGGAACCGCGTCTGTTCGATCTCGAGATACTTCTGAAGAAACTCCAGCTCTTGCTGCAGCGATACGCCCGTTGCGCCAGATGCCTCGAATGCCAGCCGGAGAAGATCGCTCAAGCGGCTGATCATGCGATCGGCGGTGTCAGGACTCGTGTGGACCAGCGTGGAGATGGCGTGGAGCGTGTTGAACAGAAAGTGGGGATGCAGCTGCGCTTCGAGCGTTTTCAGCCGCGCTTCCACCAGACTCGTTTCGAGCTGGGCGGCTTTGATCTCGCGCGCGCGCGACTCACGATAGTAGCCGAGCGCGTAACTCAGACCGACAATCGCCGCGTACGTCATCAGCGCCCAATCGAGTTGATTGAGATACTGGCGTTGGACGAACGTCATCCAGTCGACGTAGTCCGGTTTCCCCGCCGACGGCCAGAACGTCGAACGAACGGCAAGCATCGCCGCCGTGTGAAGAACGGAAAAGACCGCGGCAGCCGCTGCGTGGACGAGCAGCGATCGGAACCACTGGTTCGAGTCGAGACGAAACCGGTGCGCGAGGCGGAAGATCGGCAGCGTGAGTCCCGCGGGAACGTACCAGTAGGCGAGATTGAGAATCAGCAGGTGGACGACTTCGACGTCCATGCCATCTTTGGCACTGAGCGACGTCAGGCGGTATGCCTGCAGCGTGGAGAAAAGGCCGAGCAGCGTCGCGCCAATGAAGACCGAACGGACGGGAGGCGTCCACGTTTTTTGCATTAGCGCAACTATCCGGTGTGTAGAGGAATCCGTCAAGAAGGAATCGTCCGAAAACGGACGATCGGGATGCCTGAACATCCCTGAATCCAGGAGGTTCGTCAGCAGAGAATGGTTCTTGGTCACGCTAATGAACGTGTTCGTCCCTGCGTGACGTACGTGGCGCTTGGAAGAAGGCAGGAAGTGGCTCTTTACTCCGCAGCCAACACGATGAGGGTCGCGTCGTCCTGGAATCGGCCGCCGCTAAATGCCGCGACGGCATCGGCAAGCCGTGCCTGGAGTGCCGGAGCGCTGCAGCTTCGGTTCTCGACGGCGAGTGCAATCAAGCGATCTTCACCGAACTCGTCGTCGACGTCGTTTCGGGCTTCGGTAATTCCATCCGTGAACAGCACGAGGCGATCGCCGGTCGCAACGGCCACGCGCCCCTGATCGTACACACCGTCGTTGAAAACGCCGAGGACGGCGCCGCCGCGCTCGAGGCGTTCCACGTCACCACTGGACCGGACGAGGATTGGCGGATAGTGCCCCGCGTTGGCGAATGTAATGGTGCCGTCGTCTGCGTCGACGACGCAGTAGAAAAAGCTGATGAAACGACCCTCTGCGATGTGGCCGCAAAGAATGCGGTTGACCAACTGGCAGAGCTCGGCTGGCTGCGCCGCATCGGTCGCGAAGGCGCGTACGGCGGCCTGCAGGTTCGACATCAGCAGTGCAGCAGGAATCCCTTTGCCAACGACATCGGCGACCGAGAGGCCGACCCTCGTCCGGCCGAATGCAATTGCATCGAAGCAATCGCCGCCGACGCCTGCCGCAGGTTGCCACGACCACCCAATCTCCCAGCCCTCGAGCTGAGGCATAACTGACGGCAACAGCTTGCGCTGAATGCGCAGCGCCTCCTCGAGCTCGCGTTGCTCCTGCTCGTGACGCTGGCGACGAGCGCGGCCTTCGTCGATCTCCGCGCGCAAGGTTGTGACGAGCTGCTGGTTGTCCCACGGCTTCTGCACGAAATCACGAACGCCTCGCCGCATGGCCTCGACGGCGAGATCCACCGATCCCCATCCCGTCATGACGATGACCGGCAGCATGCTGTCGATCGCCTGCACGCGTCCGAGAAGATCGATACCTTCGCGACCGGACGTCGTATCGCCGGTGTAGTTCAGATCCATCAGCAGGAGATCGAACGTCCGGCTCTCGACGGCCGCGAGGACGGCTTCGGGCGACGTCACCGCGTCCAGCTGCATGCCTTCACCCTTGAGCAGCAGCCGAAGGGCGTCGAGCAGATCGGGCTGATCGTCCGCAACGAGAATCCGCGGCGCGAGTGCGCAGGGCGTGGTCATGGTTGCGGCGGACTGTCCAAGAGATATGCCACGAAGAGTTGGACGTCGGAATCCGCGAAAAGGTGCACATTGGCTCCGTGCTGGCGCTTTGGTCATCCTGTCGGATGTCCGCTTCCGAACAGCCGGTTCCCAGAAGCGGCGGACTACCCGGCTGAAAACCGCGGGCCAGCGAAGTTCTCGGTTCCAGCCTTCGCCCGAAGATGCGCCAAGGCTAGCCAACGGGAGCCTTGGCGGAGTCGGCCGCGTGGTTTGCGAGCCACGGTGGCAAGCCCAGTGCCTGGCTCTACGATGGTTCGGTTTTTGCCTCGATGATCCCGAGGCCCCACACATGGACACGCTCGCTCAGGACTTTCGATTTGCGCTGCGGAGCTTGGCCAAGCATCCGGGATTCACAGTCGTCGCGATCGTGACGCTGGCGCTCGGGATCGGTGTGAACAGCTCGATGTTCACAATTGTGAATGCGGTCGTCCTGCGGCCGCTGCCGTTCGCGCATGCAGAGCGCCTCGTGCGTGTGACCGGTGATTTCCGCGGAACGGGTGCGATGGACGTCGGCCTCTCGCCGCCTGAACTCTTCGACTACCGTGATCGAGCAGACCTCTTCGACGAGATTGCCGGCGTGTATCCGATCAACGCGAACCTGACGCAGGTCGATCAGCCGGAGCGCGTCGAAGTGCTGCTGGTAAGCCCTTCCTATTTCTCCGTGTTGGGCGCGCACGCGGCGTTCGGCCGCGTGTTCGGTCCCGAAGACAATCATCCCGGCATCGCGGAAATCGTCGTGATCAGCGATGCATTGTGGAAGCGGCGATTTGGTGGAGCCCCCGACACGATCGGACGGAAGCTCCGCATCGACGACGACTGGTACACGATCGTCGGAATCATGTCGCCCGGATTCAGGCATCCGGGCAGATCGCTGCGTACGGATGTGGAGATGTGGGCGCCGACGGGCTTCAGCGCTGCGCCGTTTTCGGCGCCAATGCGCGGAGCGTACATTCTGGCTGGAGGGATCGCGAGACTGAAGCAGGGTATCAGCCTGAGGGACGCGCAGCAGCGCCTCGACGCGTTCGGCCGGCAGCTGAGAGCCGAGTTTCCGTCCGACTACCCTGCGCGCGGGAACTGGTCGCCACGCCTGATTCCATTGCAGGAGGACGTCGTCGGACCGACCGGGTCACTTCTGCTGGTTCTGCTCGGCGCCGTCAGCTTCGTCCTGCTTATCGCGTGCACCAACGTCGCCGGCCTGCTGCTCGCGCGCGCGGCCTCCCGGCATCGCGAGCTCGCCGTCCGCCGGGCTCTCGGTTCAGGACGTGCCCGCATCGCACGCCTGCTGGTGACCGAGAGCCTGGTCCTCTCGCTCGCCGGCGGCGTCGTCGGTCTGCTCTTCGCCGTCTGGGGCGTCGATGTCCTCGTCTCGCTGGTCCCCGACCGGCTTCCGCGGATCTCGGAGATCAGGCTGGATGGCGCCGTCGTCGCGTTCACGTTCGGCGTCTCGATCCTTACCGGCATCATCTTCGGCCTCGTACCGGCCGTGCAGTCTTCCAATCCTGACGTTGTCGGATCGCTGAAGGACGCGCGATCGTCTGCTACGCGATCCCGTCGCGCGGCCCGCGGCGCGCTGGTCGTCTGTGAATTCGCGCTGGCCATGGTGCTGCTGGTCGGAGCGGCGCTGCTGGTGCGGAGCTTCTGGCGACTGCAGCAGGTCGATCCGGGCGTGAATGGTCGCGGCGTGTTGACGGCGCGTCTCTGGTTGCCGCAGCCCAACGATCCGAAGAGCGGGCGCTATTACGCACCCGCGGCGCGTGTGGCGCTCTTCGACGACATCCTGCGCCGCGTTCGCGCGCTTCCGAGCGTGCAATCGGCTGCAATCGTCCAATCGTTACCGCTCGATGGCAACCGAGGATTGACGTCGATCACAATCGAGGGCAGGGAAGTCACCACGGCGGGCGCGCTGCCTCGAGTGCGATTCAACTTCGCCTCACCCGATTACTTCGACGTGATGCGCATCCCGATTCTGCAGGGCCGACGATTCGAAGCATCCGACGACAGCCGCAGTCAGCGGGTCGTCATCATCAACCAGCTCCTCGCGCAGCGGCAGTTCGCCGGTGTCGATCCGATTGGTAAGCGAATCACGATCGGCCGGCCGAACCCGAGGAACCCGTGGCTCACGATTGTGGGCGTGATGGGAAATGTGCTCGATGACAATCTCGATGCACTGGCACAGCCGGCAGTGATGACGCCGCTCGGACAGGTGTCGAACCTCTCAATCGGTCTGGTCGCAAAGGTCACCGGCGATCCGGCGCGGGTCAAGGAATCGCTCGCACGAGCGGTTCGCGACGCTGACGCGGACCTGCCTATCTTTGCCGTGCGCACCATGGACGAAGTCGAGGCCACCGCGTCGGCGTCGCGCCGCTTCTCGATGCGCGTGCTTGGCGGGT
The DNA here is from genome assembly GCA_046727175.1 of Acidobacteriota bacterium. GTDB lineage: Bacteria > Acidobacteriota > Vicinamibacteria > Vicinamibacterales > 2-12-FULL-66-21 > JBKPCD01. Next base: position 10,225 of record JBKPCD010000084.1, on the reverse strand, counting down.
TTGCGTCGCTCGCGCTGGTCCTGGCCGCAATCGGGATTTACGGAGTGATGTCGTACCTGGTCGGTCAGCGGACGCGCGAGATCGGAATCCGGATGGCGCTCGGCGCCCGACCGATTGCCGTTACCGGCCTGGTTGTGTCCCACGCCCTGAAGCTGGCCGCCATCGGAGTTGGGTTCGGCGTGGGCGCCGCGCTGTTTCTGACGCATCTGATGGGCACGATGCTGTTTCAGGTCAGCCCGACGGATCCGTCGACGTTCGTGGTGATCGCCTCGATGCTCGCGGCGACTGCGCTTGCCGCAGCTGCCATCCCCGCGCGGCGCGCGGCGTCGGTGGATCCGACGGTCGCGTTGCGGGCAGAGTAGCAACGGTGCGAGCAGGCAGACTTTCGGCTTTGGGCTGGGCCCCGGGAAAACCTCGCGGCCGTGCGGTCTAAAGCCTAAAGCCTTGAGTCAACAGCCGCTCACGGCTCCTTACTCCTGCCCGCGCCGGATGAACGACGGAGCCGAATCGTACCGCCAAATGATTCCAGATTGACCTGCGCGCTTCCGTTCCCCATCGAGTAGATCGCGCGCTTCCCGCGCCGGACTTCCTCGGTCGCTTTCAGCGGAAGACCGCCCGCGTGGAACTCCCCGTTGTACGTGCGCACAGTGAACGTTGCGCCGGCGTTCTCCGGTACGGTCATCGTGATGTCCCCGTTGTGCGTGACGAGGCTGTAGCGCGCTCCGTCTGCCAATCCGGCGTCGCATGTGATGTTCCCGTTGACCGTGCTGACGTCGACGTTCTTCGAATCGATCTTCGAGAGCGAGATTGATCCGTTGGTCGTCTCTGCGACGATCTCGCCGCTCGCGCCGGTGATCTTGATTCCTTCGTTGACGGAGCTGACGTTGACCCGCCCGCGCGCGCCGTCGACGATCACTTCGCCCTGCACCGATCGTGCGGTCACGTACCCCGACCCGCCTTTGACGACGATGTCGCCGCGGTTCGTTTCGGCGGATACCTCACTTTGCGCCCCGTCGACCATGACGAAGATGAATGTGCCTTCGACCTTGACCGGCATCCAGCTCGGCGAAGTGATTTCGTAATCGACCGCGCCTGCTGGGCCGCCCGAGGCCTTGACCAGTACGCCAGTGTCCGTAGTCCGAATGTTCACGCGGGTCCGCGTCGAATGCCGTGCCTGCACGCGGAGCTGATCCTTGTCCCACGTGTGGATCACGACCTCGCCGGCGAAGTTCTGGATCATCAACCGGGCGCCGCGTGTGATGGGGACCGTCTGGTCCGATCGCGGGCTGTCCTGTGCGGGCTCTTGCGCCACCGAAGGCTTGCCTGCAAGCAGGCCGGCCAGCGCGGTTGCGCTGATAAGGATCCTGGTTCGGGTCATCGCGTCTCGTGTGCCTGTCGAAGCATTCGTCAACTTTCCTGATCGGCCAGCGCGTACGCGCGCCGCAACAACGCAAGCTTCCGCCTCTTCGCGTCTGCGAGATGGTCGTTGAGATACGCATCGGCCGGATCGGCGGCCAGAGCGCGCCGGCACTGCTCGATCGCTTGATCGATCGTCCGGAGGTTCTCCTGGAGAACGCGGACCGTCTCGGGATCCAGCTTCGATCGTCCCTCTTCGAGAATCTTCTCGAGATCCGCGATCGCTTCGTCGTAGTGCGCATCGGCAACGCTCGCGGGTGCGAACCCCGGAGCGATCGGCTCGTCCGGCGTCTTGCCTGCAATCGTCGGAAGCTCAGTTTGCGATCCCCCATGCCTGGCGAGCCACACGGCGCCACCGGACGCGATCATCAGCGCGAGGCTTGCCGCGACGAGCTGAGGCAGCGTGAACGAGAAGCGCCGCGACGGCGTACCGCGACGGAAGGAGGCGAATACACGGCGCGGTCGCGGATCGAGGCGCGCAGCGACGCCGGGCCAGAGCTCCGACGACGGTGGAGTATCCAGGAGTGCGGCAGCCCGTCCGGCAACCTCTCGTAACTCGTCGAGTGTGCGGCGGCAGGATTCGCACTGTGCCAGATGTGCGCCAATTGCCGCCCGCTCGTGCGCGGGCAGATCCTCGTCGTCCAGGTACTCCGAGAGCCGATCTCTGTATGGGTCGTCCGTGATCATCGTCCTGTACCCGTGAACCGCTACCGGGAACCGCGAACGGGGAACCGGTGAACCTCAGCGGCCGTCATCGTTCACCGGCCGTTACCGCGCCCGTCCCTGTTTCAGATGACGGCGCAGCATCATGCGGGCCCTGTGAAGCTGCGCCTTCGAAGTCCCGGCGGAAATATCCAGCATCGTTGCGATCTCGTGATGCTTGTAGCCCTCGACATCGTGCAGCACGAAAATTTCTCGCGCGCCGTCGGGGAGCGACATCAGCGCGGTTTCGAAATCCATCGAGAAATCGCCGGACCGCGCTGGCGCCGCAAGTTGATTGAAGATCTCCTCGCCGTCGTGCAAGCGGTGACGGCGTACGGTGTCGCTGCGAAACCGCTCGATCACCACGTTGACGGCGAGGCGATGGAGCCACGTCCCGAACGCCGAGTCGCCGCGGAACGTTCCGAGCTTCTGCCACACGCGGACGAAGACGTCCTGCGTGATCTCGTCTGTATCGCGACCGCCTGCCATGCGCCGGACGAGGCTGTGCACGCGGGGCAGGTGAGTCCTGTAGAGGTGCTCGAAGGCATGGACGTTCCCCGCCGCGGCATCCGCCACGTAGTCGACTGCCTCGACACCGCTCGGTATCTCGTTGCTGTGAGACCGCAGTGCTGTTGCTCCCGTCCGGCCCCCACCGCGCCGAAGACGCGCGGCGAGGAGACCCCCCGCCTGAGGGCGCCGTACCGCGCCAAGGACGCGGCGCGGGGCGGCTTCAGCGCACCCCACAGCGCCTACGCGCGGTGGGGACCCCGCTTGGCACCCCGCCGCGCCAACAACGCGCGGTGGGGACCCCGCTTGGCACCCCGCCGCGCCAACAACGCGCGGTGGGGACCCCGGTTCAGGCAGCAGCGCCATTGCGGCCTGCGTCGCGTCAGCCGCTCGCAAGCTCCTCTCCTGCACCAGCTTGGACGGGCTTGAACCGGTGAAAGGTTTAAAGGCTTACCGAAGGACCTGATACGGATCGATGGGCGTCCCCTCCCACCAGTGTTTGTCGGGCGTCAATCGAAACACCGCGAAGTGCAGGTGGGGCGTATTCTTAGGGGCATTGCCAGAGGTGCCCACGAATCCGATTGTCTCGCCGCGCCGGACTGTCTGCCCTTCACGGAGCCCATCCGCATACCGCTCGAGATGGGCGTAATAGTAGCAGTAGCGCTCAGTTGGATCGAATTGGTAGATTGTGATGCCGCCAGCCTTGCTGAGAAAAAGACGCGCAATCCTCCCGTCCTCCACAGCCATCACCGGAGTGTTCCGCGGCGCGACGATGTCCAGGGCCTCGTGTCGACGCCCATCCCGGGCGTCCGTGAACTGACTGGACAGTTGATCGACACGTACGCCCGCGACCGGAACCTGAAGGTCTCGATCGTGCAGTTCCGCCGCACTTTCGGGAAGGGGACCGACCGTCGGTTCGCCGCGTCTTGCAGCGCCCGTCGTGGATACCGGCCGTTCCGACGGCTTGATAACGCCATCTGCGGACTCAACCGCATCCTTCCACTCGTCGCTCACGCCGGGGCCTTTGACTCGCTGCAACTTCGCAACGACGGATTCGATCGCGTCGCCGTGCTGCGACATCACGGCCAACGCCAGCAGCGCGCCACCGAGGAACCCGCAGGCCGCTCCCGCGCCGAAGGTGCGCACATCGTGTCTGATCGTTTCTGACTTCGTTCGAGCCACGTCAGTCCATGAAAATTACTTGCGTACCGGGTTTCACCAGACCGGCAAGTTTCAGCGCATCCCAGTTCGTCAGGCGAACACATCCGTGGGACTGGCTGCGCCCGATTGCCTCGGGTTCCGGCGTCCCATGAATGCCGTAATGTTCCTTCGAGAGATCTATCCACACGAGCCCGACCGGGTTGTTCGGACCGGGCTTGATGATCGCCTTCGTGTGAGTAGGATCCGCGTCCCAAAACAGATCCGGGTTGTATCGAAACGTAGGGTTCAACAAGATCGCGTTGACTTTCCATTCGCCGATCGGCAGCGGATCGTGCATGCTCCCAATCGTGACCGGTGCGTACATGATCAGCTTTCCGCTCGCGTCTGCAACCGTCAACGCCGACGCAGATTGACTCACTGTGACGACGACATCCGGTCTGGCGAGAATCGCGGCCTGGTGCGCTTCCTTCGCACTCCCGCCGCTGGTGCCGGTCGGGCGGACACTTTCGGCGCTCGAGAACTCAACCCTCTCGATCGGAGCCACGAGCGGCTGCACGTTTGGAACGGTGATCTGCTCGCCGGCGGTAAACGCCGCGCCAGGGTTGAGTGAGCGAAGCAGCGCCGGCGTCGAGTGAAAGCGCTCGGCAAGGGCTTCGACGATGTCGCGGTAGTTGAGAGCGGGGAGATTCGATTGCTCCACCAGGTCGCCCGGGATGTCCGGCGAGTACTCGGCGGTGGCGTCCAGCTCGGTGATGACGTACCGGGTCACCACGTCAGCGGGCACGGCTGCGGCATCGCCCCCCTGCGACTGAAATGCCGCGAGCGCGCGCTCCGTGTTGCGTCCCACGTGGCCGTCGAGCACGCCGGGCGAGAAGCCGGCGCGATCCAGCATCACCTGAATCCCGAGTGCGTCAGGAAGCGTGGCAGCTGGCCGCTGCGCCTGACCACCCACGAGTGCGAGCGCCACGATCAATGACAGTGGCATGTCACGCTCCTGTCACTGCGCGCTCAACGGACCGCCGATCGCCGCCGGCCCGACGCTCGGCCGCTTCCGCTGCCGGCGTCATTCCGACTTCCACGAGGCGAAAGGGGCGATCGGGGAACGTCTCGCGCATCAATGCCATCGACACGTTGAACACCGGTGCGTTGCTGCGGGTGCGGCCTTCAATCCGCCCGTGGTGGGCGTGGCCGTGGAAAACTGCGCTTACCGAAAACCGCGTCAGCGGCTCTTCGAGTCGACTGCAGCCAAGGAACGGAAAGATCTCGCGCGGTTCTCCCTCGACCGTTTCCTGAATGGGCGAGTAGTGCAGAACCGCGATGAGCCGCTGCGTGCGAAGTCGTGCGAGCGCCGACTCGAGTTTCAACGCCTCGGCAACGGCCTCGTGCACGAACTTCTTCATGATCTCTTCTCCCCACGGCCCGAGTGCCCGGCGACCGAATCCACCGGCAAATCCCTTTACGCCGGCGAAGCCGATGCCGTGGATCTCCGTCGTGTCTCCATCGAGAAGCACCACACCCGCATCGACGAAGATCTTCTTGATCTCCTCCTGCTGTCCTGACTCGTAGTCATGGTTCCCGAGCACGGCGACAACGGGAATCTTGATACCCGTGGTGATCTCGCGCGTGAGGGCGCGTGCCTCTTCAACGAGCCCGTAATCGGTCAAATCGCCGCAGATGACCAGCACGTCCGAGGTGTCGCTGATTTGCGAGAAGAGCGGTTGAAGCGAACCCTGTGGTGCGGTCCGTCCGTAGTGAAGGTCGGCAATTGCAGCCACTCGAACGACATCTTTGACAGCCATGCGCCCTCACCCTCATTGCTGAGCAAATTGTGTTCCCTGGATCCGGCAACTCGGTAAGCTCGGTGGCTCGGTGGCTCGCTAATGCAAGCAGGACGAAGGGTTATTCCGTCGGAACGAGCTACCGAGTTCACGAACTACCGAGCTACCGGCTCAGTTCGGCAAGTTGCTGATCGATGGCCTGGAGTGCTTGCTCGAGCATCTGGCGATGCTGTGGTGCGGTCGCTCGACGCAGATCGTCGATCGCGCGTGCGCGCGACAGCTCGAGCGTACGGCGCCGCTCGGCAACAACCCGCTGGTCCGGGGTTAAGGCCGGTCGCGCGGACGCCGGTCGCGCGGCCTCATCCTGTTGCGCTTCGATGGATTTCGATTCCCAACCGCGTGCCATGACAGAGTCAGAAATCAGCCATAGATTCAGGCTTTAGGCTTATGGCTTTTGGCTTTGGGCCCGTCGTGAAAACCGCCCCGGTGATGTACGGAGAGAGTTCACACACACAGTGATGAAGCAACGCGCTGCACAAGAACGGCTTTCCGAAGGTGCGCCTACAGTCGAGAGCCGTGAGCCTAAAGCCTGACTGTCGCGGAACCGCCGCACCCGCTTGACGGTCTATATAATAACGATTCATGACGAGTTCGAGGACAGCCGCGCGCGTTGGTGTCGCAATTTGCGCGCTGTGGTTCGGCATCCAGTCGGCCGGGTGCCGGGCGAAGGAGGAGGCAGTCCCGGCACCGCAGCAATCGGTCGCGGCCGCGCCGGCTGCTGTGCGGTCCTCCACGGAACCGGAACGACCCAAGGTCGTCATTCTTGGCGACAGCCTCACCGCGGGACTCGGTCTGCTGGAAAGCCAGGCCTATCCTGCGCTGCTGCAGCAGAAGCTCGATGCGGCGGGCTATAAGTTCGAGGTAGAGAATGCGGGCGTTTCCGGCGATACGTCGGCGGGCGGTTTGAGAAGGCTCGACTGGGCGATGCAGGGGTCGGTCCGCGTCCTCATCGTCGCGCTCGGGGGCAACGACGGTTTGCGGGGCCTGTCGGCCGCGGACATGAAGAAGAACCTGTCGGAGATCATCGATCGCGCGCGGGCGCGCAACGTGACGGTCATCCTCGCGGGCATGGAGGCGCCTCCGAATTACGGTCAGGAGTACGCGGCAGCGTTCCGCCAGGTCTATCGCGATGTCTCGCGGCAGGAGCACGTGATCCTCATTCCGTTTCTTCTCGATAAAGTCGCCGGTCATCCGGACCTGAACCAGCCTGACGGCATCCATCCGAACGTGCGTGGCGCGCAGATAGTCGCGGATACTGTCTGGTCGGCGCTCCAGCCAATCCTCGACCAGCTCGCGGCCTCGTCATGATCGAGTTGCGGGGCGTCTCGAAACGCGTGCCCAGCGGCAGCAGCACGCTCACGATCCTTCATCCGCTCGACCTCACGATTGCCGGCGGTCGCGTGGCTGCGATTACGGGGCCATCCGGCAGCGGCAAATCGACGCTGCTTGGACTGATTGCCGGCCTCGACGCGCCAACCGAAGGGCGCGTGATCATCGACGACGTGGACATCACCGCGCTCGACGAGGATCGGCTGGCGCGCCTGCGCGGGAAGCGCATCGGATTCGTCTTTCAGTTCTTCCATCTCCTCCCGTCGTTGACCGCATACGAGAACGTGCTCGTGCCAATGGAAATCGCGGGCGAGCGCGACGCGGCGAGACGCGCGAACGATCTGCTGGTTGAGGTCGGTCTCGCGGATCGACGGCATCACTATCCATCACAGCTGTCGGGCGGCGAGCAGCAGCGGGTGGCGATCGCTCGCGCCCTCGCGAACAACCCGCCAATCCTCCTCGCGGACGAGCCGACGGGGAACCTGGACAGCAACACCGGCCACCAGATTATCGAGCTGCTGCTCAACGTCAACCGCACGCGGGGCACGACGCTCGTCCTAGTGACTCATGACGCGGAGCTTGCCGCGCTCGCGGATTTCACCGTTGCGTTGAAGGATGGACACGCGGTGCGCGTGTCGAGTCGCGAGTCGGTCGCGGTCGGCGAATGACGTTCATCTTCCGCATGCTGGTTCGGGAACTGCGCGCGTCCTGGCGGCGGCTGTTGTTCTTCTTCATCTGCGTGTCGATCGGTGTGGGCGCGATTGTTGCGCTCCGTTCGATGATGCAGAGCCTGCGGACGGGTCTGATGCGCGAAGCCCGTTCGCTCATCGCCGCGGATGTCCTGGTGCAAACGAGCAGGCCGTGGGATCCGCAGGTGCGTGACCAGATCGACCGCGTGCTTGCGGCCGCCCCTGTCCTGGCGCGAACTGAAGCGATCGAAATGGCCACGATGGTCCGGCCGGAGGAAGGCGCAGCGGTCGCCCGGATGGTGGAGCTCCGCGCGGTGCAGCAGGAGTTCCCGTTCTACGGAACGATCCAGCTGCAGGGCGGCGCCAGGTATTCGCACGATCTCTTGAGCGGCCGCGGCGCGCTGACCCGGCCGGAGTTGCTGGCGCAGCTGGGCATCTCTCAGGGAGATCGCATCTTCATCAACGGGCAACCGTTCACCGTCCGCGGCGTGATTACGAAGGAGCCTGGTCGGCGGGCGGGTGCCTTCAGCCTTGGGTCGCGCGTGCTCGTGGACTATGACGATCTCCAGCGCACCGGCCTGCTGTCGTTCGGCAGCCGCGCAACCTATCAGCTCCTGCTGCGGGTGCGCGAAAATGCCGTCGAGCGGCTGGCCGCAGATCTTCGTCGCGAGTTGAGGGACCGGTTCGTCAGCGTCCGATCGTATCGCTCCACTGAAGACCAGATCGGTGAAGACCTGAGCCGCGCCGAGAATTACCTGAGCCTTGTCGGGTTCGTTATCGTCGTGCTGGGCGGCATCGGCGTCTGGAGCGTCACCCGCGTGTTCGTGCGCCAGAAGATTCGCAGCGTCGCGATTCTCAAGTGCGTCGGTGCAACGACACGTCAGGTCCTCGCGACGTATCTCCTTCAGGTCACGCTGCTCGGGCTCACCGGCAGCCTCATTGGCGTCGGGCTTGCGGCAATTGCGATCGCCTCCATTCCTCCCGCGGTTGCCGCGTCGTTCGGCGTCATCTCGTACGGCCTCACGAGCTCCGGCGTTCTACAGGGCGTCGCTGTTGGCGTGCTCGTATCGTTGCTGTTCGCGCTCGTTCCGCTGCTGGAGGTTCGTGCGGTCAAGCCGTTGTTGTTGATTCGAGGTGCCGCGGGACTGGACCACGGGCCGAAGCTGTCGGCTCGATCCAGTGCAGTCTCACGGTTCAGGCGATTCGTTCGCAACGTCGACTGGCTTCCGGTTGCTGCAACGGCTGTCGTCAGCGCAGCGCTCGTTGGCGTTGCGGCCTGGCAGGCGTCGTCGCTTCGCGTCGGGGCTCTGGTGAGCGTGGGCTTTGCTGGGATCGCGCTCGTTCTGCACGTTGCGGGCGCAGGGCTCGTCCGTGCCGTCAGGCCGCTATCGGTGGCGCCGTGGTTCCCGCTTCGGCATGCGGTCATTGGTCTTCGACGGCCGGGCAACCAGACGCGAGTCATCCTGCTCGCTGTCGGTCTTGGCAGCTTCTTCGTGCTCGGCGTGCGCGCGCTTCAGACGAACCTGCTCGGCGAGTTCTCGGTGGAGCTGCAGCGCGGCGGGCCCGACATGTTCCTGATTGACATTCAGCAGGATCAGCTCACCGGCGTTCGATCGTTCCTCGAGTCGCGCGCGAGCGCGCCGCGGTTGATTCCGGTCCTTCGCGCGAGAGTCACCGGCGTACAGGGACGCGACCTGAACCTGGAGAACTATGAGGACGTCCGCGGGCGCGGGTCGCTCGCGCGCGAGTATGTCATCACGTACCGCGACCATCTCGAAGACAACGAACGCCTTGTGCAGGGGCGCTTCTGGACGGGTGAACCGCCGCTGTCAGATGATGCGAGCGAACTCGAAGTCTCGATCGAGCGCAGCATTCACGAGCGCTTCCGGATCAATGTGGGCGATCTCATGCGCTTCGACGTGGTCGGCAAGGTGATCCGGGCGCGCGTGACGAGCGTGCGCGACGTCAACTGGGAGGACTCGAGGGCCGGCGGATTCATGTTCGTGTTCCGACCTGGACCATTCGAGCGCGCGCCGCACTGGTACATCGGCGTCCTCCGTGGCCCGGAAGATGCGACGGCGCGGGCGCTGTTCCAACGCGATCTCGTCGCGCAGTTTCCGAACGTTTCGGCCATCGACGTTCGAGAGGTCATGGCCACGATCCAGAGTGTGCTCGACAACGTCACGCTCGCGATCTCCATCGTCGGCGGCATCGCGCTCGCGAGCGGTGCGCTGATCCTGATTGGCGCCGTCGCGATGACGAAGTTCCAGCGGATTTATGAGGCCGCCATCCTGCGGACGCTCGGCGCGAGCACGCGCACGCTCGGGACCATGCTCGCCTTGGAGTACACCGCGCTGGGGCTCCTCGCCGGGTTGATCGGCGCGGCGGGCGCGCTTGTCATGAGCTGGGCCGGCTGTCGCTACGTCTTCGACATCGAATGGCGCCCGGCACCCGGCCTCCTGACAGTCGGCGCCGTGCTGACGACGCTGCTCGTCGGCATCATCGGCGTGCTCGCGAGCGCAGACGTGTTGAGGAAGAAGCCGCTCGCGACGTTGCGGGCGGAATAGACTCTCGGCTCGAGGC